>JBJHBH010000053.1:0-24888 GCA_050485365.1 Desulfuromonadales bacterium | reverse complement strand
CCCGCCGAGATGGAGGCGATGCTCGGCGAATCGGTCCTGCCGCGCATGGTGGAGCGCTGCGGCGATCTGCCGCCGGGGCGCGAGCGGATCTTCAAGATCTTCGGCGTCCCCGAGCCGGAGGTGGAGAGGATCGTCGCCGCCGCCCCCCTCCCCGAAGGGGTGCAGATCGCCTTCGGCGTCGATTTTCCGCTGGTGCACCTGAAGCTTCGCGCCCGGGGCGGCGACGCCGACGAACTTCTCGACCGGGCCGACGTCCCCATCCGGCGGGCTCTGGCCGACCACATCGTCGCCGTAGGTGAGGAGACCCTCGCCGGCAACGTGGCGCGCCTCCTTTGCGCCTCGGGGCTCACCCTGTCGCTGGCCGAATCGTGCACAGGGGGGCTCATCTGCGCCCGCCTCACCGACATCCCGGGCTCCTCGGCCTTTCTGGAGCGCGGCGCCGTCGTCTACGCCAACTCGGCCAAGGCCGACTGGCTCGGCGTCCCGGCGGACGTTCTGCGGGACGACGGGGCGGTGAGCGAGGCGTGCGCCCTCGCCATGGCCACAGGGATGCGCCGCGCCGCCGGCACCGACCTCGCCCTGTCGATCACCGGCATCGCCGGCCCCGCAGGCGGCACCCCCGAAAAGCCGGTGGGGACGGTCTTCTTCGCCCTGGCCGCCCCCGATTTCGAGCAGGTCAAGGGCTATCGCTTCAGCGGCGACCGCGACCGCATCCGCACCATGGCGGCGTGCATGGGGCTGGAGTGGCTGAGGCGGTATCTGGTTGGGGTGCAGGTCTAAGGTGATGATCCGCACCTTTCTCGCCATACCCCTCTGCGACGAGGTTCGAAGCCGGGTGATCGAGATCCGCGACGAGCTGGCCGCGCAGTTCCCCGGGGTGCGCTGGGTGCGCCCCGAAACGATGCATCTCACCCTGCGGTTTTTCGGGGACGTTTCGGAAGAATCCCTTGAAAAAATAGGGGATGTTGTGCTATCGGTAGGGCGTTTGCATCCCCCTTTCACGCTGCGGTTCAGGGGGGTCGGCGCCTTCCCCTCGGCCGCCCGGCCGCGGGTCTTCTGGCTCGGGGTCGACGGGGCGCCCCTGAAGGGGCTCTACGCCGACCTGGAAGAGGCGCTCGACAGAGCCGGATTCCCCCGCGAGGAGCGCCCCTTCTCGCCCCACCTGACGCTGGGGCGCAGCCGGGACCGCCTCCGCTCGGGAGCCGATCTCGGCAGATACCGGCAGATCGAGGGGGGGGTCCTGCAGGTCGATTCGGTGGTCCTCTACGAGAGCCGCCTGCAACCGGCCGGCGCCGCCCACCTCCCCCGCAAGACCGTTCACCTCGGCCGCTGAGGGATCTTCCCCGCCGGCCTTTATCGATTTCGGAGGACATTCTCATGGCAGAAAGCAACCGGGCCAGGGCCATCGATCTGGCGATGGGTCAGATCGAGAAACAGTTCGGCAAGGGGAGCATCATGCGCCTGGGTGAGGATGCTCCCCTCCCCGACATCCAGACGATCCCCACCGGGGCCCTCGGCCTTGACATCGCCCTGGGGGTCGGCGGCGTCCCGCGCGGTCGCATCATCGAGATCTTCGGCCCCGAGTCGTCGGGCAAAACGACCCTGGCGCTGCACATCGTCGCCGAGGCGCAGAAGAAGGGGGGGATCGCCGCCTTCGTCGACGCCGAGCACGCCCTCGACATCCACTACGCCCGCAAACTCGGGGTGAAGACCGACGACCTGCTCGTCTCGCAGCCCGACACCGGCGAGCAGGCCCTGGAGATCACCGAGGTCCTGGTGCGCAGCGGCGCCATCGACGTGCTGGTCGTCGACTCCGTCGCCGCCCTCGTCCCCCGCGCCGAGATCGAGGGGGAGATGGGGGACTCGCACATGGGTCTGCAGGCCCGCCTCATGTCGCAGGCGCTGCGCAAGCTCACCGGCACCATCAGCAAGTCGAACTGCTGCGTCATCTTCATCAACCAGATCCGCATGAAGATCGGCGTCATGTTCGGCAACCCCGAGACGACCACCGGCGGCAACGCCCTCAAATTCTACGCCTCGGTGCGCATGGACATCCGCAAGACCGCCTCGCTCAAGCAGGGCCAGGACGTCATCGGCAGCCGCACCCGGGTGAAGGTCGTCAAGAACAAGACCGCCCCCCCCTTCAAGGAAGCCGAGTTCGACATCATGTACGGCACCGGCATCAGCCGCGAGGGGGACCTGCTCGATCTGGGGTCGGACAACAACATCGTGGAGAAGAGCGGCGCCTGGTACTCCTTCGAGGGGGAGAGGATCGGCCAGGGGCGCGAGAACGCCAAGCAGTTCCTGAAGGAACACCCCGAGACGGCCCAGGCGATCGAGGAGAAGATCCGGGCCCACTTCGGCCTGATCCCCCCCGCCCCCGGCGCGGCGCAGGAGTAAGTCGATGGAGCTGGCCGACATCCTCGCCGTCGCCCTCAAGGCCCGCGCCTCCGACATCCACATCAAGGCGGGTCTGCCGCCGATCTACCGCATCGACGGGGCGCTGCGCCCCCTGCCCAAGGCCCCCCGGATCAGCCCCGATCTGACCCGCAAGATGGCCATGGAGATCATGAACGATCGACAGAAGGCGCGCTTCGAGGAGGCCAAGGAAGCCGACCTCGCCTACGGCGTCCCGGGGCTGGGGCGCTTTCGCGTCAACGCCTTCTCGCAGCGAGGGACGGTCTCTCTGGTGCTTCGCGCCATCCCCTACGAAATTCTGGGGGTCGACGAGCTGCTGCTGCCGCCGGTGCTCAAGAAGATCGCCGCCGAGAAGCGCGGCCTCATCCTGGTGACGGGGGCGACCGGTTCGGGCAAGTCGACGACGCTGGCGGCGCTCATCGACTACATCAACAACCAGCGCACCGAGCACATCGTCACCATCGAAGACCCCATCGAGTTTCTGCACCGCGACAAAAAGAGCATCATCAACCAGCGCGAGGTCGGCTTCGACACCGACAGCTTCGGCGTGGCGCTCAAGAGCGCCCTGCGGCAGGACCCGGACGTCATCCTGGTGGGGGAGATGCGCGATCACGAGACGATCGAGACGGCGTTGACCGCCGCCGAGACGGGGCACCTCGTCCTGTCGTCGCTGCACACCATCGACGCCCCCGAGACGATCAACCGCATCATCTCCGTTTTCCCCCCCTACCAGCAGCGCCAGGTGCGCCTGCAGCTCTCGGCGGTCATCAAGGGAATCATCTCCCAGCGCCTCGTCCCGCGGGCCGACGGCAAGGGGCGCGTTCCGGCGGTGGAGGTCATGGTCTCGACGGCCCGCACCCGCGAGCTCATCGACGACAAGGAGAAGACGAAACTGCTGCGCGACACCATGCAGCAGGGGTACGTCTCGTACGGCATGCAGACCTTCGACCAGTCGCTGATGAGCCTGGTGAAGAAGAAGCTCATCACCTTCGAGGAGGCGCTGCGCCAAAGCTCCAACCCCGACGACTTCAAGCTCAAGTTCTCCGGCATCTCCTCGACGTCGGATCTCTCCTGGGACGACTTCGAGAAGGAGGGGACGAGCGAAGGCGAGGATGACCTCACCATCGAACGCGCCTGAGGCAACGCAGGCGGCGCTGCGCCTTCTGAAGGCGCGCGAGCGACGCGAGGCGGAGCTCGCCGCGGCGCTGCGGAGGCGCGGTTTCGAAGGCGAGGCGATCGCCGAGGCGATCGGGCGCTGCCGCGGGTGGGGGTACCTCGACGATGCGCGCTTTGCACGGCTTCGCGCCCGCCAGCTCCTGGCGCATGGGCGCGCCGTCGGTCCGCGCGTCCTGGCCGATCTGAGCGCCCGCGGCATCGACGAGGACGAGGCGCACACCGCTCTTGGTGAAGCGCAGCTCGACTTCCCCGAAGAGGACCTGCTTCGCGCTCTTGTCGAGCGGCGCTATCCCGGTTTTCGCTATGCGGAGGCCGACGCGCGCGAGCGGCGACGGGTCGTCCACTATTTTCTGCGCCGGGGGTTTACACTCTCCCTCGTGCTCTCTATTCTGAAAGAAGAAAGGTAGTTCCGAGCGCCCATGATGACCGGAAACGAAATCCGCAGCCGATTCCTGAAATACTTCGAGGAGCGGGGACACGCCGTCGTCCCCTCCTCCTCCCTCATCCCCCAGAACGACCCGACCCTGCTTTTCGCCAACGCCGGGATGAACCAGTTCAAGGACCTCTTCCTCGGCCGCGAGAAGCGCGACTACGTGCGGGCCGCCTCCTCGCAGAAGTGCGTGCGCGCCGGCGGAAAGCACAACGACCTGGAGAACGTCGGGCGCACCGCCCGCCACCACACCTTCTTCGAGATGCTGGGGAACTTCTCCTTCGGCGACTACTTCAAGAAAGAGGCGATCGCCTTCGCGTGGGAGTTTCTCACGGTGGAGATGAAGCTCGACAAGAGCCGCCTCTACGTCACGGTCTACACCGACGACGACGAAGCCGCCGACATCTGGCACGAGCAGGAAGGGGTTCCGCGCGATCGGATCTTCCGCTTCGGCGAGAAGGACAACTTCTGGTCGATGGGGGACACCGGCCCCTGCGGCCCGTGCACCGAGATCTTCTGGGACAACGGCCCCGAGGTCGGCTGCGGCGCCCCCGAGTGCGCCGTCGGCTGCGACTGCGACCGCTACATGGAGATCTGGAACAACGTCTTCATGCAGTTCGACCGCAGCTTGGACGGGACGCTGACGCCTCTCCCCAAGCCCTCCGTCGACACCGGTATGGGGCTCGAGCGCATCTCCACCGTCATGCAGGGGGTCAAATCGAACTACGACACCGACCTGCTGCAGGGGATCATCCGCCACGTCGAGACCCTCTCGGGCAAGCGCTACGGCGCCGACGAGCGCGACGACGTCTCGATGCGCGTCATCGCCGACCACTCGCGCGCCGTCACCTTCCTCATCTGCGACGGCGTGCTGCCGAGCAACGAGGGGCGCGGCTACGTGCTGCGCCGCATCATGCGACGCGCCGCCCGCCATGCCAAGATGCTCGGCTTCGCCGAGCCGATGCTCTACCGCACCGTCGATGCGGTCAACGCCATCCTCGGCGACGCCTACCCCTCCCTCCTCGGGCGGCAGGACTACGTCAAAAAGGTGATCCGCATCGAAGAGGAGCGCTTCGCCGAGACCCTCGACCGCGGCCTCGCCATCCTCACCGAAGAGGTCGAGAAGCTGCGCGGCGGCGGATCGAGCGTCCTTCCGGGCGAGGTCGTCTTTCGCCTCTACGACACCTTCGGCTTCCCCGTCGACCTGACCGCCGACATCGTCGAGAAGGAGGGGATCACCCTCGACGAGGGCGGCTTCGAGGCGTGCATGGAGCGCCAGCGCCGCCAGGCCCGCGAGCACTGGAAGGGATCGGGGGAGGAGAGCCTCGCCCCCGTCTACCGCCAACTGGTCGAGGAAGGGATTCGAAGCGCCTTCACCGGCTACGACCGTCTCAGCGACGAGGCCGAGATCACGGCCCTGCTCGTCGACGGCGCGCCGATGAGCGCCGCCGAAGCCGGACAGAAGGTCGAGATCGTCACCGCCTCCACCCCCTTCTACGGCGAATCGGGGGGGCAGGTCGGCGACCGCGGCGAGTTGCACACCCCCGGCGCGGTGGTGCGCATCGTCGACGCCAAGAAGCCCCTGAACGAGCTCACCGTCCACGTCGGCGAGGTCGTCTCGGGGACGGTGCGCACCGGCGAGAAGGCCCGCCTCGAGGTCGACGCCGAGGCCCGCCAGGCGACCGCCCTCAACCACACCGCCACCCACCTGCTGCACGCGGTGCTGCGCGAGGTGCTCGGCGATCACATCAAGCAGGCCGGCTCTCTCGTCTCCCCCGAGCGGATGCGCTTCGACTTCACCCACTTCACCCCCGTCTCCCCCGAGGAGCTGCGCCGGGTGGAAGTGGAGGTCAACCGCCGCATCCGCGAGAACGCCGCCGTCTCGACGCAGGAGATGGAACCCGAGGCGGCCATCGCCGCCGGCGCCATGGCCCTTTTCGGCGAAAAATACGGCGAGAAGGTGCGCGTCGTGCGGGTGGGGGACGTGAGCATGGAGCTGTGCGGCGGCACCCACATCCGTGCGGCCGGCGACATCGGCCTCTTCAAGATCGTCCAGGAGACCGGCATCGCCGCCGGGGTGCGCCGCATCGAGGCGGTCACCGGCGCAAAGGCTCTGGAGATCGTTCACCGCCAGGAGGCCGCCATCGGCCGCGTCGCCGATCTGCTCAAGAGCGACCGGCAGCAGATCGAGAACCGCCTGCAGAAGATGCTCGAGCGCCAGCGCGAGCTGGAGCGCGAGATGGAGTCGCTGCAAGGCAAGCTCAGCGCCGGGCAGGCGGGCGACATGCTCGCCAGGGCGCGCGACGTCGCCGGGGTGAAGCTTCTGGCCGAGCGCGTCGAGAAGGGCGACGGCAAGCTCCTGCGCGAGCTCTCCGACCAGCTTCGCGAGCGCCTCGGCTCCGGCGTCGTCGTCCTCGCCTCCGAGAGCGACGGCAAGGCGAACCTTCTGGTCGCCGTCACCAAGGATCTGGCCGGACGCGTCAAGGCCGGCGACCTCATCCGCCCCCTCGCCGAGATCGTCGGCGGCAAAGGAGGGGGGCGCCCCGACCTGGCGCAGGCCGGTGGGAGCGAGCCCGGAAAGATCGGCGAAGCCCTCGCCGCTGCGCAGGAGCTCCTTCGCAGCAGGCTCGGTTAGCCTTGGCAGAGCATTCCCCCCTTGAAAAAGGGGGGCTGAGGGGGATTTCCTCACGGCGACCTCATTCAGACAAATCCCCCTGAATCCCCCTTTGCCAAAGGGGGACTTGGCACGGCAAATCAAAAAAGTCACAGAGTGCGGGGGAGTCCCCTTCAGCCTCTGTGACTTTGTGGTTAAATTGGACATTTAAACGTAAGCCGTTCGCCAAGGGTCTCGGGGCGCTCACGCGTAAGGGTGCCTGGCGCCCCAGGGATGGGTTCATGGCGTCGGGCGCGAGCCCTTTTCCACCCTCTGCTGAACTATTGCACTTAAACCTTCGGCGCAGAGTGAAGACACTGCCGCCCTGGAGACAATCGATGTTTGACGGAACGACAATCGTCTGCGTGCGCAGGGACGGCGAGGTCGCCCTGGCCGGAGACGGGCAGGTGACCCTCGGGCAGACGGTCATGAAGCACGGCGCCCGCAAGATCCGCCGCATGTACAACGATCAGGTTCTGGCCGGCTTCGCCGGGAGCACCGCCGACGCCTTCACCCTCTTCGAAAAATTCGACGCCAAGCTCCAGGAGTTCCGCGGCAACCTCCCCCGGGCGGCCGTGGCGCTGGCCAAAGACTGGCGCACCGACCGCATCCTGCGCCGCCTGGAAGCCCTTCTCATCGTGGCGGACAAGGACAACACGCTTGTTCTGTCCGGGGCCGGAGACGTCATCGAGCCCGACGACGGCGTGGCGGCCATCGGCTCGGGCGGCGCCTTCGCCCTGGCGGCGGCCCGCGCCCTGGCGAACCACAGCGCGCTGCCCGCCCGGCAGATCGTCGAGGAGGCGATGAAGATCGCCGCCGGGATCTGCATCTACACCAACGACCGGATCGCCGTGGAGGCCCTATAGTGAACAGCTTTACCCCCCGCGAAATCGTCTCGGAGCTCGACCGCTACATCATCGGCCAGAAAGGGGCCAAGCGCGCCGTCGCCGTCGCCCTGCGCAACCGCTGGCGCCGTCAGCAGGTCCCCGCCGAGCTGCGCGACGAGATCGCTCCGAAGAACATCATCATGATCGGCCCCACCGGCGTCGGCAAGACCGAGATCGCCCGCCGCCTCGCCAAGCTCGCCCAGGCCCCCTTCGTCAAGGTCGAGGCGAGCAAGTTCACCGAGGTCGGCTACGTCGGGCGCGACGTGGAGAGCATGGTGCGCGACCTGGTCGAGCTCGCCATCCTCATGGTCAAGGAAGAGGAGGCCACCGCCGTTCGGGTCAAGGCCGAAGATCTCGCAGAAGAGCGTCTCCTCGATCTGCTCCTGCCCGGCGAACCGACGGGCGAGGGGGAAGGCAAGGAAGGGACGCGCGAGAAGCTGCGCAAGCTGCTGCGGCTGGGGTCTCTCAACGACCGCTTCGTCGAGGTGGAGACGACCGACATCCAGATGCCGAGCATGCAGATCTTCGGCCCCCAGGGGACCGAGGAGATGGGGATCAACATCAAGGAGATGTTCGGCAACCTCTTCCCCAAAAAGACCAAGCGCCGCCGCATGAAGGTCTTCGAGGCGCGCGAGCTCCTCATCGCCGCCGAGGCCGAAAAGCTCGTCGACATGGACAAGGTTCACACCCTGGCCAAGGAGCGAACCCAGCAAAGCGGCATCATCTTCATCGACGAGATCGACAAGATCGCCAGCCGCGAGGGGGGCCACGGCCCCGAGGTCTCCCGCGAGGGGGTGCAGCGCGACATCCTCCCCATCGTCGAGGGGAGCACCGTCAACACCAAGTACGGCCCGGTGAAGACCGACCACATCCTCTTCATCGCCGCCGGGGCCTTCCACGTCTCCAAGCCCTCGGACCTCATCCCCGAGCTCCAGGGGCGCTTCCCCATCCGGGTGGAGCTCGAGAGCCTGGGCGAGGCCGAGTTCGTGCGTATCCTCACCGAGCCGAGAAACGCCCTCATCCGCCAGTACACCGCGCTGATGCAGACCGAGAACATCGAGCTCGTCTTCAAGGAGGACGCCGTTCACGAGATCGCCCGCACCGCCACCGCCGTCAACGAGCGCACCGAGAACATCGGGGCGCGGCGCCTCCACACCATTCTGGAGAAGCTGCTGGAGGATCTCTCCTTCGACGCCCCCGAGCGCCAGGACAAGCGCATCGAGATCGACGCCGCCTACGTGCGCGAGCGCCTCGACGACATCGCCGGCGACGAGGATCTGGCGCGGTACATTCTATAGGAATCAGGCTTCAGGTTTCAGGTCAGGCAAGACCTGTTCCTCCTACCCTGATACCTGATACCTGATACCTGGAGATTCTTATGCAAGAGCTCATCGACAAAGCCAATATCCTCATGGAAGCGCTGCCGTGGATCCGGCGCTTCTACAACAAGACGATCGTCATCAAGTACGGCGGCAACGCCATGGTGGAGGAGCGCCTCAAGGAGAGCTTCGCCCAGGACGTGGTGCTGATGAAGTACATCGGCCTCAATCCGGTGGTGGTGCACGGCGGCGGCCCGCAGATCGGCAAGGTCCTGAAGGCGATGGGAAAGGAGTCGCGCTTCGTGCAGGGGATGCGGGTCACCGACTCCGAGACGATGGACGTGGTCGAGATGGTCCTCGTCGGCAAGGTGAACAAGGAGATCGTCGGCAACATCAACCGCCACGGCGGCAAGGCCGTCGGGCTCTCCGGCAAGGACGGCCAGCTCCTTCTCGCCCGCAAGCTCGAGATGACCGCCGTCAACCCCGACACCCTCACCCCCGAGATCATCGACGTGGGGATGGTCGGCGAGGTCGAGAGCGTGAGCGCCTCGGTCATCTCCGCCCTGGAAGAGGCCGACTTCATCCCCGTCATCGCACCGGTCGGTGTCGGCCTCAACGGCGAAACGTACAACATCAACGCCGACCTGGTCGCCGGCAAGATCGCCGGGGCGCTGCGGGCCGAAAAGCTCATCCTCTTGACCGACGTGGAGGGGGTCAAGGACAAGGAGGGACGCCTCATCTCCACCATCGACGTCACCCGCGTCCCCGATCTCATCAACGACGGCACCATCTCCGGCGGGATGATCCCCAAGGTCAACTGCTGCCTCGACGCCGTGGAGGAAGGGGTCCACAAGACCCACATCGTCGACGGCCGCATGGAGCACGCCTGCCTGCTGGAGATCTTCACGGACAAGGGGATCGGCACGGCGATCGCGAGGTTCTAACTGCGGGTTTCAGGTATCGGGCTCCGGGTATCGGGATAATCCTCAAACCTGGAACCCGACACCCGGAACCTGATACCCTTTTTGAGGTTAAAAAATGAATTCTTCCGACTGGATCGCCCGGGGCGACAAGCACGTCATGGCCACCTACGGCCGCTATCCGCTGGTGGCGGATCGGGGTGAGGGGTGCCGCCTGTGGGACGTGGACGGCAAGAGCTACCTCGACTTTCTCGCCGGGGTGGCGGTGAACAACCTGGGGCACTGTCACCCCAAGGTCGTCGCGGCCCTGCAGGAGCAGGCAGGCAGGCTCCTGCACTGCTCCAACTACTATCACATCCCCAACCAGATCGAGCTGGCCGAGCTGCTGTGCGCCCACTCCTTCGGCGACCGCGTCTTCTTCTGCAACTCCGGAGCCGAGGCGAACGAGGCGGCGATGAAGCTGGTGCGCAAGCGCAGCCGGGCGAAAAAGGGGGAGTCGTGCTTCGAGGTGATTACGGCCCTCGCCTCCTTTCACGGCCGCACCATCGGCACCATCAGCGCCACCGGGCAGGAGCGCATCCGCGACGGCTTCACCCCCGTCGTCCCCGGTTTCCGCTACGTCCCCTTCGGCGACATCGAGGCGATGCGCGCCGCTGCAGGCCCCTCCGTCTGCGCCGTCATGCTCGAGCCGGTCCAGGGCGAGGGGGGGGTCAACGTCCCTCCCCCCGGCTATCTCAAGGCGGTGCGCGAGCTGTGCGACGAGTTGGGGCTTCTCCTCGTCTTCGACGAGGTTCAGGTCGGCTGCGGCCGCACCGGCTCTCTATTCGCCTACGAGCAGGAGGGGGTCGCCCCAGACATCCTCACCCTCGCCAAGGCGCTCGCCGGCGGCCCCCCCATCGGGGCCATGGTGACCACCGAGGAGCTCGCCGCGCACCTCGGCCCCGGCACCCACGGCTCGACCTTCGGCGGCAACCCCCTCATGACGGCCGCCGCCCTTGCGGCGATGCGCACAATGCTGGAGGACGGCGTCCTTGACAACTGCCGGGCCATGGGCGACTATCTGCGCTCGCGTCTGGAGGCGCTGCGGGATCGCTACCCCTTCATCGCCTCGGTGCGAGGCCGCGGCCTCATCCTCGGCATGGAGCTGACCATCGACGGGGGCGAGATCGTGAAGGAGGCGCTTCGCCGCGGCCTCCTCATCAACGTCACCGCCGGCAAGGTCCTGCGCTTCGTTCCCCCCCTCATCGTCACGAAGGAGGAGATCGACGAGGCGATGGGGATTCTGGATGGGATATTGGCGGAGATCAAAGACTAATATTTACCGCGGAGATCGCGGAGGACGCGGAGAAAATCTTTTGAGATTTTAGTTTCTCTCCGCGTCCTCCGCGCTCTCCGCGGTTAAACTGCATTTGAATTTTGAACCTGGGAGATATGCCGTGAAAAAAGACTTTCTGTCCCTGGCCGACTGGTCCCGCGACGATCTGCTCGCGATCTTCGACCTGACGGCCGAGCTCAAGGCGAAACAGAAGCGGGGGGAGGAGCACCGGCTCCTGGCGGGCAAAACGCTGGGGATGATCTTCGAGAAGAGCTCGACCCGCACCCGCGTCTCCTTCGAGGTCGGGATGTACCAGCTCGGCGGGCACGCTCTCTTTTTGTCGTCGGGGACGACCCAGATCGGGCGCGGCGAACCGATCAAGGACACCGGGCGCGTCATGTCGCGCTACGTCGACGGCATCATGATCCGCACCTTCTCCCAGGAAGGGGTGGAGGAGCTCGCCCGCTGGTCCGACGTGCCGGTCATCAACGGTCTCACCGACATGTACCACCCCTGCCAGGTGATGGCCGATCTCTTCACCGTCATCGAGCACAAAGGGGAGGCCTGGAGCGGGCTGACCTACTGCTGGATCGGCGACGGCAACAACATGGCCAACAGCTGGATCAACGCCGCCGCCGTCTTCGGCTTCGAGCTCAGGGTGGCGACCCCCGAAGGGTATCGCCCCGACGAGCGGGTGATGGAGCGGGCGAAGGGGATGGGCGCGCGCATCGTCTACACCACCGATCCGGCCGAAGCGGCCCGGGGCGCCCACGTCCTGAACACCGACGTGTGGGCGAGCATGGGGCAGGAAGCCGAGCAGAAGGAGCGCGCCAAGGCCTTCAAGGGATACCAGATCAACGGCGACCTGCTGAAGCTGGCCGATCCCCGCTGCGTCGTTCTGCACTGCCTGCCGGCCCACCGCGACGAAGAGATCACCGACGAGGTCATCGAGGGGCCGCACTCCGTCGTCTTCGACGAAGCCGAAAACCGCCTCCACGTCCAGAAGGCGATCATGGCGACGTTGATGTCATGACCATCTCCTGCCCCTACTGTGGCTACGAAAAAGAGACCGATTCGAGCAGGATTCCCCCCGGCACGACCGAGGCGACCTGCCCGCGCTGCAAGCGCAGTTTCTCCCTGCCCGGCAGCGAGGCTTCCGCCGGCGCTGCAGCGCCGCCGGAGGCGCCTTCGTCGCAGCTCTCCTTGCCGAGGGCGGGGTTCTGGGTGCGTGTCGCGGCGTTTCTCCTCGACTCGGTGGCCGTGACGGTGCTGCAGTTCGTCCTCGGGTTCGTCCTCGCCCTGATCGTTCAGGGGATCACCGACCCCGATCCCCGTCTCATCGAATCGATCGCGCGCCTCTTCGGCACGGTGCTGGCGATCACCTATTATGTCTACTTCACCGGCTACTGCGGTCAGACCCCCGGAAAGATGGCTCTCAAGATCAAGGTCATCCGCACCGACGGGGGCGACGTCTCCTACGGCCGCGCCGCCCTGCGCGAAGTTCTAGGGAAGTTTCTCTCCGGCATCCTCCTCGGCATCGGCTACCTCATGGTCGCCTTCACCAAAGAGAAGCAGGGGTTGCACGACAAGATCGCCGATACCTATGTTGTTAAAATCTAGGCTCTGGGCAATAGGCGCTGGGCTCTAGGAAAAACTATTTCATCCTCGGGCCTCGTGCCTCGCGCCTCGTGCCTGCACTTACTAAAGGAGTCATTTCCATGTCCAAGAAGGGTTCCGTCAAAAAGGCCGTCCTCGCCTACTCGGGTGGACTCGACACCTCCATCATCCTCAAGTGGCTCGTCGAGGAATACGGCTGCGAGGTCATCGCCTACTCGGCCGACCTGGGTCAAGGCGAAGAGCTCGACTTCATCCCCGAGAAGGCGAAAAAAACAGGCGCCAGCAAGAGCTACATCGTCGATTTGAAGGAGGAGTTCACCCGCGACTTCGTCTTCCCGATGTTCCGCGCCAACGCCATCTACGAGGGGCGCTACTTCCTGGGGACCTCCATCGCCCGGCCGCTGATCGCCAAGGCGCAGATGGAGATCGCCGCCAAGGAAGGGGCCGACGCCGTCTCCCACGGCGCCACCGGCAAGGGGAACGATCAGGTGCGCTTCGAGCTCGCCTACTACCACTTCGACCCGGCGATCACCGTCATCGCCCCCTGGCGCGAGTGGGACCTGAAGAGCCGCACCGCCCTTGAGGAATATGCCCAGAAGCACGGCATCCCCGTGCCGACGAGCAAGAAGTTTCCCTGGAGCTCGGACCGCAACCTGCTGCACATCTCCTTCGAGGGGGCGATCCTGGAGAACCCCTGGGCCGAGGCCCCCGAAGAGATGTACGTCCTCACCAAGCGCCCCGAGGACGCACCCGACGAGCCCGAATACGTCGAGATCGAGTTCGAGAAGGGGGACGCCGTCGCCGTCAACGGAGAGCGCCTCTCCCCGGCCAAGCTCCTGGCGAAGCTCAACGAGCTCGGCGGCAGGCACGGCATCGGCCGCGTCGACCTGCTGGAGAACCGCTACGTCGGGATGAAGAGCCGCGGCGTGTACGAGACCCCCGGCGGCACCATTCTGGAGGAGGCGCACCGCGCCGTCGAGTCGATCACCATGGACCGCGAGGTCATGCACCTGCGCGACTCCCTGATGCCGCGCTACGCCTCGATGATTTACAACGGCTACTGGTTCTCCCCCGAGCGCAACGCGCTGCAGACCCTCATCGACCAGACCCAGCAGACCGTCAACGGCATCGCCCGCATCAAGCTCTACAAGGGGCACTGCCGCGTGGTGGGACGCGACTCGAAGACCGACTCGCTCTTCAACGTCGACTTCGCCACCTTTGAAGCCGACCAGGTCTACAACCAGGCCGACGCCGAAGGGTTCATCAAGCTCAACGCCCTGCGGATGAGGATTGCGGCGATTCAGAGACAGAAAAAATAAGGAGCCGGGTTCCAGGTTTCAGGTTTCGGGTTTCAGGTTCTAACCTGGGACCTGAAACCTGAAGCCCGATACCCTCTTGAATGGATTTCAAAAAGCAACATATCAAAACCTCCGTGGTCGCCTGCATCGTCGACGAGCACGAACGCATCCTCCTTACCCGGCGCTGCGTCGAACCGTTCTGCGGCCAGTGGGTGATGCCGGGGGGGAAGATCGATCACGGCGAGTCGATATTGGCGGCGCTGCACCGCGAGGTCTTCGAGGAGGTCGGGATCGAGGTGCGCATCGAGGGGCTCATCGACGTCTTCGAGCACATCAGGGTCGGCGACAATGACGACCACTTCGTCATCCTCTACTACCGCGCCTCTCCCCTCAGTGGGGAGCTCAGGCCCGACGGCGCCGAATGCACCGAGGCGGTCTGGATGGAGAAGGCCCGCCTTGCGGATCTCGACCTCCCCCCGGGCGCCCGTCACATCCTCACCCGCCTCTTCCCCGATCTCGCCTGGCCTGCGCGAGAGATTCACGCCGACGCGCCGTGCTCCCCCGACGCCCCCCTCATGTGCCCGGTGGGAGAGCCCTGATCGCCATGTTTCACATTGTCGAGAAGAGCCTCAACATCGAGCTCCCCCGGGGACATCACCTGCACTGCATGCTCGCCCAGATCCCCAATCCCCTGGGGAGCGACGAGTCCGCCTGCCGTCTTTCGGACCCGACGAGCCAGTGGAGCAAGGTGCACTCGGTCCTCGACCTGGTGGCAAAGGGGGAAGGGAACCTGAAGAAGATCCATTTCCTCGTCCTGCCCGAATCGACGATGCCCTCGGCCTGCGTCGAAGAGGCGCTGGAGTTGATCCGCGCCCGCTTTCGCCCCAACACCGTGACGATGTTCGGCGTCGAGCACACCCGCCTCTCCGACTACCGCGCCACCCTCGAGCGCTACCGCGCCGACAACGAAGAGGCCCTCGCTTCCCTCCTCGACGACCTCGACTCGGGGGACATCGAGGGGGTCCCCGTCAACTGGGCCGTCGTGGCGGTGAAGGAAAAAGACGGGCGCCTGCGCGTCTTCTGCCTCGCCAAGAGCCACCCCTTCGTCGGCGAAGAAAAGCTCGACCCCTTGCTCGATCTCTACCGGGGGAAGGTCTTCCCCCTGTTTCGCGTGACGGCCAACGGCTTCAACTTCATGCCGCTGATCTGCCTCGACTACGTCTACCGCAGCCTCTACCAGTCGAACATCAGCGCCGTCATCGACAAGGCCAACGAGCTCTTCTTCACCACCCGCCAGCGCCTCGACCTGCTGGCGGTGCTGGAGTGCAACCCCAAGCCCGAGCACCGCGTCTTTCGCGACGTGGTCAACGGTTTCTACGGCGAGTACCTCGCCTATACGCCGGGGGTGCGCGACACCGTCACCGTCTTTTGCAACAGTTCCGACGAGACAAGCGGCTTCGACGCCGAGGCGGGGGTGACCTTCGGGCATTCGATGGTCATCATCCACAAGAGCCACAAGATCGCCCGGGGGGAGTTTCCCGAGTTCCGCAGCGACGACTTCGACGGCCTCCCCGTCTGCCGCCTGCGCTTCGGCAGCGCCACCCGGCTCTACTATTTCAACCTCCCCCTCTTCCACGAGCTCGACCCTCGCACCACGCGGGTGCCGCTGAAGATCCACTCGATCTTCCGCCCATCCCCGGGCGGCGGCTGGCATCGCCTGGAGGGGGAGACGGAGAAGGATTTCATCCCCGAGCGGGGGTGATCTTTACCCTCCTTTTCTAAGGGGGAAGGTGCCTGAAGATCGCCAGCGTGTAGGCCGGAATAAGCGAAGCGTTTCCGGCAACCCGCAGCAATGCCCCACACCATGCCGGGAACGCCTAGCGCCTTATCCCGGCCTACATGAGGCATCCTTGAGTGTGCATCAACAAATTTTGATTTTTCAATCTTATTAACGGAGTTTCGCCCCATGAGCGCAAGACTTGTGTCCGGACGCTTCACCCAGCCCACCGACAAGTTCGTCGAGGAGTTCACCGCCTCCATCGAGTTCGACAAACGCCTCTACCGCTACGACATCCAGGGCTCCATCGCCCACGCCCGGATGCTGGCGAAGCAGGGGATCATCACCGAGGATGAAGCGACGCGGATCGTCGCCGGGCTCGAAGGGATTCTGGCCGACATCGAGACGGGGAACTTCGAGTTCTCCGTCGCCCTCGAAGACATCCACATGAACGTGGAGGCACGCCTCACCGAGCGCATCGGCCCTCTGGGGGGCAAGCTCCACACCGCCCGCTCGCGAAACGACCAGGTCGCCCTCGACGTGCGCCTCTACCTGCGCGACGAGATCGACACCGTCCTCGCCTTCCTCGATCGCCTGATGGAGTCCCTCCTCGCCCAGGCCGAATCGAACCTCGACGTCATCATGCCGGGCTACACCCACCTGCAGACGGCGCAGCCGATCCTCTTCGCCCACCACATGATGGCCTACTACGAGATGATCCGCCGCGACGCCGAGCGCTTTGCCGACTGCCGCAGGCGCGTCAACGTCATGCCGCTGGGGTCGGGCGCCCTGGCCGGGACGACCTTCCCCATCGACCGCGAGTTCGTCGCCGAGCAACTCGGCTTCGACGGGGTGACGCGCAACAGCCTCGACTCGGTCTCCGACCGAGACTTCGCCATCGAGTTCTGCGCCGCAGGCTCCATCCTCATGATGCACCTGTCGCGCCTGGCCGAAGAGCTCATCCTCTGGTCGAGCGCCGACTTCGCCTTCGTCGAGCTCTCCGACGCCTTCTGCACCGGCAGCTCCATCATGCCGCAGAAGAAGAATCCCGACGTCCCCGAGCTCGTGCGCGGCAAGAGCGGCCGGGTCTACGGCAACCTCATCGCCCTTCTGACGCTGATGAAGTCGCTGCCGCTCGCCTACAACAAGGACATGCAGGAGGACAAGGAGCCCCTCTTCGACACCCTCGACACCGTCAAGGGGAGCGTGAAGGTCTTCGCCGACATGATCGCCGAGATGAAGGTGCGCCCCGAGAAGATGCGCCGCGCCGCCGCCTACGGCTTCTCCACCGCCACGGACGTCGCCGACTACCTGGTGCGCAAGGGGCTCCCCTTCCGCCAGGCCCACGAAGTCGTCGCCAAGACGGTGCGCTACTGCGCCGAGACGGGCAAGGACATCCCCGAGCTCACGCTGGAGGAGTTCCGCCGCTTCTCCGACCTCATCAGCGACGACATCTACGACCACGTCACCCTCGAAGCCTCCGTCAACGCCCGCAGGGCGACGGGCGGCACGGCACGGGAGGCGGTGGTGCGGGAGATCGCCAGGGCGAGGAAAGAAAAACAGGGTCAAAGTGCAAGGTAAAAGGCCCAAGGTGAAATCCTCACGACCAAGGCCTGCCCGGTGCAGCCCCTTGAGCAGAACGTAGGCCGGGATAAGGCCGAAGGCCGTTTCCGGCGATTGGCTCTGCCGGCAACGCTAGCGCTTATGCCGGCCTACGACTGAAAAAGGTATAAGGTTGGGGTAGGTTTTAAGGTTTTCACCAACAACCCGGCTGCAGCGACGCCCCGACTACCACCGCCGTATTTGACGGCTGCTGGCTGCTACGGGCCAGGGGGGGCGCCACGAAGCACCGCCGGTGTCCCCTGCTCCAACGTTCAAAAGAGCCGCAGACCCAGGCGGCAGAAATGCCCTCCGCAGGAGAAAAAAACGCCTTTTGCCTCCTTTTGGGCGGTCAAAAGGAGGGCGGGGTGCGGGGCGCAGCGCCCGCGGTCTAAAAAGGCGGGCAGGCACAGGGGCCTGCCCCTACACGCGAAAACACCTGACGAGGTCTTCCGTGATTCGGATTCTGACAATCCTCCCTCTCCTCCTCACCCTCGCCGCCTGCGGCCACAAAGGCCCCGTGCAGCCTCTGGCGCAGCCTCTGCCGACGGCTCCGGCGGCCTTTGAGCTGCGCCAGCAGGGCGAAAGTGTCCTTCTGGGGTGGACGATCCCCGCGCGCAACCAGGACGGCTCGCCCCTCACCGACCTAGCCGCCTTCCGCCTCTACAAGATGCGCTTCGTTCCGCAGGAAGACTGCCCCGAGTGCCGGGACGACTCGGCCCTGTGGCGTCAGGTCGATCTCGACTTTCTGCGCGACGCACGGCGCATCGGCGAGCGGATCTTCCTGCGGGACGCCGAGGTCGCCGTGGGCTTCGGCTACCGCTACCGCGCCGTCCCCGTGACCGCCCGCGGGCGCGAGGGGGCCGCGGCGATCGCCTCCCTCATCGTCGCCGCTCCCCCGCCCGCCCCCCGGCAGCCCGAGGCCTCTGCCCACGACCGCATGGTGCGCCTGAGCTGGGAGGCGCCCGCCGCGCAGGAGCCCCTGCGGTACTTCGTCTACCGCGGCGTCGAGGGGGAGCCGCCTCCCATCCTCCCCCTGCGCGCCGAGCCTTTCGCCGACCCCGTTTTCGAAGACTTCGGCCTGGAGAACGGGCGCACCTATCTCTACACCGTTCGCAGCGCCCGCCGCGACGCCGGCAGGTGGGTCGAGAGCGACGCTTCCGATACGGTCGCCGTCACCCCCCGGGCCGGTTTTTGACTTTGTCTTCACGCTATGTTATGAATATTGCTTTTCTTGCACACAAAACACCTTGAAAGTCGCTGATTTCTCTTTTTCTCTGGAGGAGGAAAAACCATGTTCACAGGATCAATGGTCGCCATCGTCACCCCCTTCGACCGCGAAGGGCGCTTCGACGAGGAGACGTACCGCAAGCTCATCGAGTTCCAGATCGAGAATGGCACCGACGCCATCATCCCCTGCGGGACGACGGGGGAGTCGGCCACCGTCGACTACCAGGAACACGACCGCATCATCCAGGTCTGCATCGAGCAGGTGAAAAAGCGCGTCCCCGTCATCGCCGGCACCGGCTCCAACTCCACCGCCGAGGCGATCGAGCTGAGCCTCCATGCCAAGGAGATGGGGGCCGACGCCGTTCTACTCGTCTCTCCCTACTACAACAAGCCGACCCAGGAAGGGCTCTACCAGCACTACAAGGCCCTCGCCGAGAAGGTCGCACTCCCCCAGGTCCTCTACAACGTCCCCGGACGCACCGGCATGAACATGGAGGCCTCCACGACGATCCGCCTCGCCGAGCTCCCCAACGTCGTCGCCATCAAGGAAGCTTCCGGCAACGTCACCCAGGCGGGGGAGATCATCGCCGCCGCGGGAGACAAGATCGACGTCCTCTCCGGCGACGACTTCCTCACCCTGCCGCTGATGGCCTGCGGCGCCAAGGGGGTCATCTCCGTCAGCGCCAACATCGTGCCGCGCCAGGTCAAGGCGATGGTCACCGCCATCAACGAAGGGCGCTGGGACGAGGCGAAGGAGCTTCACCTGCGCCTGCTCGACCTGCACCAGGCGATGTTCATCGAGGCGAATCCCGTTCCGGTCAAGACCTCCCTTTCCCTCATGGGGAAAGCGCCCTCCCACGTCCGCCTGCCGCTCGTCGACCTGCAGCCCGCCAATCTCGAAAAACTCAAGGGCGTGCTGAAGAAGCATGAGTTGATTTAAGGCAGGAGCCAGGAGCCAGAATCCAGGAGCCAGGAGAAAAGCTCTTCGGTTTTCATTCTGGCTCCTGGATTCTGGATTCCAAGGAGCTTATCAATGATCAAAATCGCCGTAACCGGGGCCGCGGGCCGCATGGGCGGGCGCATCATCACCGCCGTGAAGGAGGCCGAGGGACTCGAGCTCGCCGGTGCCGCCGAGCGCCCGGGGCACGAGCTGATCGGGCAGGACGCCGGGATCGTCGCAGGGTGCGGCGCCCTCGGCGTCGCCATCTCCGGCTCCCTCGAGGAGGCGCTGCACAAGGCCGACATCCTCATCGACTTCACCTTTCCGGAAGTGACGCTCAAGAACCTCGACGTCTGCGCCCGCCTCGGGAAGAAGGTTGTCATCGGCTCCACCGGCTTCACCCCGGCCCAGCGCCAGGAGGTGCAGACCTTCGCCGACAAAGTCGCCGTCGTCCTGGCTCCCAACATGAGCGTCGGGGTGAACGCCTGCTTCAAGCTCCTCAAGGAAGCGGCCGCCATCCTCGGCGACGGCTTCGACGTCGAGATCGTCGAGCTGCACCACAACAAGAAGAAGGATTCCCCCTCCGGCACCGCCGTGCGCATGGGGGAGATCGTCGCCGACGCCCTCGGCCGCGACTACAACGAGGTCGCCAACTTTCACCGCGAGGGGATGTGCGGCGAGCGCACCAAAGAGGAGATCGGGATGCAGACGGTGCGCGGCGGCGACATCGTCGGCGAGCACACCGTCTACTTCATCGGCATGGGAGAGCGCATCGAGATCACCCACCGCGCCATGAGCCGCGACATGTTCGCCCGCGGAGCGGTGCGGGCGGCCGGGTGGCTCGCCGGCAAGGAGAAGGGGCTCTTCGATATGCAGGATGTGCTCGGTTTGAAATAGGAGCGAGCCTCTTGGCGCTGGGTTTCAGGCCTCTGATCTCCCCTCCCATCTGACGCAGCCGGAGCGGAGTGGACGTTTGGCGAAAAAGGCGGAAAAACTGTCTGAGCGAAGCGAGTTTTTTTCCGCCCGACAAACGTCTGCGGAGCGGAGGGGACCCGAAGGGCAAGTCAGTTGGGCGCCCTTTTTCTGCTTACTCTTTTTGGGCGATCAAAAAGAGTAAGTCGTCGTCGGGGGGCGAAACCCCCGGTTTTAGCTGGAACGAGTTTCAACTTCAAGACCGCGGGCGCTGCGCCCCGCTCCCCGCCCTACTTCTTTTGCTCGCCCAAAAGAAGTAGGCA
Source organism: Desulfuromonadales bacterium (assembly GCA_050485365.1). GTDB lineage: Bacteria > Desulfobacterota > Desulfuromonadia > Desulfuromonadales > JACZKF01 > JARFUG01. Next base: position 4,074 of record JBJHBH010000053.1, on the reverse strand, counting down.
AAAAAAGGGCGTCTGTCCTGCGGACGGCATCTCTGTCGCGGGGGTTGCTCCTCTGCTTCCAGTGCGGTGCTTGATTGACCGACCGTGCTCCGTGGCGCCTCCCCTGAGGCGATCCATTCAGCAGCCTTAAGCAGTGGTACTGAATTGCACCTCTCTGCATTCGGGTTGTTGGTGTTTTTAAAAACTTGAATCAAAACCTGCTGCGTTGCGCTCGATTGCGGCAGTTTGAACAATCAATTCATTCGTAAATCATCATAGGAAGGAGCTTTTTTTCATGGCACGTCTCAACGACAACTATCTCAAACTCAAAGCCGGCTACCTCTTCCCCGAGATCGGCCGCCGCGTGAAGGCCTTTACTCAGGCCAACCCTGAAGCCAAGGTCATTCGACTGGGCATCGGCGACGTGACCCGTCCCCTCGTCCCCGCCGTCGTGGATGCCTTCCACAAGGCGATCGACGATCTGACCCGTGTGGAGACGTTCCACGGCTACGGCCCCGAGCAGGGGTACGAGTGGCTCATCGACACGATCATCGAGAAGTCGTACAAGCCCCTGGGTGCCGATGTGCGCCCGAGCGAGGTCTTCATCTCCGACGGCTCCAAGTGCGACTGCGCCAACATCCTCGACATCTTCGATCTCTCCAACAAGGTCGCCATCGGCGACCCCGTCTACCCCGTCTACAACGACACCAACGTCATGGTCGGCCGAACCGGCGAGGCCGACGAGAAGGGGTACTACGAGGGGGTGGTCTACATGCCCTGCACCGAGGAGAACAACTTCACCCCCGACCTCCCCAAAGAGAAGGTCGACATCATCTATCTCTGCTTCCCCAACAACCCCACCGGCGGGGTGGCGACGAAGGAAGAGCTCAAGAAGTGGGTCGACTACGCCATCGCCAATGACGCCGTCATCTTCTTCGACGCCGCCTACGAGGCGTTCATCACCGACCCCTCGATCCCCCGCTCCATCTACCAGATCGAAGGCGCCCGCAAGTGCGCCATCGAGTTCCGCTCCTTCTCCAAGACCGCCGGCTTCACCGGCGTGCGCTGCGCCCTCACCGTCGTCCCCGAGGACGTGATGGCCACCACCGCCAAGGGCGAGAAGGTCGCCCTCAACAAGCTGTGGAACCGCCGTCAGTCGACCAAGTTCAACGGCGTCTCCTACCCGGTGCAGAAGGCCGCCCAGGCGGTCTACTCCGACGAGGGGTGGAAGCAGAACAAGGAAGTCATCGACTACTACATGGAAAACGCCCGCATCATCCGCGAAGGGCTCGAAGCCGCAGGCGTCACCTGCTACGGCGGCGTCAACGCCCCCTACATCTGGCTCAAGACCCCCAAGGGGATGACGAGCTGGGACTTCTTCGACAAGCTCCTCAACGAGTGCCACGTCGTCGGGACGCCGGGCTCCGGCTTCGGGCCTAGCGGTGAGGGGTACTTCCGACTCTCGGCTTTTGGGAATCGGGAGAATGTGGAAGAGGCGGTAACGAGGATCAGGAAGAACCTGGGGTAACATGACGAAGGGCGGCCGAAAGGCCGCCCTTTTTGCATGGTATATGATTTGCGGAGGGGTGTCTCAGTGGGGTATAATCAGGATAATCATCGGGTGTTACTGACAGTGGTGGAAACCCGGGCGTTCGTAAGCGCTGCCAAGGCCTGTATGAGCGATCCGGAGCGCCAGGAAGCGATCACCATGATCGCCGGGAATCCGGAGTGCGGCGATCTCATCCCCGGAGGAGGGGGGATCCGCAAGGTGCGCTTTGCCGTCGGCGGCCAGGGAAAAAGTGGCGGAGTCCGGATTATCTACTACTTTCACGATCAAGCGGTCCCGATATTCCTGCTGACGGTTTTTGCCAAGAATGAGCGAAGCAATCTTGCACGAGCCGAGTTGAACCAGCTTGCCGAAGTGGCCAAGTTGCTGGCCCGCAAGTACGGAGAATGAGAGATGTCACGTAAAGCGTTTGAAAAAATCATGCTCGGGATGGAAGATGCCCTAGCCTACGCCGATGGAGATACCTCGCGGGGAGTGGCGCATAAAGTCGAGATCCATGAAGTCGACGTGGCCGCCCTGCGCAAGCGCCTGGGACTTTCGCAACTGCGGTTCGCCGCTACTTTCGGATTCAGCCCAAAAACTGTACGCAACTGGGAGCAAGGGTTGCGGCATCCGGAAGGGCCGGCAAGGATACTGCTGCAGGTGATCGAGCGAGAGCCAGAGGCGGTGATGAGAGCGTTGCGGCAATAATCAGGTGAACAGTCGCTATCGACGCAATGTCCCAGGACATCCCGACGGGACAAGGGGACGTAGTTGATTTTTTGACTACCGGGAAAAGGGGATGCAGGGGGGTCGTGTTTCCAAGATGGAAAGTTGTCGCTTACCAGAAAAGGAGTGGATTCAAGGGGGGGATCCAAGGGGACGCTCTTGACATATTGACTAACTTTTCGCGAGCGGCGGGCGGCTACACCCTGTGGATTCGGTTAAGAGGGTCACCGGAGCCTTGCGCAACCGCCCATTATCACCCTTGTCGACCTGATTGGAGAATATAGAGCAGGTACGATTTCGCCCACCGACGTGCCGGTTTGTGTTGCAATCCCGCCCATCGCTTGTTATAAAATCTCAACTGGCCTGTTACGCACATGAAGAATCACCTTTAGTACGAATATTGAGTCAATCCTCACAATCCTCGACAACATCTTATTCTCGCAATTCCCAGGCTACTCAAATAAAAAATAGACATATGTCTGACTATGATCTTTAATGATCTATCAGTTAACATCGTCCACATATAACAGCTTCAACCCACACGATTCAAGGAGTAAAACAATGATGAATTTGGCCACATTTCTTTTCATTATCGCCTGCATCCCCCCTCTTGTACTGTTCCTCGACATCTCAAAACCCGTAAACAAGATCTCAAAAATTTCCTTTGTCATCTTTACGAGCTTATTTATACTGGCCCTGGTTTTTGGGTGGTAGCGTGGTTAGTTTCTTTGTTATCCTTGCAGGATTGATCCGATCATCGCACATCCCTGTGCGTCTTCACCAGCCGCGAAGCTCCGAGCCGTTCGTGACATCCCGCTCCACCACCCAAGTCACTCCATGATCGATCCGTCCTCGCGTAACCGCCTCACGGAAAGACTCCTCCCCCGATTTGCCGGAGAGACCCTCTTCGACCGCATCGCCCGGGCCGTCTGCCGGGCCGGGTGCCTGCCGCGCAAGGAGCTCTATGAAGCGTGGGAGGTCGCGCGCCGGGTCCGCCGCCGTTTCCGGGGAGGGCGCGTGGTCGACTTGGCCTGCGGCCACGGTCTGACGGCGCAGATTCTGCTGCTGCTGGACGACGCATCTCCCACCGCCCTGGCCGTCGATCGCCGCATCCCGGAGAGCGCCGCGAAGCTGGCGGCTTCCCTGGAGAAGGAGTGGCCGCGCCTTCGCGGCCGGGTGCAGTTCACGCAAGGGGAACTGGAGAGATTGGAGCTTCACCCCGGCGATCTGGTCGTTTCGGTGCACGCCTGCGGCGAGCTGACCGATCTCGTCCTCGAGCGGGCGGTCTCGGCCGGGGCACGGGTGGCTCTCCTTCCCTGCTGCCATGACCTGCAGAAGAGCGACCTCGGGGGCCTGGAAGGGTGGCTCGATGGCCCCCTTGCGGTCGATGTCGTGCGGGCCGCGCGCCTTCGCTCCCGGGGATACCGCATCTACACCCAGAGCATCCCTTCCGAGATCACGCCGAAAAACCGCCTCCTTCTGGCGGAACCCCTCTCCTGCCCTGGCGATACTCCTTGATCTTCATCGGCCGACGGACATGGGGAGGCTCAATTGCTGCTGGCTCGCCGTTCGGAAGCGTCCCGGGCTAAGGACGATTTCTTTACTCGCGACAGCCGCCGCCGATTCTGTTGCCCTGCATCGTCTTCGCGATTATAATCGCCGGTCATGGATGATGTGAGCACAGGAGGAGAGACTCCCGCAGATTTTTTGAATGACGTGACCGGCGTGATTCTCGCCGGGGGGCGCTCCTCGCGCATGGGGCGGGACAAGGCTCATCTGGAGCTCGACGGCGTGACGCTCTTCGAGCGGGTCCTTCGCGC
>JBJHBH010000052.1:0-25772 GCA_050485365.1 Desulfuromonadales bacterium | reverse complement strand
ATGACCTGCTGTGCGCGCGGGTTCGACGAGACGGAACGAAACAGGACATGGGAGAGGCCGGCTTCGCTCAGGCTCTCCACGACCTGCGCACTCCAACCGGCGGCGACGACGCCGGGGTCGGTCACCACCAGGGCGCGCCGCCCCCCCAGGTTGCGCGCATACCGTCCGGCCAAGGCACGGGACCCGGCACCGAAGATATATTCGGGAGCGACGAATTTGCGAAGGCTGTCCATCTGTGCCTCCGATGAGGCGGGGCGAGCCGACTCCGAAAGATCGATGGCCTGTTTGAAGAATATCACAACGGCGCACAGATGGTCCGGGCGGGCGAGCCTTGGCGCGACGCTTATCTCAGGAGAGATGGAAGGTGCGCCCCGTCAGGGCGCGGGCGCTCCGGAGGATCTGCCGCAGTCGGGGCAGTACAGCCAGTCGGAGACGAGGGAGGTGCCGCAGGAGCAGTTGTGGGAGGAGGTGTTACGGCGCCGGCGAAGGCGCAGAAAAACGAGAACGGCGAATGCGGCGGCGTTGACCCCCACAAGAGCGAGGCCGGCGGGGCCGATTGCCATGAAATTATTGACGGCGCATTGCCCGCAGCAATAGTTCCAAGTGTTGTAGACGAGAACGGCCACCACCATGATGCCGAACAGCACCAAGGCCTCGCGGGCCGTTCCGGAGAGCTTTCTTTTCTTCATGCCGCCATCTCCTGCGCCTCGCGACCGCACCAGGGGCAATAAGAGCGCCAGCTGTCGATGCGCCGACCGCAGCCGCCGCACCCGGATTTGAGCAGAGTGCGGCAGCGCGGGCACAAAAGCCAGTCCTCCTCCACCGCGCAGGCGCAGCCCGGGCACGCGCCGGTGCGCGTCGACGGCTCGGCGGCATCTTCGAGCTCCGCGACGATGGCGTAGGCGAGTATGGCGAAGAGGAGGAGGAAAAGAAGAACCATGGGGGCTCCCTCAGCCGCAGACCCTTTTCAGAGGCGCGGCGCTCGACTCGAGTGTGTCCTCCTCGATGCTGCCGTCCCTCAGGACCACGGTGCGGTGAAACCACGCGCGGTTCTCCGCGTTGTGGGTCACCATGACGATCGTCTGCCCCTCGGCGTTGAGCTCCTGCAGCAGCTCCATGATCTCCTTGGAGGTGGCGGTGTCGAGGCTGCCGGTCGGCTCGTCGGCCAGCAGCAGCGGAGGACGGTTCACCAAGGCGCGGGCGATGGCCACGCGCTCCTGCTCCCCTCCGGAGAGCTGATTGGGCAGATGCTTCTCGCGTTGGGCCAGACCGACCCGCGCCAGAACTTCCCGCGCCCGCTCCCTCTTCTCCGACGCCTTCATGCGCTTCACCGCCAGGGGGAGCATGACGTTCTCGACGGCGCTCAGATACGGCACGAGGTTGAACGACTGGAAGACGAAGCCGAGGTACTCGCGGCGAAAATCGGCGAGGCGCTCCCCCGAGAGGGCGTACAGGTCGATGCCGTCGACGCTCACCGTCCCGCTGGAGGGGTGGCACAGCCCCCCGAGGATGGAGAGGAAGGTGCTCTTGCCCGATCCGGACTGCCCCATGACGCCGAGAAACGTCCCCTCCGCCACCGACAGATCGAGTCCGCGCAGGGCGTCGACCCGCTCGGCACCGGTGATGTAGCTCTTCTGAAGACCTGAAATATCGATAAAAGCCATTTTTTTTATCCCGGTTTTAGGGTTTGAATTTAATTCAAAATTCAGAATTCAAAATTCAAAATTGCCCTTTTTACAGAGCTCTCAGCGCTTCGGTCGGATCCATCCGGCTGGCGTGCAGGGCCGGATAGAACGAGGCCAGCGTCCCCACCAGCAGGGCGAGGAAGATGGCGGCTGCGCCGAGGGGCGCGCTCCAGATCAGCTGGGTGTGGTGCTCGGCCAGCAGCGGAAGGATCGCCGCGGCGGCCCCCATCCCGACGAGATACCCCAGAAACCCCGACAGCAGACTCACCCACGAGGCCTCCATCAGGATCAGCCCCACCACGTGCCCGCGCCGGAACCCGAGGGCGCGGAAGATGCCGATCTCTCGGGTGCGCTCGTTCACCGACCCCATCATCGTGACGAAGACGACGAGGGCGCCGATGAGGATGACGATGCCTGCCAGTCCGAGGGAGAAGATGCGGAACTGGTCGAGAGCGTGCATGCGGCTCGCCACCACCTGCTGGATGGCGCTCACCTTGACGTCGGGGAGGGCTTCGGAGATCTGGGCGACCATCACCTCCACAGGGCATTCATGGCACAGCGCGGCGACCTCGACCAGGGACACTTCCCCTTCCTTGCCGAACAGCCGCTGGGCGGCGGCGATGTTGGAGATGATCAGGTGGTCGTCCTGCGAGCCGGTCTCGTGCAGGATGCCCGTCACGACGAACTCCTCTCCCTTGAGCTCCAGGAGGCTGCCGATGCCGAGGCCGAGTTGGCGGGCGGCGGCGACACCGACGATGAGCTCGTCATCGGCGCTCATGGTGCGCCCGCGCACGTTCCACCAGCGCTTCATGACGAACTCGACCTCGGGATCGATCCCCATGAGCATGGCCCGGGAGCTCCCCACCTCCACCGCCCCCAAAACCTTGGGAGCCACCAGGGCGATGTTGCGTCCTTCGGGGATTTGGCGGATCTTGGGCAGATCGCTCTGGCGGATCTTTTTCGGGTCGATCGAAATGCCCCCGAGAGTGATCCCACCGTAGGAGAGCGAGAGCTCGTCGATCTTCGGGGTGATGAGGATATTCGCCCCGTAGACGTCCATCTTTTGCTCGGCATCCAGCGTCAGAGACGTGGTCAGAGACAGCAGCGTCACCACGGTGGCCACCCCGATCAGCAGACCGGCCACCAGAAACGCCATGCGGGACTTGCGGCGCCTCAGATTGTTGAATGCAATGGTGCTCAGTTTCACGAAAAACCTCCGTCAGCGTCGGAAAAAGCGCCTTCGATTACCGGAAATACCAGGCGCCCTGACCGATGGCCGCCTCTGCGATGATGAGATTGTCCCCAACGATGGCGCGCTCCAGCGGAGCGGGGTTGCATCCCCCCTTGACGTCGTTGACCTGGTCGGAGCGAAACCGCATGTCGCAGGCGTTGCAGATCATGAAGTCGCCGTCCTGGCGATAGCCCTTCTTGTAGCGGTAGCAGACGTCGCATGTGTCGAAGGCCGCCCGGACGACGCCGTCGTTGCTTTTGACGACGAAGAAACGCACATCGGCGCCGTCGGTGCGCAGGGTGAAGAAATGGGCCTTACCGTCGTTGATCTGGCTCAGGGGGATGCTCACCTGCCCCTGGGCTACCGTCAGGGATTTCGCCGCTTGAACGTCGCTCGGCGGGCCGCCCCCCAGAAAAGCGAAGGCCACTCCCGCGGCGACGACGGCGCAAACGACGGCGATCGCCACCAGAGGGAGGGAGCTCTTCTTGGCGCCTCCCGAGAACTGCGCTTTTTTATCTTCTCGTTGCATTGCCTGATCCTTTCCTTCGTGCGTTTTCGTACTCGGGGAGGCGGCGGCCCCCCCGAGGTGAACATTCATTGCGCCATCAGATGCCGTCCCTGCGGTCTCAGGAGCAGCAGTTGCATCCCATCTGAGCCGACCGCAGCTCGGGATCGAAGACCTCCACCATGGTCGCGTCGGCGAGGCCCTGGTACCACTGCGCCAGCTGAATCCGCGCTTGGTCGTGGGGGAGCCCGCTGCCGTTGATCTGATCCTCGATGAGGCGATTGATGAGCAGATCTTCCTTGAGGCGGCGGGCGACCTGCTCCTCGCCCCCGAACTGCCCCACGAGGGAGTCGAAGTCGGGGATCTCGGCGCGCATCGCTTCGACCTCGGCGGCGACCTCATCGTCCTGAACGCTCATGTTGCGCCGCTCGACTTCGGCGAGGAGCGTCTCGCGCTGCACCACGTTCTGCCACACGAGCATCTTCAACGATTCGGCGGGCATCCGGCCGTGCTGCGGGGGCATCGACGACTTGAGGAGGTCGACTTCGAGCTCGAAGTCGGCCTTTGCGACGAGCCTCCCTCCGATGCGCCCCACATAGTCCGCCGCCAGACGCTGCGCCTCGCTCTGCAGCGCCAAAAGCGCCTCGGGCGAAATGCTCTCGCGCGGGAAAGCGGGGTATCCGGCCGAGGTGATCACGGCGGCGATGCGCTCGGCATCGACGCGGGCGGGGTCGAACTCGACCCGTGTCGTGCCGCTCAGCACGTTCACATTGCTTCTGCCGACCCCGTCCACCGTGCTCAGGGCGCGCTGCACGTTGTCGACGCAGACCGCGCAGGTCAGGTTCTGAACGGCAAACTCGGCCTGCTGGGGGTATCGCTCATCCGCCTCGCCCATGAAGGCGACGACCGACGCCAGAGCCAGAGCCGAAACAAAAACCACCGCGAGTAGAAATGTTCTGTTGCCCATGTTTTCAGTGTCCTTTCGGAAATCGTTTCCTGGAGCAGCCTGTTACAGAAGTCGTGCCAGGCTCCTCCAATCGTTTAATAACGCTTAGTTAACTCCATCCTTGCCGTCGATATCAACAAACACTGCATCGTCTCTGTGGGATATTCTCCTCCTTGGTGTGGGATATTCAACAAGTGGCGGACGCCTCGGGCGCATCGAAGCGTCCGCTTCGAAAAACCTCTGGGGAAAGGGTACTTGAGATCGACCGGGGCTGGTCTATTCTTGACGAAAATGATCGCTTCTCATCGAAAGGCAAAGACCTGAAGGAGAGTTGACCATGGCACACAAAGGGACGATCGGCATTCTGACCGGCGGCGGCGACGTGCCGGGCCTCAACCCCGCCATCCGGGGAGTGACGTTCAGGGCGCTGCGCGAAGGGTACAAAGTCATCGGAATCCGGCGCGGCTGGGCCGGCTTGGTCGAGCTGGTGCGCGATCCCAAGGCCGACAACAGTGCGCATATCCAGATCCTCAACCAGGACATCGTCAATCGGGCGGGCCGCACCGGCGGCACCTTCCTGCACACCTCGCGCACCCGCCCGAGCCACCTGCCGAAAAACAACCTCCCCGAACACCTGCGCGGAACCTACACCGACGAGGTCAACGACCTCACCCCCGAGGTGCTGAAGAATCTCGAATTTCTCGGCATCGACTTCCTCATCCCCATCGGCGGCGACGACACCCTGAGCTACGCGGGGCGCCTCCACAAAGAGGGGGTGAAGATCGTGGCGATCCCCAAGACCATGGACAACGATGTGCCGGGGACCGACTACTGCATCGGCTTTTCGACCTGCGTCACCCGCACCGTCGAGCTCACCCACAAGCTGCGCACCACCGCCGGCTCCCACGAGCGCTATCTGGTGCTCGAGGTCTTCGGCCGCTACGCGGGCTTCACCGCGCTCTTGCCGACCCTCGCCGGGGCCGCCGACCGCTGCATCATCCCCGAGCACGTCTTCGACGTGGAGCATCTGGCCGAGATGCTGACAGCCGACCGGAACCGCCACCCGAGCAAGTACGCCGTCGTCCTCATCTCGGAAGGGGCGCGGATGCTGCACGAGGACGACATGTCCTTCGAGGGGGCGGAAAAAGACCAGTACGGGCACCGAAAGCTCGGGGGGATCGGCGACAAGGTGGCGGCCAAGCTCAAGGAGCTCTCCCCGAAATACAACAACGGCCAGCGCATCAACGTCGTCAGCCAGCGCCTCGGCTATCTGGTGCGCTGCGGCGACCCCGACGCCTTCGACTCCATCGTGCCGATGGCCTTCGGCAACATCGCCTTCGATCTCGTGCGCTCGGGGACCTCGGGGCGGCTGGTGAACATGCACAACGGCGTCTACGACACCACCAGCCTCGACGTCATCACCGGTCATCACAAGGTGGTCGACGTGGAGAAATATTATGACACCGAGCGGCTGCGCCCCGTCTACGAGTCGTTCATCCGCCAGCCGTTCTTCATCATGACGAGCGATTACTAAAGGCAGGCACGAGGCGCTGGGCGCTAGGCACGAGGGAAATCAACCCAAGCGGCGAGGCGTGAGGAGAATACGGTATCTTGTGCGCCTCACGCCTCACTGACTCCCGATTTTCCCTTTGACCTTTCGGCCTCATCTCGGTAGCTTGAAGCTCACCCCTTCTTTTCATCCCACACGCATCGGCGATTCGAGATGACTTCATCCAGGGCGACCCCTTCGGCGCGGCGCGTCGTGCCGATCCTTTGCGCAGCGGAAATCCTCAGCATGACCGGGTTCGCCACCTGGCCCGCGCTGATTCCGCTCATGCGCGGCGAATGGGGGATCACCAACTCGGAGGCGGGGCTCGTCAGCGGCGTCTTCTTCGCCGGCTACATGGCCGCCGTCCCCCTTCTGGTCGGGCTCACCGACCGCATCGACGCCCGCCGCATCTACCTGTTCGCCACGCTGCTGGCCTTGTGCGGCAGTCTCGGCTTCGCCCTCTTCGCGACGGGGCTCCCCTCGGCGATCCTTTTTCAGGCGCTGGTCGGCATGGGGCTCGCCGGAACCTACATGCCGGGGCTCAGAATCCTCACCGACAACTACCGCGGCTCCACGCCGAGCCGCGCCATCGCCTTCTACACCGCCAGCTTCGGCTTCGGCACCACCGCCTCGCTCCTTCTGGCCGGGGCGCTGGAGCCTTTCGGATGGCGCTGGGTCTTCGCCGCCGCCGCCGCAGGGCCCCTCGTCGCCGGGCCCCTCGTCTTCCTTCTCTTCCCCCCGCGCCATCCCCAGCCGTCCGGAGCGCCCCCCGCCCCCGTCTTCGACTTCGGGCCGGTCCTTCGAAACCGCAGCGCCATGGGATACATCCTGGGGTACGCCGCGCACTGCTGGGAGCTCTTCGGGCTGCGCTCCTGGATGCCGGCCTTCTTCGCCTTCAGCCTGGGTCTCGGCGCCGCCACGGGGAGCACGGGGGGCGTCCTCTTCGGGGCCGCGGCGCTGGCCGCCTGGATCAATCTGCTCGGCCCGGTGGCGAGCATCCTGGGGAACGAGGCGGCGGTGAAGCACGGACGGCGCCGCACCGTCACGGCGATGATGGGGCTCTCGGGCGCCGTCGCCTGCGTCGTCGGCTTCAGCGCCCCCCTCCCCATCGCCGTCGTCTTTGTGCTGATGACCGTCTATTTCCTTCTCGTCATGGGGGATTCGGCGGCCCTCACCGCGGGGCTCGTCGCGGCGGCCGAGCCAGGCCGCAAGGGGGCCTCCATGGCCCTGCATTCCCTGTTCGGCTTCGGAGCGGGCTTCGCCGCGCCGCTGGCCTTCGGCGCCGTTCTCGATCTGGCCGGCGGCAACGAGGTCGTCTTCGCCTGGGGGCTCGCCTTCGTCAGCCTCGGCATCTGGAGCCTTCTGGCAACGGCGCTCATCCTCCTGCAGCGGCGAGGGAGTCGGGTCGCTCGCGACTGATCCGCGCCTCTTCCCGCACCTCCATCCACGACTCCACCGCCCAGAAGACCGGCGTCAGCGCCGCGCGCACCGCCGAACGCAGCGTCTCGCTCTGCTCGATACGGCGCGCCAGGGGCGGGCTCAGCCGCTGGTAGAGGTCGTTGAAGGCCCGCCCCCACCAAGACGAGAGGAGGACCTCGTCGCGAAACTGCCGCAAGGTGGCGACGCGGGGGTGAAGCTCCGAGCCGAAGGCGGCGGTGGCAATGAAGCACCCCCCTCCGCCTCCGCCGCCACCCCCGCCCACCACGGGCGCGGGGGAGCCGTTGCCGTTCCCCCCGGGGGCATCTCCGTCGTCGATGGCTCCGGCCGAAGGGGCGGGGAGGACGACCGCCACCGGCTCCGAATAGTCGGAGGGGCCGGTCAGGTCGCTGAAGGCCCGCACCCGATAGATGTAGCTCGCCCCTTTTTGAGCCGTGGCGTCGAAGTGCTCGACGCTCGAGGCGGGCAGCTCGGCGATCTTCTGGAAGCTCCCCCCGTCGGGCGCACGCTCGACCTCGTACCGCGACTCCACCTCCGAATGGTCCTCCCATTCGAGAAGGACGCCCTCCTGATCGATCCCCGCCTGCAGGTTCTCGGGCGCCAGCGGAGGGACGCTGACCCCCGCCTCGTTCGACCAGGCCGAGGCGCCGGCGGCCGAAACGGCCCGCACCCGGTAGAAGTAAAGGCTCCCCTCCCGGTCGGAGGCCCCCTCGTCGCGGTAGCTCCGAGACGCGGCCGCCAGCGTGACCAGAGGGGTGTAACCGCTGGCGCCTGCGCGCCGCTGCACTTCGAACGAATCCGGCGCCGCCCCTCCGGAGGTCTCCCAGACGAGCTCGAGGTGGTCGGCGCCGCGGCTGGAGATCGCGACCCCCGTCGGCGCCCCGGGAAAGGGCGAAGGTGCAAGGGCGAGGGCCTCGCCTGCGTCGAGACGACCGTGAACGACTTTTCCGTCCAAAGCCGGATAGGAGAGGGAGCTCGTCAGAAGGAGCTGTCGTATCTGCGACATCGCAAGATCGGGACTGTACGACATGAGCAGAGCCGCCGCGCCGGAGACGACCGGGGCGGCCATGGACGTCCCCGACATGTAGTCGTATCCGCCGCCGCGCACGGTGTTGTAGATCAGGTGTCCGGGGGCCGCCAGATGGACCGATGTCGCCCCGTAGTTGGAGAAAGAGGCGAGACGGTCGTTGGCGTCGGTTGCGGCGACCGCCACGATATTGGAGACGGAGTACGAGGCGGGATAGAAGGGGGTGGTGTCGTTGTTGCTGCCGGCGTTGCCCGCCGCAGCGACGAAGAGGACGCCCGCGTTGTGGGCGCGCTCGATGGCCTGGCGCTCGAGGGTGGAAGGCGAGCCGCTTCGGCCGTAGCTGGCGTTGATCACCCGTGCGCCCGCCGCGACGGCGTGATCGATCGCCGCAATGGCATGGGCGAGGGTGCCGTTGCCGTTGGCGCCCAGCGTCTTGAGGGGGAGAATCCGCACCGCCCAGGCGACGCCGGAGACCCCGACTCCGTTGTTGCCGACGGCGCCGATGATCCCGGAGACGTGGGTCCCGTGGGAGGAGTCGTCGTCCATCGGATCGTCATTGTTTGCGACGAAGTTCCACCCCGGCAGGAGATTGCCCTGCAGATCGGGGTGCAGGTAGTCGACCCCGGAATCGAGCACGGCCACGATGACCCGATCGCTCCCGGTGTGCAGCGTCCAAGCCTCGGGGGCGCCGATATCGGCTCCGGCCGTCCCCCGCTGCGGCCCCATGAAGCGCTGCCCCTCGTTCAGCAGATACCACTGGCGCGAAAGGTGCGGATCGTTGGGCGTCACCGCCCGGTGCACGATGTAGTTCGGTTCGGCATGTTTTACGCGGGGGTTGGCTCGGTAGAGGGTGAGGGCCGTCTCGACAGGGATGTGGGGGGGGAGTGCGACGAGCTGCGTACGATGGCGCATCTCTCGGCGGACCTGCCCCATGGCGCTTGCGTGAGCAGCAGACATCGCCACCGGCGAAGTCTCCTCGTGAAACTGCACCAGGATCTCGCCTTCGCGCCAGGCGTCTGCGGCCGCGTCGGCGAAGGCCTGCGTCGGCACGAAAAAACAGACGGCGAAAAGAAGCCAGACAGCGAGTAAAGCTCTGATCATTTCAGCTCCTGCGGGAGGGGGTCGAATCGGAAAAAACTCCACCCTGAAGAGTACTCCCGCGCACGAAGCCGTGTCAATCGGACGGACGAGAAAAAACGACCTGATCGGTCACAAAAACAAAAACGAAAGTTTCAGGCCAAGAGGCGCCGCGGATCAACCCGAGCGGCCGGCGACGGCCTCGTCGGCTTCACACCTCTTTCTATCCAGGAGCGACAGCCCCCAGGAGGTGCATTTGCCGACGAGCGACTGCTGGTTGAGGAGCCAGATGTTGTGATGGCTTCGAAAGTGGGTCGCCCATTTGGCCTTCTCCTGCGTCGCCTCGCCGCACAAATCGACCTCTTCGACCCCCTGCCCGGCCAGATGTTCGCAGAGAAAGTGTTGGACGAGAACGCCCGGACGAAACGCGGCGTACTCCTGATCGAAGCCGTATTTCAGCAGGTACGCCGTCTTTCCGTACCTGACCCCCAGCTCGTAGGCGATATCGCGGCCGCCCGACTTCAGAAAGCCGATGCAGCCCGTTCCCCCCTTGGCGAAGGTGCGAAGCAGGCTTTTGTAGAACGCTTCGTTCTCGGGGGTCGAAAAGAGGCCGCTCCCGTTGGCGTGCTGCCACGTCCGGGCGTCGACCTGTCTGAGCCGACGGACGATCTCCTCACCCCCTGAGAGGGCGACGATCTCGAATTCGAACGAACCCAGCTTTTGAAGGTTGTTTCTCGATTGCCGGAAGCGATGCCTGAAGTTGCGCGAGCGAGAGGCGTAGTAGGCGTCCCACCCCTCCTTCAGGTTCAGCGCCGGCGACGCGAAGCTGTTCTCTATGTGGCGGACGACATCGCGCGAGGGGAGCATCGACGCCGCACACGTCCGGGACCCCTCGACGAGGTTCGGAAGGGCGAGCAGATCGATCTTCTCCTCCCAGTGCGCAGAAAAGGGGGCGCTCAGCGCGGCCCGCACCGCTTCGATGTCGTCCGCGGCGCTCAGGACGCAGAATCGCGGAGAGTGGCCGTTGGCGGCGGCCGAGAGGGTGCGCAGCCTGATCCCGCGACGCACCACGCTCGTCCTGAAGGCTGCGAAGATCGAGCGCACCTGCGACCCGTCGTCGACCACGACGACGCGCAGATCGTCCGGGCCGCAGAAGGCACCGTACCAGCACTCCAGCCAGTCGAGTGCGACGAAGGGATGGTCGACTCGGCCCTTCTCCTGAAGCGCGTCCCAGGCGGGTCGGATCTTGCGGACTTCGTCCCACCGGGTCAGCACCTCGACATCGAATCGGCTCCCCATGAGCTCCCTCACCGAAGGCTATTGTAAAAAACACTCGGCACGAAGGTTTGCGACTCCGTGCCCCCCTTCCCACGGAAAAATCCACCCGTATGACTCTATCGCAAATCGGCGCCTCTTCGGCCCCCTGGAAGAAAAAAGCGAGACGCCGCCTGAAATCGAAATTCAACACTGAATTCTTCTTGACATCGAAGCGCTTCTCCATTAGATATCGACTATCAATTTCCCGCTCTCCCCTTTCCCCATCCCAAGGAGCAGATTCACCATGTGGCCCAAACGTCTGATTTTGTCTGTCCTGATGGCACTCCTCGCGGTCTCTCCCGCTCTGGCTGCGGGTGAGGTCAACATCTACTCGGCGCGCCAGGAAGTCCTCATCAAGCCGCTGCTCGACCAGTTCTCGGCCCAGACCGGCATCAAGGTCAACCTAGTGGCCGGCAACGCCGACGCCCTGATCCAGCGCCTCTCCAGCGAAGGGATCAACTCCCCTGCCGACGTGCTGCTGACCGTCGACGCCGGGAACCTCAACCGCGCCAAGGAGATGGGGCTCTTCCAGCCGGTGCGCTCCGAGACGCTGGAGCAGGCCGTCCCCGCGGCCTACCGCGACACTGACGGGCACTGGTACGGTCTGTCGATGCGCGCCCGCCCCATCATGATCGCCAAGGACCGGGTCAAACCCGACGCCCTCTCCACCTACCAGGACCTCACCGCCCCCGAATGGCGCCGCAAAGTGTGCGTGCGCTCCTCGAGCAACGTCTACAACCAGTCGATGGTCTCGGCGATGATCGCGCAGCATGGCGTGCAGGTGACCGAGCAGTGGGCCCGCGGCCTCGTCGGCAACTTCGCCCGCCCGCCGCAGGGGGGTGACCGCGACCAGATCAAGGCCGTCGCCGCCGGACAGTGCGACGTCGCCCTGGTGAACACCTACTATCTGGGCGGGATGCTCAATTCCTCCCAGGCCGACGAGCGCGAGGCTGCCTCCCAGGTCGCCATCATCTGGCCCAACCAGAACGATCGCGGCGTCCACGTCAACATCAGCGGCGCGGGCCTCACCCGCCACGCCCGCAATCACGACAACGCCGTGCGCCTCCTCGAGTTCCTCGTCAGCGAAGAGGCCCAGCGCTGGTACGCCGAGGCGAACTACGAATACCCCGTTCGCCCCGGCACCCCCGTGAGCGAGACGCTGGCCGCCTGGGGCGAGTTCAAGGCCGACGAGCTCAACCTCTCCTTGCTCGGCGATCACAACCCCGACGCCGTCCGTCTCATGGATCGCGCCGGCTGGCGCTGATACGGCTTCACCCGAAGCAATCTCTTTGCTATACTCCCCCTCCTGATCCGGAGGGGGAGACGCTTTTTCATGGCAGGAACCGATGTCTGACGTGCAAGCCGCTGCAGGCGGGAGCATACGCTCCCGCCTGCAGTTCAATTGGTGGACCGTGGGGGTGTGCGCCGTCGCTCTGACCCTTTCGGCGCCCATTCTGGTCGTGTTCAGCTTCGTCTTTCAACCGGCGGGCGAGGTGTGGCGCCATCTGGCCTCCACCGTCCTGACCGAATACGTGACGAACTCCCTCCTGCTGGTACTAGGCGTCGCCGTCGGGACGCTCCTGATGGGGGTGAGCACCGCCTGGCTTTGCACCGTCTGTCGCTTTCCGGGGCGGCGCCTCTTCCAGTGGGCGCTGCTGCTGCCGATGGCGATCCCCGCCTACATCATCGCCTACACCTACACCGGGATGCTCGACTTCTCGGGACCGGTGCAGACCTCCCTTCGCGCGTGGTTCGACTGGGGGTTCGGCGACTACTGGTTCCCGCAGATCCGCTCGCTCGGCGGCGCCGTCGTCATGCTCTCCCTCGTTCTATACCCCTACGTCTATCTTCTGGCGCGCGCGGCCTTTCTCGAACAGTCGACCTGCGTTCTGGAGGTCAGTCGCACTTTGGGGTGCGGCCCCTGGCGCTCCTTCTTCACCGTCGCTCTGCCCCTGGCGCGCCCGGCGATCATCGCCGGGCTGACGCTGGCCCTCATGGAGGCGCTGGCCGACTTCGGCACGGTGCAGTACTTCGGCGTCAACACCTTCACGACAGGGATCTTCCGCACCTGGTTCGGGCTGGGGGACAGTTCGGCGGCGGCCCAGCTCGCGGCGCTGATGATGACCTTCGTTCTGGTGCTCATCGTTCTGGAGCGCTGGTCACGCCGCAAGGCGCGCTTTCATCACACGACGCAGCGCTACCGCTCCCTGCCGGGCTTTCAGCTTCGCGGATGGCGCGCGGCGGGGGCATTCACCGTCTGCTTCCTTCCCCTGTTCTTCGGCTTCATCCTCCCCTCGACGCAGCTCGGCGCCTGGGCCCTGCGCACCTGGCGCCAGACCCTCGATCCGGCCTTCTTTCAGCTGGTACGCAACAGCCTTCTTCTGGCGGTGAGCGCCGCCGTCCTCGCCCTGCTGATCGCCCTCTTCATGGCGTACGGCAAGCGCCTTCGCCGCTCGGCGATTCTCGAAGGGGCTCTGAGGGTGGCGGGGATGGGGTATGCGGTGCCGGGGCTGGTGATCGCGGTGGGGGTCATCATCCCCTTCGCCTGGCTCGACAACACCGTCGACAGCTGGATGCGCGCCACCTTCGGCGTCTCGACGGGGCTGCTGCTGAGCGGCACCATCTTCGCGGTCGTCTTCGCCTATCTGGTGCGCTTTCTCGCCGTCTCCCTGCACACCGTCGAGGCCGCGATGGGCAAGATCAAACCGTCGATGGACGACGCGGGGCGCTCGCTGGGGCTTCGTCCCACGGCGGTGCTGGGGCGCATCCACCTGCCGATCATGCGCGGCAGCCTGCTGACCGCGCTCCTTCTGGTCTTCGTCGACGTGCTCAAAGAGCTCCCCGCGACGCTGATCCTGCGCCCCTTCAACTTCAACACCCTGGCGGTGCGGGCCTTCGAGCTCGCCTCCGACGAGATGCTCGCCGAGTCGAGCCTCGCCGCCCTCGCCATCGTCGTCGCCGGTCTGCTGCCGGTCATTTTGCTGAGCCGCTCCATCCGACGCTCCCGCCCCGGAGGTGACCATGCTTCTTGAGATCCGCAACGTCAGCATCGCCTACGACGGTCCCCCCGTCGTCAAGGGGGCGAACATCTCGTTGCCCTCCGGCGCCATCGGCTGCCTTCTCGGCCCCAGCGGCTGCGGCAAAACGACGCTGCTGCGCTCCATCGCCGGCTTCGAGCCGGTGATCGAGGGAGAAATCATGCTGCAGGGGCGGCAGGTGAGCCGGCCGGGACAGGTCGTCCCCCCCGAGAGGCGCCGCGTCGGGATGGTCTTCCAGGACCTCGCCCTCTTCCCCCATCTGAGCATCGCCGACAACATCGCCTTCGGGCTGCGCAACCACGACCGAGCCAAGCGCCAGGTCCGCATCAAGGAGCTTCTCGCCCTGGTGGGCCTCGAACACTCGGCCGAGGTCTTCCCCCATCAGCTCTCGGGCGGACAGCAGCAGCGCGTCGCCCTCGCCCGCGCCATGGCGCCGCGCCCCGATCTGCTCCTGCTCGACGAGCCCTTCTCTAGCCTCGACATCGAGCTGCGCGAGAAGCTCGCCCGCGAAGTGCGTCAGATCATCAAGGAAGACGGTCTCACCGCCCTTCTGGTCACCCACGACCAGTTCGAGGCCTTCGCCATGGCCGACGAGATCGGCGTCATGCATGCCGGGCGCCTCCTGCAGTGGGACAGCGCCTACAACCTCTACCACCGCCCGGTGCACCGCTTCATCGCCGACTTCATCGGCCAGGGAGTGATGCTCCCCGGCACGGTCGTCGGCGAAAAGGCCGTCGAGACCGAGCTCGGCACCCTGCACGGGCGCATCCCCTCGGGGAGCCATCCAGGGTCGCAGGTCGAGGTCCTCATCCGCCCCGACGACGTGCTGCACGACGATCACCGCCCCACCACCGCCGAGGTCGTCTCCAAGGTCTTTCGCGGCGCCGACTTCCTCTACACCCTGCGCCTGCCCAGCGGGGCGAAGATCCTCTGCCTCGCCCCCAGCCACCACAATCACCCCGTCGGACACCGACTCGGCATCCGCGTGGCGGTGGACGATCTGGTCATCTTTCCTGCGGTTTGAGAACCGCAAACCCGAAGAGCCGTTTAGCCTCAGCGGTGTCCGGTTAGGTTCCTGCAGCCCGCTCGTTCCCCCTCTCCCTAACCCTCTCCCACTTGGGGAGAGGGGATTTCAAGCCCCTCCCTTCGATGGGAGGGGATGGGGAGGGTGCAAGACAGCGGTTTTCAAAGCCAGACGCCGACATCAATCTTCTAACCGGACAACACTGGTTTAGCCTCCGGTTTCCCGTCCCGCCGTCGCGTCATCGCGTGAGGCCGGTCTTGCTGCATCGTCATTCCCCTCCACCACCATCTCCCCTCTGAAGCGCGGCAGACTCTGCGGGTATTCGCGCCGGATGAACTCGATGAGCTTTTCGCGGATGAAGCAGCGCAGATCCCACGCCCTGCCGCTGTCGGCCGCGCTCATCAGCGCCCGGATCTCCACCGTGCGCTCCGTCGCGTTGGTCATCTGCACCCCGCACACCTTGCCGTCCCACTCGGGCGCCTGCTGCAGCAGCCGTTGCAGCTCCTGCCGGATCGCCTCCACCGGCACACTGTAGTCGGTGTAGATGAAGACCGTCCCCAGGATCTCGGCCGAGGTGCGGGTCCAGTTCTGGAACGGATTCTCGATGAAGTAGGTGATCGGCAGGACAAGGCGGCGAAGATCCCAGATGCGCACCACCACATAGGTCAGGGTGATCTCCTCGATGCGCCCCCACTCCCCCTCGACGATCACCACGTCGTCCAGACGGATCGGCTGGGTGATGGCGATCTGGATCCCGGCGAAGAGGGTCGAGAGGGAGCGCTGGGCCGCGAAACCGGCGATGATGCCGACGATGCCGGCCGATGCCAGCAGACTTACCCCCACCTGGCGCATGGCGTCGAAGGTCATGAGCATCGAGGCGACGGCGATGACCGCCACGATCACGAAGGCGATCTTGACCAGCACGTCGACCTGGGTGTAGACCGCCCGCGCCTTCAGATTGTCGGCCGCCGAGATGTCGTAGCGCAACAGGACGATGTCGCTCAGCGACTGGATGATCCGAACCGCCAGCCACGCAAGACCGAGAATCAGCAAAATGCTGAAGACCTGCGAGATGACCGTCTGCATCGAGGGGGGAAACTGCTGCAGCGGCGCCGTCAGATTGACCAGCAGCAGCGGAAAGAGGATGCGGATCGGCGTGGCGCAGCGCCGGATCAACACCCCCCTCGCCCCCCTGTGCGCCCTTTCGGCCCAGCGGTGCAGATAGTGAAAGACGAGACCGGACACCATCATCCCGACGACGACGGCGACAAGGACGACTACCGACGAAAGTGCGATCACCTCCCATCCGTCAAGATTTTCCATCGGATTCTGCCAGTTCATTGCACCTCCCCTTCATGAAAATGACTCATCCGCAAAGGATATCGTCTCTTGAAGGGATCACAACGTATGTCGGCGCAGGCGCAAAAAAGGGTCGAAGGCAAACGCCCTCGACCCTTCTTCTGGTTGGTCTTCATCCCCCCCGTGTCGCGGGCAAGGAAAACGTTGATTGCGCCCCTCAGCGCACCGGCAGATCGTGCACGTCGATGTGGCAGTCGAGACAGCCGGTGAAGTTGGCGAGCATCCCTTCGCTGTGCGGCTGCGGGTGGCACTCGGTGCAGCTCGGGATCGCCAGATGTCTGGCGTGGCACTGGGCGCAGTCGACACCCCCGTGCCGGCTCGGCGTGTTCTTCCACTGTCCGTAGATCTCGCCGTGGCAGGCGTTGCAGGTGACGGCGCTCCCCGCGACGGGGAAGGTCATGTCGAGGGGTTTGTGCGCGCCGTGGCACTGGGCGCACTCGGCGAGCGGCTGCTGGGGGAAGTGCGGTCCGTGGCACTCCATGCACGACAGGATGCGCCCGTGGTCGCGCGGATGGCATGCCTGGCACCCCAGTCCCGAGTGTTTGCTGGCATACTGGCGCAGCTGCGCCGCGGGGGTGCCGTGACAGTCGGCGCACGAGGAGACGAGCAGATCGGAGAAGGGGATGCGCGTCGGCGCGTGCGCCTGCTCATGGCATCCGAAGCAGGAGACGTGCGCCTCGCCGTGGGGGAGCCCGTGGCAGTCGGTGCACTTGGGCATCAACTCGTCGTAGTTGTTTCGCCGGGGGTTGTAGGCGTGAAAGACTTCGTGGCACTGGCGGCAGTCGATCCTGTGCCCTCCCCCGTCATCGCGGATCTGCTCGAAATGCCGGATATGGCACCGGGCGCAGTCGGCAAGGGTCAGCGGCTCGGGCTCGAAGTCGTAAAGGCCGCCTCCGTTGCCGCGCGGCGCCGGCGCTACGGCGGCGGGCGCCGCGGCGACTTCGCCCTCGTCGTCGGGGGACGCCACGGCCGACAGGGCGACCGGATTCCTCTCGCGCTCGGCCGCCGCCGTGCAGGCGGCGAGCACCCACCCGACCAGCAGCGACAGCGCCACCGAGAAATACAGAAGCGATCTGTACCTCTTGTTTTCCATGGCGGCGTCCTTTCTCAGCGCGTCCCGTCATTGAGATCGTGGGCGATGCCGTGGCAGTCGCCGCACCGGGGGAACCTCTCGTGCATCCCCTTGGCGTGCGGCATCCCGTGGCAGTCCGAGCACAGCGGAACGAGGCCGTGGCGCTGCGGATGGCACTCGACGCACGACACGTCGCGGTGCTGGCTGGCGTTGGCGGCGAGCTGGCGATTCACCTCGCCGTGGCATGAGCCGCACAGGTTCGACGGCGCCGTCCCCCTGTAGCTCAGCACGGTGGGGGTGTGGGCGTCGTGGCAGATCAGGCAGTCGTTCTGCGTCATGTCGGCGGAGTGCGGAGCGTGGCACTGCCCGCAGTCGGGGATGAACCCGTGACGCTCGGCGTGACAGTAGTTGCAGGAGACTTCGGCGTGCATGCTCGGGAAGGAGGTGAGGCTGCTCCCCACCGCCGAGTGGCACGACACGCACACGTCCTTGAGCTCACCCTGCAGCGTGATTTCCAACGGCATGTGGGGGTCGTGGCAGCTGCTGCAGTTGCCGATCTCGAAGTGCGGCTCGCCCGCATGGCACTGATTGCAGGTCGGAATGTTCTCGGCGCGCATCGGCCGGTGCCCTTCGTGGCACTCCATGCAGCTCACCGCCGTCTTGTGAGCCATCCCCATCTGCTCGACGGTGCGCGTCTCGGCGGTGTGACATTTCGCGCAGTCGTCGTTCGTCAGCACCCGCAGGGGCTCGGCTGCAAAGGCCGAAACGCCGCCGATCGCCATGAAGGCCACCATCGCCAGAGCGAGAAGCGGTCCCCGGAGCAACCGCGCGCCCCTCAATGTTCCCATTTTCATCCCATCCTCCTTCATGCCAGCCTCCTGTAAATTTCTGTCAAGCAGTTCTGAGCCGTCGGCAAGGGCGATTTCTCCACATCGGGGAGACATCAATAAGCCTAAATAATTTGTCTTATTTAATTTGATAAATTAAATATCATCCTTTTCAGCGTTTATCAACACGAAAGTGCCGAGCGTCGCTCGAAATTCCCGCAGGAATGCTCTCACGGGCGCCCAGTCGACGGACTGTGGGATTCATGTCAAATTTCATCTTCTTGGGTGTCTTTTGGGGTTGATTGAAACCAAAGGCTGAACTACTATCTTGGCGATTTTTTCAAGAGAGTCGAATTCAGTCATGTCCGCCACACCCGAATCAGACCCCACCGCCCTTTCTCATAAGCCTGCGATTTTATGGATCGCCTTGATGACGGCTGCCGGCATCTGCGTCCTGGCGATCCTTCTTTTTTGCCATGTTCGCGGCGAGCGTCGCATGGCGGTTGAGAAACTGACCTCCTCGACCGCCGCCACCGTGCAGGTCTATGCAGCCTTTTTCGAGATCACCCTCGCCGAGCACGACCGCTTCCTCCAATCCCTGCGCTCTTTGACCGAAGCGGGCTTCGATCTCCCCTCTCTTCGCCGGATCATGATGACCGAGATTCAGATGCATCCGGAGTTGATGGACCTGCTCCTCCTCGATGCACAGGGACGAGTCGTACTCTGGACGCAGGACGGCCCTGCTCCCGATGTCTCCGGCCGCCTCTACTACCAGGCCCACCTGACCGACGGATCGGATCGCCTCCACATCTCTCCGCCCCTTGCATCGATGGTCCATGCCGATGAGTATTTCTTCTCCCTGAGTCGCCCGATCCTCGACCGCGAGGGCAATTTCGACGGAGTTGTCGTCTCCATCCTTTCGGTCGATCGCCTGGCCGCCTTGTCGGAGACGATCGACCTGGCCCCCGGAACGTCCCTGTCCGTGAGCACCGCCGAAGGCGAGATCCTCTTTCGCCTCCCGAGGGTCGCGGGCGACACCGGTATGCGCCGCGCCGAAATGGAACGCGTCGGGAGGCAGGAGGAGCACCTCGCCACCCAGAAGCTCATCTGCCCCTTCGACGACTGCGAGCGGATGGTCTCCTTTTTTCGCCTGGGTGATTATCCGATCGTGATCGCCGCCTCCGAAGGGACGGAGCTCGCCATGGCCGCCGTGAGTGCAAGGGCTCGCATGGCGCTGGGCGCGTTCGTCGCCGTCGCCTTTGCGCTGGCGGCGGTGACCCTATTGCTGTGTCGCCAGCTTCACCGCCACGACGCGATCCGTCAGGCGATGCGGGCCGAGATCGATGAGCGTCTGAAGGCCGAAGCGGCCCTGAAGGAGCGCGAGGAGGTCTTCGCCGCCATCGTCGAGAGCAGCGTGGACCTGATCTTCCAGATTCGGCCCGACGGATTCATGAGCTACTGTTCGCCCGCGGCCCGCGAGATCATGGGAGCGGCGCCGGAGGAGATGGTCGGCACCCACTTCAAGTGCTACGTCCACCCAGACGATCATCCCAGGGCCGTGGAGGCTTTTCAGACCGTTCTGGGTGGCGGCACCGTGCGTTCCCTTGAGCTGAAGTTGCTGCGCGGCGCAGCTAACTCCTTTCACAGCGAAGTCAACGTCACACCGGTGCACTCCGAGAGGGGAGTTGTAGGCGTGCAGGGGATCGTGCGCGACGTGAGCGAGCGGCAGCGCGCCGCTGAGGCCCTCCGGTTGACGTCCGACGAGTTGGCGCGCTCCAACGCCGACCTGGAGCAGTTCGCCTATGCCGTCTCGCACGACATGCGCCAGCCGCTGCGCATGGTGACGAGCTATCTTCAGCTCATCGAGCGCGAGCTCGAAGGGAAGCTCGACGCAGAGACCCGCGAGTTCATGCGATTCGCCACCGATGGCGCGCGGCGCATGGACGCGATGATCCGCGGGCTCCTCGAGTACTCCAGGGTGGGGCGGCGCTACGAACCCAAAAAACCCCTCGACAGCCGCGAAGCTCTCGACGAGGCCCTCTCGTTTCTCGCCCCGGCCATCCAAGACTCTGCAGCGCAGCTCGTGATCGAGGGGGAGTGGCCGACCATCTTTGCGAGCCGCGACGAGATGGTGCGCCTCTTTCAGAACCTGATCGCCAACGCCCTGACCTACCGGTCACAGGAAGCGAATCCGCGGCTCGAAGTGCGCGCCGCCCGCGCCGAGGGGGAATATCTCTTTACCGTTCGCGACAACGGGATCGGCATCGCCCCGAAGAACATCTGTCGCCTCTTCACCGTTTTCACCCGCTTGCAGTCGCGGGCGCACTACGATGGAAACGGTCTCGGGCTGGCCCTGTGCCGAAAGATCGTCGAACACCACGGCGGGCGCATCTGGGCCGAATCGGCCGGCGAAGGAAAGGGGAGCCTCTTCGGGGTCGCCCTGCCCGTGACCGACATTGCCGCGGCGCCGCCCCCCCAATCGGCTGCCGAAGCGAGCTGAGCAGATGGCCTCTATGTTCGATTCGCTACGCTCTTCGCTTCAGTTCAGAGTCCTGGTGACGGCGCTGGTCGTTTTCGTTCTGGGGACCGCCCTGCTCACCTTCAGTTCCGTCAGAACCGTTCGACTCCAGATGACGGAGCTCCTCTCGTATCAGCAATACTCGGCCGCGACACTCAAGGCCGATCTCATCGACGCCTATTTCCGGCAGGACATCGCCTTCCTCACCCGGCTCGGCGCCATGGTCGCGCCTAGAGCAGAGCTTCTGCCCTACGATCAAATCCAGACGATCCTCGACGAACGCATCTTTTTGCACGAGCGCTTCAACGGCGGCATCGTGATCCTGGACGGCCGCGGCGTGGCGGTGGCCGACTCGCCCGTGATGCCCAACCGTGTCGGGATCGACTTTTCGGACCGCGACTACCTCAAAAAAGTCTTCGCCGAGAAGGCGCCGGTCATCAGCTCCCCCGTCATCGGCAGAGCCAGCAACGCTCCGATCATCGTCGTCAACGTGCCGGTACTCGACAACGAAGAGGTCGTCGCCGTCGTTCTGGGGACGATCCGTCTTTCCGGTCCGACGTTTCTCGACGAAATCGCCGTCCACACTTACGGCAAGGGAGGAAGCTACCTCGTCATCGATCCGGCAAGCGGGCTGATCATCGCCGCCACCGATCGCAGCCGGGTCATGCGGCCGGCCCCCCCCGCCGGAGTCAACCCGATGCATGACCGCTACATGGCCGGATTCGAAGGATCGGGGATCGCCGTCAATTCGATGGGGATCGAGGAGCTCTCCTCCGCGCGACGGATCCCCTCCACCGGCTGGTTCGCCGTGGCGACACTCCCCACCGCAGAGGCCTTCGCACCGATCAGCCGGATCACCGCATCGATCCTCTTCTCGGCGGCGGGGCTCGCCTTTACTGTCGGCATCGTGATCTGGCTGTGGATGAAGCGCCAGCTCTCCCCCCTGCGAAGCTGTGCAAGGGAGCTGGCCGCCATGACGTCGGGAGAAATCCCCGCCGCCCCCCTCCCCGTCACCCGCACCGACGAGATCGGCCAGTTGATCGAGAGTTTCAATCGGCTCCTCGGGAGGCTGCAGGAGAGAGAGGATCTTTTCCGGGAGATCGCCGAGTCCGGGATCGACATGATCTTTCGCATCGACACCGAAGGGCGCTTCACTTGGGCGTCTCCGGCCTCGGCGGGCGTTCTGGGCGCCCCTCCGGAGGACATCGCCGGATGCACCTTTCTCGCGCAGGTGCATCCGGCCGACCGCGACAAGGCGCGCATGGCCCTCTCGGAGCTTCTGCGCGGCGAGAGCGTACGCTCGCTGGAGCTCGACTTCACCCGCCGCGACGGATCGCTCTTTCAGGGCGAAATGTCAGCGACGCCGATCGTCAAAGACGGTTGCACAACCCGCGTGCAGGGGGTCATCCGCGACGTATCGGAGCGCAAGACCCACCGCCGCGAGCGCGAGCGCCTCATCGAACAGCTTCGCGAGGCCAACGCCGAGCTTCGCACCTTTTCGGAGATCTCCGCCCACCACCTTCAGGAGCCGACCCGCAGACTCATCAGCTATGCGCACCTACTCGGCACGCGCATGGAGGGGACGATCGCCGACGACGAAGTGCGGCTCGCCCTGCGCTATATCGTCGAGGGGGCCGAGCGCCTTCGCGCCCTGCTGCGCGACATCCAGCACTATCTCTGCGCGCACGAACCGCGCGGGGAGATCGTGCTGGCGGACACCGACGCGATCGTGCGCGAGCTGGTCGGCAAATTTCCCAAGCAGATGGCGCAGGCCCGGGCGCAGATCCGCATCGGCGCTCTGCCCCCTGCGCGCATCGATACGCCGCGCCTAAAAGAAATTTTCGCCATTTTGATCCGCAACGCCCTGCAGTACCGACGCCCCGAAACGCCGCTGCAGATCGATATCGAGGCAGAGCGTTTCGAAGCCGGCGTGCGCTACACCGTTTCGGATAACGGCATCGGCATCCCCGCCGCATACCGGCAGCGGGTGCTCGGCGTTTTCGAGAGGCTTCACCCCGGGGGGGAGCTTTCGGGGACGGGGATCGGCCTGGCCATCGTGCGGCGCATCGTCGAGAGCCGCGGCGGGCGCATATGGATCGAGGAATCGCACAGCGGGGGGGCCTGCATTAATTTTGAAATGATGGACGGAGACAAAGATGAACGAAAACAGACCCTTTGAAATTCTGCTTCTGGAGGACGAACCCGCAGACGCCCACCTCGTTCGCGTTTCGCTCAGG
Source organism: Desulfuromonadales bacterium (assembly GCA_050485365.1). Classification (GTDB taxonomy): domain Bacteria; phylum Desulfobacterota; class Desulfuromonadia; order Desulfuromonadales; family JACZKF01; genus JARFUG01. Next base: position 2,923 of record JBJHBH010000052.1, on the reverse strand, counting down.
GACGGCCGGGTATTGAGCCGCTTGCACCACGTGGTCGACGGCGTCGAGGGACTCGAATTTCTGTGCCGCAGCACGGCGCGCTTCGCCGATGCGCCCCGCCCCGACCTGATCCTGCTCGACTTGAACATGCCGCGCATGAACGGCCGGGAGTTCCTTGCAGAGATCAAGAAGGACGAAACCCTCAAGGCCATCCCCGTCGTGATCCTGACCACTTCCGATGTCGAACGCGACGTCGTCGCCTCGTATCAGCTCGGAGCGAGCGGCTACATCACCAAGCCGGTCGATATGGAGCAGTTCATCCACGCTGTTCGCCAACTGGAAGATTACTGGTTCGCTCTGGTGCGCCTCCCGAGGGAGTCGACATGAGGATCCCCGAAGAGATCGGCGTCCTGCTGGTCGAGGATGACCCAGGCGATGCCGGTCTCATCCGCTACGCTCTGCGATCCGCGAAGCCCTACTCTTTCGCTCTCCATGTGGCCGTCTCCATGCGCGAAGCGAAAGAGGTCCTGGCGCAAACGCGCTTCGACATCGTGCTGCTCGACCTGACGCTCCCCGACACCGTCGGTCTCGAGACGGTGCGGGCCGCACGAGGCGTCGCGGGGAGCACCCCGATCATCATCCTCACCGGCCACGACGATCACGAGCTGGCCTTCGCCGCCCTGCAGGCCGGAGCACAGGATTACCTCGTCAAGGGGAAGCTCGATCCGGACGCTCTGATGCGGGCCATCCGCTACACCTTGGTGCGTCGGCAGGCCGAGGGGGAGATCGCGCTCCTGGCCCGGCGCAATGAAATGCTCCTCGATTCGATCTGCGAGGGGATATACGGGATCGATACCGCAGGAAAGATTATCTTTATCAACCCTGCCGGCGCAGCGGCACTGGGATACGAGCCGAAAGAGCTGATCGGCGGCGACTCGCACCGCATCTTTCATCACAGCCGCCGCGACGGCTCGCCCTATCCGCCCCAAGAGTGCCCGATCCTGCTGACCGTGTTCGACGGGTTGAGGCGCCGCGAGGAGAACGAGTGGTTTCTCCGAAGAGACGGGAGCGGCTTCCCCGTGAATCTGACCGTCGCGCCCATGGAGGAGCAGGGCCAAACGGCCGGGGCGGTGGTGGTCTTCCGGGACCAGAGCGCTCAGTGGGCCGCCGAGCAGAAGGTGCGACTGCTGGGAGCCGCCCTGGAGACGACCGCCAACGCCGTCGTCATCACAGATACGGGCGGGACGATCGAATGGGTCAATCCCGCCTTTGGAGCGTTGACGGGATTCTCCTCCCGGGAGGCTCTCGGAAAAACTCCCGGCGCCCTGGTGCGATCAGGGCGCCAGAGCACACCCTTTTATGCCGATATGTGGAACACCATCCTGGCGGGACGGGCCTGGAAGGGAGAATTGGTCAATCAGCACCGCGACGGCACCCATTATCACGAGGAGATGTCCATCACGCCGGTCTTCGACGAAGGGGGCGCCATTCGCAACTTCATCGCGGTCAAGCAGGACATTACCCTGCGCAAGGAGCAGGAGCGCGCCCTGCTTCACCTGGCCACCATCGACTTTCTTACCGGGCTGCCCAACCGGCGCTACTTTCTGGAGCGCCTGGAGCAGGAACTGGCGCGGGTGAAACGCTTCGGCACACCGGCCGCCCTGCTCGCCCTCGACATCGACCACTTCAAGCGGATCAACGACACATGGGGGCACTCCGCGGGCGACGAGGTCCTGCGCCATTTCGGCAAGCTGATCGAAGAATCGATGCGGCGTACCGATTTCGCGGGACGCATGGGAGGCGAAGAGTTCGCTGTCTTTCTCACCGAGACAAGCGCACAAAACGCATCTGTTCTCGCCCAGAGGCTCCTCGAAAAGGTGGCGGCCCATCCCGTGGAGGTCCCCGGCGGAGCCATCCGCTTTACCGTCAGCATCGGTTTGAGCGTTATCCGACCCACCGACTACGACCCGCAGGAGGCTTTACTGCGGGCGGACGCGGCGCTGTATCGTGCGAAGTCGATGGGACGAAACAGGGTGGAACCGTTCATCGATCCGACGGCACAGGCACCGAGAGTGTAATCGACGTGCGGCTGAGCAAACTGCTGGACATTGATTAAAGCTTGCGTTAATTCTCTGGCATGCCCCTGCTCGCCAATCCCATCTTTTTGCTCCTGCTGATCATCCTCCTCGGCGAGATGCTGGGGCGGGTGCGTCTTGGGGGGTTCTCTCTCGGTCCGGCGGCGATCCTCTTCGTAGCGCTCGCTTTCGGCCATTTCGGGCTGGTCCTCCCCGAGGCGATCCAGACCGCCGGCCTGGCCCTGTTCATCTACGCCGTGGGGCTTCAGGCCGGGCCGGGCTTTCTCGGCTCGTTTCGAAGCCACGGTCTGGCGATGACGACGGGGGTCGTTTTGATGGCGGGGGTCGGCGTCGCGGTTGCCTACGCCTGCTGCCGCCTCTTCGGCTTCGACGCGGCCACCGGGGCGGGGCTGCTGGCCGGAGCGATGACGAGCACCCCCTCGCTGGCGGCGGTGATCGAGCTGGTCGGAGACGACAGGGCGACGGCCGCCTACGGCGTCACCTACGCCTTCGGGGTGATCGGGGTGGCTCTGGCGATCCGGATTCTCCCCCGGCTCTTTCGGGTCGACATCGCCGCCGAAGAGGAGCGCCTGGCCCGGGAGCTCGCCGCCGTCAATCCCCCCATCACATTCCGGCATCTCGAGGTCAGCAACGCCAATCTCTTCGGAAAGCGGGTCGTCGATATTTTTCTCAAGGACATCGCCCCGGTGACGATCACGCGCCTGCTGCGCCCGGGAGCGAAGGAACCGGTGCTGGTGGGGGCCGAGACGGTGCTGCAGGAGGGGGACAGGCTTCGGGTGGTGGGTCGGCCGGCCGATCTGGAGAAGGTGCAGCTCTACATCGGCCGCCCCGTCGAGGGGGAGATCGCC
>JBJHBH010000051.1:0-26029 GCA_050485365.1 Desulfuromonadales bacterium | reverse complement strand
GCACTTCTTCAGGCACCCCGAGGGACAGATCACCCCCAGCCCGACGTCACGCTGGCGCACCTGCTCCATGTTGGCCAGCAGCGCCCGCCCGGGGAGCCCCGCCGGGCTCATGATGAGGCCGATGTCCTCCTTGGCGCAGTCGATATATGCCTGCTTGAAGGCGTCGGAGGCGTCGCACTCCTCGGTGCAGACGAAGCGGCTCGCCATCTGCACGCCGTCGGCCCCCTGCTCCAGGGCGTGCAGCAGATCGGCGCGATCCCAGACCCCCCCGGCGGCGACGACCGGCATCTCGATCCCGAAGCTGTCGCGGAAATAGGCTTTGACGCCGCGCACCGTCCCGTAGTGGTCGTAATCGCCCGAGCCGATCTTCTCCAGCTTCTCTCCCAGGTGCCCCCCGGCGGTGTCGGGATCCTCGACGACGACGGCGTCGGGGAGGCGGCCGAAACCCTTGTGCCACTTGCGGGCGATGAGCTCGGCTGCCTTGACCGACGAGACGATCGGCACCAGGGCGACATCGGGCCACTCGGCCGTCAATTCGGGAAGGTTCATGGGGAGCCCGGCCCCTGCGACGATGAGCTTCACCCCGGCCTCGCACGAGACGCGCACCATCTCGTCGAAGTTGGTGACCGCCACCATGCAGTTGGTCCCGATGATCCCCTCGGGGGCGATCTCGTAGGCCTTGCGGATCTCGTCCTTGAGCGCGAGGGGGTCGGCGGTGAAGAAGTTGCGCCCGTCGTAGTGGGGGCTGTTGAGGCCGATGCCGGCGGTGGCGATGAGCCCGACGCCGCCGCAGCGCGCCACATGGCCGGCGAGGCTGCCGCCGGAGATGCGCACCCCCATCCCCCCCTGGACAAGGGGGAAGCGGGGCTTGTGGCGGCCGATGGTGAGAGAGTGATCCATATTCCGTCGTCCTTTCGTGATCCGCCCTGAGAGCTTCACATTAAGGGACACTTTATCAAAAGCCTCCGGAGGCGTTTGTAATACTTATGTAAAACCGTGTCTCGAAGAGACCTTGTTCGCAGCTCCCCGAAAGTGGTAAAAGGGACGGATGAAACGTCTCGGCCGCTTCGTCAACCCCCTCATCGCCTTCATCGGCATCCAGCTGATCTGGGTGATGGTCGTCGTCTTCTGGGTGGTGTGGTTCATCCGCAGCCACGTGCAGCTGCGCGCCGTGGCCGAACGCATCAGCCCCGAGCTGGTGCACAGCGAGATCGAGTGGTTCATCCTCGTAGAGGGGCTCTTGCTGCTGACGGCCATCCTCGCCGGCGTCTACGTCATCTTTCTGTACTGGCGGCGTCAGGCCGTTTTGTACAAGGCGCAAAAGGACTTCATCGCCCAGGTCAGCCACGAGCTCAAATCGCCTCTGGCCTCCCTGCAGCTGCACCTCGAGACGATCCGCCGTCGCCGCCCGCCCCCCGAGAAGATGGAGGTCTTTCTCGACACCATGCTCGCCGACACCGAGCGACTCGGAACGCTGATCAACAACCTGCTGGCCACCAGCCGCCTGGAGCACCGCGGACCGAAGGTGCCGCTGCATTCGGACAACCTCTCGGAGTTCACCGCCGGCTACTTCACCCGCCACAGATATTCGCTGCCGAAGGCGGGGCAGATGACGCTCGATATCGAACCCGACCTGCACGTGCGCTTCGATGTGGAGTCGCTCGAGACCGTCTTTCGCAACCTGCTCGAAAACGCCCTGCTCTACGCGACGGGCGCACCGCGACTTCAGATCACCCTCAAGCGCGACGGGAAAAAGGCGCACTTCATTCTGGCGGACGAAGGGCGAGGCATCCCCCCTGAAGAGCGGGAGAAGGTCTTTCGCATGTTCTACCGGGTGCGCCGGCAGGGCGAGACGATCCGGGGGTCCGGTCTGGGGCTCTTCATCGTGCGCGCCATGGTGCGCCTTCACCGGGGACGCGCCTGGATCGAGAGCAGAGACAAGGGGATCGCCGTCCACATCCTTCTCCCCCTGGCGCCGGCGCCCAAAGAGAAAGCGAGCCGCTCATGACCAGCCTCCCACGCATTCTTCTCGTCGAGGACGAACCGAACATCGCCAGGGGACTGCTCTTCAATCTGGAGGAGGAGGGGTACGGCGTCACCCATGTGACCACCGGAGAGGAGGCGCTGGAGGAGGCGAAGCGAAGCGCCTTCGCCCTGGTGGTGCTCGACCTGATGCTGCCGGGACTCGGCGGACTGGAGGTCTGCAGGAGGCTGCGCAGGGCCGATCCGCGCATCCCCATCCTGATCCTGACCGCCCTCAGCGACGAGAAGGACCGGATCCGGGGGCTGGCCGAAGGGGCCGACGACTACCTGACGAAGCCGTTCAGCCTCGAGGAGTTTTTGCTGCGCGTCGGCGGGATGCTGCGGCGCTCACAGTGGTATCGCGCCGAGGCGCCGGCGGGGCGCCTTCGTTTCGGCGACAACGAGATCGACATGGTTTCCGGGGTGGCCGTCACGGTGCAGGGGGAGATCACCCTCACCGATCTCGAAATGAAGATGCTGCGCACCTTCGCCGGGCGCGAGGGAGAGGTCATCTCCCGGGCCGAGCTCCTTTCGGAGATCTGGGGGATCTCGCCCGACACCGAGACGCGCACCCTGGACAACTTCATCGTGCGCATGCGCAAATACTTCGAGCGCGACCCCGCCGAGCCGCGGCACTTCCTCACCGTGCGGGGAAAAGGGTACAAATTCACAGGGTAGCGCCCCGCGCGGCGGCGCATCGCGACGCTACAGGACCTGCTCCCGAAAGGCCTCGATCCCCATCTCGGCGACGACCTTGCCGATGCGGCAGCGCCGCTCCTGCCCCTTGAACCATTCGACCACCCGGTCGAGAACGGCCAGAGCCTCGGCGTCGCTCGGCACGTTTTCGACAAGCTTTTGCGAAAGCCGCGGCTGCGCGCCGCCGTTCCCCCCCACCATGACGTTCCACCCCTTGGGGGTGCCGATCAGCCCCACATCCTTCAGGCAGGCTTCGCCGCAGTCGTTCATGCACCCCGAGATCCCCATCTTGAGCTTCCACGGCAGCGAAAGGCCGTGATAGCGCCGGTCGACCTCGAGCCCGACATTGACCGAATCCTGCTGGCCGCGCTTGCAGAAGTCGGTGCCGGGGCAGATCTTCACCGAGCGCACGCACAGCCCGATCGCCGCTCCGGGCTTCTGGCCGAGCTCGCGCCAGACGGCGTCCAGATCCTCTTCGGCCAGACCGATCAGGGCGATGCGCTGGGCGCTCGTCAGCTTGATGGAGGCGGCGCCGAAACGCTCGGCCACATCGGCCAGGCGACGCAGCGTCGCGGCATCGGTGATCCCCCCGGGGATGTGCGGGGCGATGGCGTAGGTCGTCTTGTCGCGCTGCACGATCGCTCCTTTTTCCAGCAGATCCTTCTTCAAAACACGCATCTCCTTTACATAAAAAGAGCCGCCCCCTTCGGGAGCGGCAATAAACTCCGAACGTTGATCGGGGCCTGTCAGTTGAGAAGCCGCTCGACCTTGTTCATCAGCACGTTGAGCTTGAACGGCTTGGCCAGGTAGTCGCCGGCGCCGATCTCGAAGGCGCGCGTGCGCTCGGCCTTCTGGTCCTTGGCGGTCAGGACCAGAACGGGGCAGTCGCGCGTCTCGGGGTTGGCCTTGAGGATCTGCACCGCCTCGAAGCCGTCCATCCCGCCGGGCATCATCAGATCCATGATGATCAGGTCGGGCTTGTGGCTGTGGGCGACCTCGATGGCCTTCTCGCCGCTTTCGGCCTCCAGGATCTCCCGGTCGGACGAACGCAGGCTGATTTCGACGAGGCGTCGAATGGTGGGCTGATCATCAACGACGAGTATCTTCTTCATCTATGCGCAACCTCGGATGGGGGCTTGATGCGATGTCGGAAAGCTTCGCAGCCAAGCCGTGCGAGAGGATTCCGTGGAATTCGAGCCGGTGCGGCTGGAGACCGGGGGGCAGAGGAGCCCGCCCATGATTTAAGGATCCTAATTCGAGGGCATTCCAAAGTCAAGATTCAATTTGCCTCCCCCCGAAAGTGGGGTTGCAACTGCAACGGGAATCTATATAATTGATTTTTCCTAAAAATCGACCGCTTCCCTGCGACCTGCGGGGGCGCGGCGCATTCATTCCCAGGAGGAAAAAATGAAAGCTGTCGTCATGGAAGGGTTCGGGGGGATCGACGTTCTGAAGATCGGGGACGTGGAAAAGCCGACCCCTGCGCAGAACCAGGTCCTCATCAAGGTTGCGGCGACCTCCATCAACCGCCCCGACCTCGTCCAGCGCGAGGGGAAATATCCGCCGCCCCCCGGCGATTCCGAGATCCTCGGCCTCGAGGTCGCCGGCATCATCGACGAGCTCGGCCCCGGCGTCACCGCCTGGAAGAAGGGGGATCGGGTCATGACGCTGGTGGGCGGGGGCGGGTACGCCGAATACGCCGTCGCCTACGCGAGCCACCTGATGCCGATTCCCGACGCGATGAGCTTCGAGGAAGCCGCCTGCGTGTGTGAGTCGTACATCACCGCCTTTCTCAACGTCTTCATGATCGGCGAGTTTCTCAACGGCCAAACGGCGATCTTCCACGGCGGCGGCGGCGGGGTGAACACCGCCGCCCTGCAACTCAGCCGCGCCCTGACCCCCGAGAGCCGCCTGATCGTCACCGCCCACCCGAGCAAGATCGAGAGGGTGAAGGAGCTCGGCGCCGAGTTGGTCATCGACTACACCCAGACGCCCGACTTCACCGAGATCGTCAAGGAATTCACCAAGAAAAAGGGGGTCAACCTGATCCTCGACCACGTCGGCGCCAAGTACCTGGCCCCCAACATGAACTCCCTGGGCTACACCGGCAAGCTGGTGATCATCGGCGTCATCAGCGGGATCAAGGCCGAGCTCAATCTCGCCCTGATGATGGTGAAGCGCCAGCAGATCATCGGTTCGGTGCTGCGCTCGCGCCCCGTCGAGGAGAAGGGGGAGATCGTCGCGGAGTTCGCCCGCCGCGCCCTGCCGAAGTTCGCCGACCGCACCATCGTCCCCATTATCGAGAAGGTCTTCCCCCTCGAAGAGGTCGTCGAGGCGCACCGGATGATGGAAGAGGACCGTCACTTCGGCAAGATCGTTCTGAAAATCTCCTGAAAGCCCCCCCTCCCTTCCCCGTAAAACGCACCGAAGGCGCAGAGAATCTCTGCGCCTTCGGTATTTTGTGGGGAAGGAGGGGAGGTCAGACCAGGAACCCCTCCTTGTTCTGGTGGAAGATGTCGCGGAAGGACGCCAGCGACGCTTCGAGAGGGTCGCGCGAAAGCCCCAGGCGGCGGGCGCCGCGGGTTTCTCCAAGCTCGATGTCGTCTTCGGCCTGACGCTGCCCGATGCCGAGGCGCCTGCAGAAGTTCCCCGCCAGATCGATGGTGGCGGTCAGGTTCAGCAGCTCGCTCTCCTCGGGAGCGAAGGCGCCGAGATCCTCGTGATTGAGGACCACCCGCACCAGATTCTCGGCGAAATTCCACTTGCGCAGCACCATGGCGCCGACCACCGCGTGCGAGGTGGGAAAATGGCGCCTCTCCATCTCGTCGAGACTCCCCTCGGCGCCGTAGACCCCTTCCATGACCCTCAGGTAGGCCTCGGGATTCCAGGCATTCATCACCATGCGTCCGAAGTGGCGAAGGAGCCCCCCCATGAACGCCTCCTCGGGGTCGGCCGTCGCGAAGTCGGAGGCGATGACCCGGGCGGCGATGGCGCAGCCGATGGAGTCCTCCCAGAGCATCTTCTCCATGAGCCCGATGCGGCGGTTGAGCCCCTTGATGCTCGCCGCCAGCACCAGACTGCGCATCGTCTTCTCCCCCAGAATCACGATGGCGTGCTCTATGGTGCTCACCCGGTGCGCCATCGAGTAGTATGAGGAGTTGGCGATCTTGAGGATCTGGGCGGCGACGACCGAGTCGTGGGAGATCACCCTGGCCAGCGCCTCGGCGTCGGCGGTCGGGTCCTGCATCATCTTGAGGACCTTCGCCGCCACCATCGGCATGGCCGGAAGCTCATCGAGCCGCTCGGTCATCTGGTTGAAATCTGCGCTCATCTACCCACCTCCAGGCGACCCGCGCAGGGCCGCGTCGTGTCTGTTCGCGTCGAACCGGCCGTCGGCCTCATTCGGTCACGTTCATCGTGATCAGAACGAGCTCGCAGGCGCCGGTGTTGCGGTAGCCGTGGCGCACCCCGGCGGGGATCTCGACGACGACCCCCGGCTCCATCGCGAAGGTGTTATCGCCCATGTGCCCCTCGCCGCTCCCCTGCAAAACGAACAGGACGTGATGATACGGATCGGCGTGGGGGAGAAACTCCCCCTGCGGCGCGACGCGCGTCAGCACGACCTTGCGCGCGGCCATCCCCTCGGGGAGCAGATCCTTCCCCTCGACATGGTGGGTGAGGCCGGGACGCACCGGGCTCCACGCCATGCTCTCGATGCCGACGCACCGCCCCTTCATGGTGCAACCATCCCCGCGGGGAGCAAAACCCAGAGGCGCCCGTGCTTCTGCATCCGTCCGGCGTAGTGGCCCGCCTCGCTCCCCATCCCCCAGTAGAAGTCGCCCCGCACCGCCCCCTTGATGGCGCCGCCGGTATCCTGCGCGACCATGAGGCGCTGCAGCGGCTCGGGGCCGTCGGGCCACTCGGTGGCGAGAAAGACCGGCGCCCCCAGCGGAATGGTGCGCGGGTCGACGGCGAGGCTGCGGCGCGCGGTGAGGGGGATCCCCATCGCCCCCTCGGGCTCCCCGCCGGCGGGGCGCTCGCGAAAGAAGATGTAGCTGGGGTTCTCGCGCATCAGCGCCTTGATACGATCGGGGTTTCGCTCCCCCCACAGCTGGATCCCCTGCATCGACATCTCCTCGCGCGTCATCTCGCCGCGATCGAGAAGAAGTCTGCCGATGGATCGGTAGGGGTGGCCGTTCTGCTCGGCGTAGTTCACCAGGATCTGCCCCTCGTCCAGAGAGATGCGCCCCGACCCCTGGACGTGAAGGAAAAAGAGCTCCACCGGGTCTTCGACCCAGCAGATCTCCTTCCCCCGAAGGGGCTCCCCTTCCCCGTCGATGCCGGCGCGGTCGTGGTACGGCACGACGCGGTTCCCTTCGAGGCGCCCCCGCAGACGGTAATTGGCGAGCTCGGGATAGACGCTGCGCAGATCGATGATCAGCAGATCGTCCGGCTGGCGGTAGAGCGGATAGACGAAGCGCTCGGTGCGCGTGCGGCTGCCGCGCAGATCCGGCACGTAGTAGCCGGTGATGATGCCGGTGTCGGTGCCGTCGGGGTTGCGCACCTGGTGAGGGACGAAGCGGCTCTCGAAAAAGGTGCGCACCGCCGCGAGATCCCCCGCGGGAACGGCCGCCCCCTCGTCGCAGACCTCCCGCCATTCGGGGCGATTGCGCAGCGACCGGCAGCTTGCGTTGAAGGCGCTCAGCGCCGCGCGCGGATCGTCCTGGCCCCACCCTTCCACGCTCTCCCAGGCCACGGGCCGCAACGGCGCGACGGGTTCGGCAGGGGCGGGCACTGGCGCGCGCGGCGCCGCGCAGGCGCTGAGCAGCAGGACGAGGACAAAAAGGACGCGGGATCGAAGGGGATGCATGCAAAAACTCTTCGGGTCCAGCAACCGTTCACAAAGGGTTTCGAAACGAGCCTTCGGCACGGCTGCTGAACAGTCATCTGAAACTAAAACGGCGTTTACCTGGATGGACGTGGCAGGATTCTACTTCGTAATAAAGCAAAACAAAAGAAGAATCGATCGCAGGAAGACCCCGATCGTGCAAAACTTGCATACCGCCTGCCCCCCGTCGCACTCGCGACCTGCAGCGTTGATGGGCACGCCCGTCCATGGTATAAGCACAGAGCCCCCGTACCGTTTCGATTCGATTTTTTTGAAGGAGGTCACCATCATGCCGGGAGCCACCCACGTCACGACCGGTCTGCCGAGCCTCGACGGCATCCTCGACAGCCTGCGCATCGGCGACAACGTCGTGTGGAGCGTCGACTCCATCGACGACTACCGCGAGTTCGTCCGCCCCTTTGTCCGCGAGGCCCTGGCGCAGGAGCGCCGCGTCGTCTACCTGCGCTTCGGACGCCACGCCCCCGTCGTCGACGAGCAGCAAGGGGTGGTCACCGTCGAGCTCGATCCGCGCCGCGGCTTCGACGACTTCGCCACCCGCATCCACATGCTCGTCGCGGCCGAGGGCAAAGGGGTTTTCTACGTCTTCGACTCCCTCTCCGATCTGCTCTCTGCGTGGGCCACCGACCTGATGATCGGCAACTTCTTCTGGGTCACCTGCCCCTTCCTTTACGAGTTGGAGACGGTCGCCTACTTCGCCCTCATCCGCGATCGCCACTCCATCAAGACCATCGAGCGCATCCGCGACACCACGCAGGTCCTCATCGCCCTGTACCGCGAGGAGGACGGCGTCTACCTTCACCCCCTCAAGGTCTGGCAGCGCCACTCCCCGACGATGTTCCTGCCGCACCTGCGGCAGGAGGGGGGCTTTTTGCCGCTGGCCGACAGCTACCAGGCGACGCGCCTTCTGAGCCGGGTCAGCCGCCGCTCCACCGATCCGGCACGCCGCCAGCTCGACCACTGGCACCACCTCTTTTTGCAGGCCGAGGAGTTGGTGCGAAACGGCGCCTCCGAGGACGAGCAGCAAAAGATGGTCCGTCACCTGTGCCACCACATGATCGGGCGCGAGGAGCGGATGCTGGAGCTGGCCCGGCGCTACTTCACCCTGCCGGAGCTGCTGCAGATCAAGTCGCGCCTCATCGGCACCGGCTTCATCGGGGGCAAGGCGGTGGGAATGCTCTTGGCGCGCGACATCCTGCTGCGCGACGACGCCTTCGACTGGGAGAGCCGTCTCGAGCCCCACGACTCGTTCTTCATCGGCTCCAACGTCTACTATTCTTATCTCGTCTACAACGGCTGGTGGCCCCTGTTCGCCCGACAAAAGACCGAAAAAGGGTACTACGCCGCGGCGGCCGAGCTGAGGCAGAAGATGCTCGGCGGAGCCTTCCCCGAGCCGATCCGCCAGGGGCTGCAGGATGTGCTCGAGTATTACGGGCAGTACCCGATCATCGTGCGCTCGAGCTCCCTTCTGGAGGACGGATTCGGCAACGCCTTCGCCGGCAAGTACGACAGCTTCTTTCTCGCCAACCAGGGGACCCCCGAGGAGCGCTACGCCGCGCTGGAGGAGGCGGTGCGGGCCGTCTACGCCAGCACCATGAGCGAGGACGCCCTGGCCTACCGCCGCCAGCGGGGGCTGGCGCACCTCGACGAGCAGATGGGGCTTCTGATCCAGCGCGTCTCGGGCGCCTACCGGCGCCAGCACTACTTTCCGGAGCTGGCCGGGGTCGGCGTCTCCTTCAACACCTTCGTCTGGGACAAGGAGATGGACCCCAAGGCGGGGATGCTGCGCCTCGTCTACGGTCTCGGCACCCGCGCCGTCGACCGGGTCGAAGGGGACTACCCGCGGCTGGTCGCCCTCGACGCCCCGATGCGCAAGCCGCACGGCGCCTTCGCCGACACCCGGCGCTTCTCCCAGCGCGACGTCGATCTGCTCGACGTCGACGAGAACACCCTGCGCACCGTCCCCTTGAGCCGCCTGCTGGACGAGCTCCCCGATCTGCCCATCGGGCGCTTCGCCGTCGTCGATCACGAGGCCAAGCGCCTGCAGCGCGAAAGGGGGCGCGCGGTCAAGGAGAGCTGGATCCTCACCTTCGACGACTTTCTGACCGAGTCGTCCTTCGCTCCCGCGATGCAGCGGCTCCTCAAGACCCTCGAGAAGGCCTACGACTACCCGGTCGACGTGGAGTTCACCGTCAACTTCACCGCCGAGGGGGAGCCGCTGATCAACATCGTGCAGTGCCGCCCGCTGCAGACCAAGGGGCAGAAGGTGCGCATCGAGATCCCCGAGACGGTGCGCGACGAAGACGTCCTCATCCGGATGGAGGGGAACTTCATGGGCGGCAACATTTCGCAGCCGATCCACCGCATCATCTGGATCGAGCCCGAGGCGTACATCCGTCTCCCCCTGCCGGAGAAGTACGAGGTGGCGCGCCTCATCGGCCGCCTCAACAAGCGCCTGGACGACCGCAGCAGCCACCCGACGCTGCTGATGGGGCCGGGGCGCTGGGGGACTTCCACCCCCTCGCTCGGAGTGCCGATCCACTTCGCCGAGATCAGCAACATGGCGGCGCTGGCCGAAGTCGCCTTCCCCAAGGGGGAGCTGATGCCCGAGCTCTCCTACGGCTCGCATTTCTTCCAGGACCTGGTCGAGACCGACATCTTCTATCTCGCCCTCTTCCCCGAGCACCGCTCCGTTCGTTTCGATCGCGCCTGGCTCGACCGGCTCCCCAACGCGCTGGAGGGGATGATGCCCGCCAGCGCTCACTTCAAGACGGTGGTCAAGGTCTGCGAGATCCCCGCCGAGGGGCTGCAGTTGATGGCCGACGTGGTGACCCAGAAGCTGTTGTGCTTTCGCAACCCGCGGCTGAAGCAGGGCGGTTGACAACGGGACCCGCAGCGGTAGCATCGCCGTAAGTGTCATATAAACAACCACTTCCGGAGGTGTTTTCATGAGAGGATTGTCCATCGTCCGAAAAGAACCGAGCCGCACCGAGGGCAAGACGACCAAGGCGATCGAGTCCCAGACCGCCCGCCTCCCCTCGGACACGTTCCTGTGGGCCGCCGGGGCCTCCATCGCCGCCTCGCTGGCGCTGAAGATGATGCACCGCGAGGACGACTCCACCTTCATCGGCCAGTGGGTCCCGACCTTGCTGATCCTCGGGCTCTACAACAAACTGGTGAAACAGCTCGGACACGACTGAGGACCGCTTCGGTCCGCCAACGACGCGAAGGCCCGGCGACACACGCCCGGGCCTTCGCTTTTCGCCGCAGGCGAGGGGCTGTGAAAGGCGCTTGACAAGGAGAGCGGCGCCCCCTAATGTGACACGAAATTTAGTTTCGTATGCTATCGTGGAATCTGAAATGAATCTTCGTATCCTTGTCGCCGCCTCGGCGCTGCTGGCCGGGGGCGCCGTCGCACCCCTCGCCGCCCAGCCCCCCGTCACGCTGCAGGAGGTGGTGGTGACCGCTACCCGCTCCCCCCACGCGCTGGCCGATGTCCCGGTGGAGACGGTCGTCATCGGGCGCGAGGAGATCGAGCGCTCGACGGCGCAGAATCTGCCGCAGTTGCTGCGCACCCTCCCTGGCACCTCCGCCACCAACCTCGACGACACCCTCGCCTCGGACAACCTGCGCCTGAGCGTGCGGGGGCTGCAGCTCAACGAGGGGTACGGCCTCATTCTGGTCGACGGGCGCCGGGTGCACGGCGGCTTCGGCGCCCACGGCGACTACGGCATCAGCCTCAACCAGATCCCCCTGAGCATGATCGAGCGCATCGAGATCGTCAGGGGGGCGAGCTCGGCCCTGTACGGCTCCGACGCCATGGCGGGGGTCATCAACATCATCACGCGCCCCGTCCCCGAGGCGGCGAGCGGTTCGGTGGGGGTGCGCTACGGCACCTACGACGTCCTCCCCCGCGCCGGCTTCACCCTGAACGACCGCACCCGCCATCAGGGGTTCGCCCACGCCTCGGTGGGAGCCCCCGTCGGAGCCCGCTCGGGCTTTTTCCTCCAGTTCGCCCGTCAGTTCGACCAGGGGAGCGACCAGAGTCCCCAGGACACCGTGCGCGACACCCTCCTGGGGAAGTGGCATACGGAGCTGAGCCCCCGCTGGTCGGTCACGCTGGACGGCGCCCTGGCCTACTCGCGCCGGGAGACCGCCGCCGCTTCCGGCACCACCGAGCGCTACGACCGCAAATACGACGACTACCGCGCCGGAGCGTCCCTCGGCTACCGAAGCGACGCACACGCCTGGAGCCTCTCCGGCCATCGCTTCCACCAGGACTTCACCCACGGATTCCCCGGATTCCAGTTCGGCCATCGCTTCGGCGAGGTCGTCATCGACCAGGCCGAGACGATCTTCACCCGCTTCGGCCGCCGTCACTGGGTGACGGTTGGGGCCGAGGCGCAGCGACAGAAGCTCGACTACGTCTTCCACAATTTCCGCGGCGGCGAGCTCGAAACACTCGTTCCGGTGCGCGAGTCGATCGAGACCTACAGCCTCTTTCTCCAGGACGAGATCTGGCTGCAGAACGATCGGCTCATCCTCGTCCCCGGGGTGCGCTACGAGGAGCATGCGCGCTTCGGCGACGAGGTGAACCCGAAGCTCTCCGCGAGCCTGCGCACCGGCGCGGCGACGACCTGGCGCGCTTCGGTCGGCCGGGCCTTCAAGTCCCCCACCATCCGCCAGCTCTACTACGAGGGGCCCTTTCGCCACGGCAATTATTTCATCGAATCGAACCCCGGTCTTCGCCCCGAAACGGCCGTCAGCACCAACGCAAGCGTCGAGCAGGTCTGGCTCGGGGGGCGTCTGTGGTGGAGCTTCGGTCTCTTTCATACCGCGCTCAGGGACAAGGTGGTGCAGGTCGACACCGGCCGCTCCATCGACGACATCCCCGTTCAGAGCTACGAGAACGTGCAAAGAGCCCGCATCCAGGGGGCGGAGCTCGCCTTTCGCGCCGTGGGTCCCCGGGGCTTCGCCGTGCGGGGGAGCGCCGCCTGGACGGATTCGGAAATCCGCGACACGGGGCTCGATATCCCCTACGTTCCGACGTACACTGCGACCCTGATCCCCGGCTATGTGTCCGCCTCCGGGCTCACCGGCGCCGAAGCCCTCGTCACGGCGGTGGGGCGCCAGTTCCGCAACGTCGCCAACACCCAGACGGTGTGCGCCCATCGGGTCGTCGATCTGCGCCTCTGGCGATCCCTGGGGGAGAAGACCACCGCGTCCCTCGACCTCGGAAACATCTTCGCATCGCACATGGGAGACGAGGACTTCGCCTTCCGGCAGGGGCGGCGGATCGCGCTGGCGTTGAACAGCCGGTTTTGAAGCTGAAACTGTAACGGCTCACCAAAGGGCCTCGGGGCGCCCGCGCAGAGGGTGTCTGGCGCCCGGATGGCGCCAGTCAAGCCCCAGGGATGGGTTCATGCGGCCCTCGGAGTGAGGGACGCGAGGCCCTTCTCACCGCCGGTGAATCGTTACGATCTTTCCACGACAAATCAGGAGCCGCCATGGCGAAGCGAACCGCACCATTCATCGTCCTTTGCGCCGCGCTGATCTTCTGCGTCGGCCTGGTCCCAGCCCAGGCCCACTATCCGTGGCTCACCGTTTCCGATGAGGAGCCGATGCGCTTCGTTGTCGGCTGGGGACACGACTTCCCCAAGGACGGCATCCTCGGTGCCGATCGCATCGCCTCGGCGACCCTCGTCCTCCCCGACGGCACCGTCCGCGAGCTCTCCCTCGGCACGCAGGACGCGCACCTCGTCGGAGCAATGGCTCCCTCGGGGCTCCACATTCTGGCCGCCGAGCAGCGTCCCGGCTTCTACTCCCGCACGCACCAGGGGGGGCGCGCCGGCTCGAAGATCGATCATCCGGGGGCGCTGAGCTGCTCCGAGTCGGCCAACACCATGAAGGCCCTCATCTCCCGGGGGGAAGGAGGGGACCCCGGCAGGCTTTTGGGCCACGCGCTGGAGATCGTCCCCCTGGCCGATCCGGCGTCCCTCGGGGTGGGGGATGAATTTGCGGTGCGCATTCTGTTTCAGGGCAAGCCTTTTCGTGGTACAGTCGAGGCCACCTGGGCGGGCTTTCCCGACAAGGAAAGCTATGCCGTGACCCGGGAAACCGACGCCTCGGGGGAGGTCCGCATCCCTTTGTCCCACGGCGGGCTGTGGCTGGTGAAAGCCGCCACCCGCGTCCCGTACCCCGATGCGGCCGTGTGCGACCATCGCTCCCACACCGCGACACTCACCTTTCGGATCCGCTGATTGCCGATGATCTGCAAACGCCCTTCGACTGAGCTGGGCGCCCCCTTTCGGCGCCCGCTCCTCGTTTCTGTGCTCGCCATCCTCCTCGCCCTCCCCGGCGCCGGCGCGGCGCACGAGCTCTATCACCGCGTCACCGAAGCCGGGGCGATGGTGGTGCAGTTCTACTTTCCCGACGACGATCATCCCTACTTCGAGCCCTACGAGGTCTTCCCCCCCGGCTCGGACATCCCCTTCCAGACGGGGCGCGTCAATGCGCTGGGGGAGGTGAGCTTCCGCCCCGATCGTCCGGGGGAGTGGCGGGTGCGCGTCGCCACCGAAGACGGGCACGGCGCCTTGGCCCGCGTCGACGTCGACGACACGGGCGATGCCCGATGGGAGGGCGCAGGGGGGAGCCGGAACGAGCGCATCACGGCGTCGCTCGGCTATCTCTTCGGCATCTTCGGCCTTGTGGCCCTGTGGCGTCTGCGCGCCGCCTCGCAGCGGAAGAGGCGCTGAAGATGCACATCCCAGACGGACTGATCTCCCCCCAGACCTATCTCCCGGCCGCCGCCGCGGCGCTTCCGCTGTGGTTCATCGCCTTTCGCAAACTACGCACGGGGCTCGACGACGAGGCGCTGCCGCGCTTGGCGGTCTTCACCGCTCTGAGCTTTTTGCTGACGACGCTGATGCTCCCCCTGCCGGGGGGGACCAACGGCCACGCCATCGGCGTCGCCCTGCTGACGCTGTGCTTCGGCCCCTGGACGGCCTTTCTCGCCTACAGCCTGGTGCTCCTCCTGCAGGCGCTGGTGCTGGGGGCGGGGGGGATCACCACCTTGCCGGTGAACGCGCTGGCGATGGGGTTCGTCGGCGCCTGGACGGCCTGGGCCGTCTTCTCCTTGCTTCGGCGCCGACACGAGACGGCGGCGGTGGCGGCGGCGGTGTGGCTCTCGGTGCTCGTCTCGGCCCTCCTCGTTGCCCTCGCTCTGGGGGCGCAGCCCTCCATCGCTCAGGCGCCCGACGGCACCCCCCGATTCTTCCCCTTCGGACCGGCGGTGACGATCCCCGCCATCGTGATCCCGCACCTCTTCATCGGCGCCGCCGAAGCGGCCTTCACCTGCCTGGTGTGGCGCCACGCCCGACGGCGCCGCTGGGTGGACCTCGGTGAGAACGAGGGCGCCGAAGCGGGTGCGCAGCCGTGAGGTTCCCCGGGTATGGTTGGCGCCTTTGCGCCTATCTGGCGGCGGTGGTGGCGGGGACGTCGCTCCACGACCCCCTCTGGCTCGCCGCCGCCCTCGGCGCGGCGCTCCTGCTGTCGGGCCGGGGGCGCGGTGCGCTGCTGCGCCGGGCGTTCAAGGGGGTCGCCGCCGTGGCGCTCCTCGTCTCGGGGGGGTATCTCGTCATGGGTGCGATCCTCGGTGAGATGAGCGCCGACTTTCTCCTGCTGCTCAACACGCGGCTCCTCTTCCTGGCGACCCTCACCGCGTGGGTCGTGCGGGATGTCGACCTCGACCGGGCGCTTTGGCGCTACCCCGGCGCGCGCCGCTGGCTCTCCATCGTGCGCATTCAAATCGCCCTCTTTTGCCGTCTGGCGCACGATTACCGCCAGGCGCAAAGGAGCCGTGCAACGGCGGGCGCTTCGCTTACGAGCCGCACCCGTGGGGCTGCGGCTCTCGGTTTCGCCGCCCTCGACAAGGCGGTGCACAACGCCGAAGAGGTGACGCAGGGGATGCGCTCGCGGGGGGCCTTTGATGATTGAGCTCGCCGGCATCGGCGTCGACTACCCCGACGGGCGCTGCGCCCTCGACGGCATCGATCTGCGCATCGGAGCGGGCGAGAGGGTCGTCCTGCTGGGGGCCAACGGCTGCGGTAAAAGCACCCTGCTCAAGGTGATCGACGCCCTCGTCCCCCCGAGCCGCGGAATCTACCGCTTCGACGGCGAGGCGATCGACGCCGGGCGGCTTCGCGACCGCGCCTGGTCGCGGCGCTTTCGCCGGCGTGTGGCGCTCATGTTCCAGCACCCGGAGGCGATGCTCTTCAACCCCACCGTCGAAGAGGAGATCGGCTACGGCCTGCGGCATCTCCCCGAGGCCGAGCGCCGTGAGCGCACGGCGCGCTGGGCGCGGGAACTGGGGCTGACGGCGCGCCTCGACGCACCGCCGTCTGCCCTATCGGGCGGAGAGAAGCAGCGCCTGTGCCTCGCCTGCATCCTCGCCCTCGAACCCGAGCTGCTCCTGCTCGACGAGCCGACGGCCAACCTCGACCCGCGCACCGTCGGCCGCCTCATTCACCACCTCGCCGAGAGCGACATCACCACCATCGTCGCCACCCACCACCTCGCCCTCGCCCCCGAGCTCGGATCTCGGGCCGTCGTCCTGTCGGAGGGGCACCGCGTCGTCTTCGACGGCCCCGTCGAGGACGCCCTGGCGAACACGCCGCTCCTCGTCCAGAACAACCTCGCCTACGCTCACCGCCACAGCCACTCGGGGCACGAGCACGTCCACCTTCTGTGCCCCGACGGCCTGTTGGGAACGTAGGGGCGGGGTCACCCCGCCCCCCCCCGACAATCTCGACGCAAAAAAGCCCGGGAGCGTGAGCTCCCGGGCTTTTTTGCGTTTGCGCTTGCGATGGAAATCAGACCAGGCCCAAAGCGACCATGGCGTCGGCAACCTTTTTGAAGCCGGCGATGTTGGAGCCGACGACGTAGTTGCCCGGGACGCCGTACTCGTCGGACGTCTCGTAGCACAGCTGGTGGATGTTCTTCATGATGTCCTCCAGCTTCTTCTCGGTGAACTCGAAGGTCCAGGCGTCGCGGCTGGCGTTTTGCTGCATCTCCAGGGCGCTGGTCGCCACGCCGCCGGCGTTGGCGGCCTTGCCGGGGCCGTAGGCGATCCCGGCGTCGAGGAAGACCTTCACCCCTTCGGGGGTCGTCGGCATGTTGGCCCCTTCGCCGATGGCGATGCAGCCGTTCTTGACCAGCGTCTTGGCGTCGCGGCCGTTGATCTCGTTCTGGGTCGCCGAAGGCATCGCCACCTCGCAGGGGATCTCCCAGATGTTCCCCCCGGCGATGAACTTGGCGTCCTTGTGGTAGCTCTGGTAGTCCTTGATGCGGCGGCGCTCCACTTCCTTGAGCTGCTGCACCAGTTCGAGATCGATCCCGGCTTCATGATAGATGACGCCGTTGGAGTCGGAGCAGGCGACGACCTTGCCGCCGAGCTGGTTGATCTTCTCGATGGTGTAGATGGCGACGTTGCCCGAGCCCGAGACGACGCATCGCTTGCCTTCGAAGGACTGGCCGCGGGCCTTGAGCATCTCGTTGACGAAGAAGGTGGCGCCGTAGCCGGTCGCCTCGGTGCGCACCAGCGATCCGCCGTAGGCAAGTCCCTTGCCGGTGAGGACGCCGAGCTCGTAGCGGTTGGTGATGCGCTTGTACTGGCCGAACATGTAGCCGATTTCACGCCCGCCGACGCCGATGTCGCCGGCCGGCACGTCGGTGTACTCGCCGATGTGCCGGTAGAGCTCGGTCATGAAGCTCTGGCAAAAGCGCATGATTTCGGAGTCGGATTTTCCCTTGGGGTCGAAGTCGCTCCCCCCCTTGCCGCCGCCGATGGGCAGGCCGGTGAGGGAGTTCTTGAAGATCTGCTCGAAGCCGAGGAACTTGATGATGCCGAGGTAGACCGAGGGGTGGAAGCGCAGCCCCCCCTTGTAGGGGCCGAGGGCGCTGTTGAACTCGACGCGGAACCCACGGTTGATCTGCACGTTCCCCTTGTCGTCCTGCCAGGGGATGCGGAAGATGATCTGGCGCTCGGGCTCGCAGATGCGTTCGATGATCTTGTGGTGGGCGTACTCGGGGTGCTTCACCAGCACCGGACCGAGCGATTCGAGAACCTCGCGCACCGCCTGGTGGAACTCCACCTCGCCGGGGTTGCGCTGAATGACTTCCTGATAAATCGGTTCGATCTTCTCATCCATGATCACTGCTGCTGCCATGTGCGGCCTCCTGTCGGGTTGATTATGAATTAGGCAGATTCACCTTTTTCGCTGGTGCAAGACAGGATCTGGGGTATGCATTTTAAATACCCACTTCGCCGAAGTGGTGAATTATTTTACAAACCCCAGCCAAACCGCCTATTTATTCCGCACAACCCTCCCGAAAAGGAAGGTCGGACACACGGAAGTCTCCGCACACATGTAAGCAAACAACTCAACAGAGTACACAGTGGCCGCTACAGCATCTCCACCGGATCGACGTCGACGGCCACCGAAACCACCCGCGGAACGGTGCGGCGAAGAGCCTCGACCCGATCGAGGAGGCGGTGCAGGGGGGGGCGGCGACGCCCCTTGAGCAGGACCTGGACGCGCGCCTTCCCCCTCAGCCTGGCCAGCGGACAGGGGGCCGGCCCCAGAACCTCCACCTCCGGCTCCTCGGGGAGGGCCGCGACGAGCTGAGCGGCGGCGCGGCCGACCCGCGCCGCGTCGACGCCGGAGAAGACGAGATTCACCAGGAAGCCGAAGGGGGGATAGCCGAGCTCGCGGCGCATCTGCACCTCCTGCTCATAGAACCCGGCGTAGTCGTGCCCGGCGGCGCTTTGCAGGGCGTAGTGCTCGGGAGACCAGGTCTGAAAGAGGACCCGCCCCGGAACCCCGCCCCGCCCCGACCTCCCGGCGACCTGGGTCAGCAGGGTGAAGGCCCGTTCGGCGCTGCGAAAATCCGGAAGATTGAGGGCCTGATCGGCGCTGACGACCCCCACCAGGGTCACCCCCGGGAAGTCGTGCCCCTTGGCCACCATCTGCGTCCCCACCAGAATGTCGATCTCGCCGGCGCTCATCCGTCTGACCAGGGCCTCGTGCGCCCCCTTTCGGGCGGTGCTGTCGCGGTCCATGCGGGCGATGCGGGCCGTGGGGAGGAGCGCCGCCAGTTCCTCCTCCAGCCTCTCGGTGCCGCTCCCTTCGGGGCGCACGTCCGGCCCGGCGCACCCCGGGCACGCCTCGGGGGGCGCTTCGGCGTAGTCGCAGTAGTGGCACAGCATGCGGCTTCGTCCTCGGTAGAAGGTGAGGGTGATATCGCAGTTGGGGCAGCGGAAGGTGCGGCCGCAGTCGCCGCAGATCAGATAGGGAGCGAAGCCGCGCCGATTCAGCAACAGGAGCGACTGCTCGCCGCGCTCCAGGTTCTGCGTCAGCGCCGCGGCCAGAGTCGGAGAAAGGGAGCCTTCGGGGGCCTCGGCCCGAAGATCGACGAGCTCCACCGACGGCAGGGGACGATCGAGGGCGCGCATCGTGAGCGGGAGATAGCCGCTGAGCCCTTCCTGCGCCCGGTAGTAGGTGGTGAGCGCCGGGGTGGCGCTGCCGAGAAGGACGACGGCGCCCGCCATCTGCCCGCGCATCAGGGCGAGGTCACGGGCGTTGTAGCGAAACCCCTCCCCCTGTTTGTAGCTCCCCTCGTGCTCCTCATCGACGACGATGATCCCCACCTCGGTCAAGGGGGCGAAGACGGCGGAGCGCGCGCCGATGACGATGGCGACCTCGCCGCGGGCGATGCTGCGCCAGGCGTCGTAGCGCTCGCCGTCCGAGAGCCCCGAATGCAGCACGGCGATGCGCGTTCCAAACCGCTCGAAGCGGGCGCGGAAACGTCCGACGAGCTGGGGGGTGAGGGCGATCTCGGGGACGAGGAGGAGCGCCCGCCTCCCGGCGTCGAGCGTCTCGGCGATGGCCCGCAGGTAGACCTCGGTCTTGCCGCTGCCGGTCACTCCGTGCAGCAAAAAGGAGGCATAGGCGCCGGCACCGAGAGCCCCCGACAGGGCGCGCAGGGCCTCGGCCTGCTCGGCGGTCGGCTCCGGGGGGATATCGGGTTCGACGCGGCGCTCGAGAAAGGGGTCGCGGCGCCTCTCGCCCACCTCTTCGTCGACAAACCCGAGCTCCGTCAGGCGGGCCAGAACGACGCGCGGCGCGCAGAAGTCGCGGGCGATCTCGCTCGCGGGGGTCGCTCCGCGCTCCCGCAGCCAGGCGAGGACCTCCTTTTGCTTTGCGCCGGAAGGCTCCCCCGGCTTCGCCGACGCCGCGTAGATCTTCTCGGTCAGGGTGCGCACCCGCGACTTCTCGCTCGCCACGGCGGCGGGCAGAGCGCTGCGGATCGCCTCGCCGATGGGGTGTCGGTAGTAGGCCGAGGCGCGGCGAAAAAAGGGGACGAGATCGGGGGGAAAGAGCGGAGCGTCGTCGAGGACGGCCGAGATCGGCTTAAGCCCCTCCCCGTCCCCCTCCGTGGTGTCGAGGACGAAGCCGACGGCGTGCCGACGGCCTAGCGGGACGCGAAGGCGCATCCCGGGGAAGACTTCGCCTTCGAGCTCGGCGGGGACAAGGTACGACAGGGGGTGTTCCACGGGAGCGGCGACCGCGACGGAGGCGATACGCGAGGGCATGAGAGACCTCCGAGTGAGACCGTTTAGCACAGCAAGGATGCGCAGAAAAGAGCGGGAGCGCAGAAGATTTCGACTGGCTCGTCTCTTCCGCGCTCCCGCTTCGGTCGGCTCTGCGATCCGCCGTTGTTCAATGCCTGTTGGGGGAGTCTATTGCCTCAGGCGATCACCCCTGCAGCGCCTCGCCGACCTTGCGGCCGAATTCGCGGCAGGCGCTCTGGTCTTCCTCGGTCGGCTTGAAGCGGAAGTGGATGCCGGGGACCGGCAGATGGTACTTGAGCCCCGCGAGGCGCTCCTCGACCATCTTCACCGCCTCGCCGCTCCAGCCGAAGGAGCCGAAGACGGCGCCGAGCTTGCCGCGCGGCGCGACGGTGGTCAGAAGCGACAGGGCGTTCCAGACCGGCGGGGGAGCGTCGCGGTTGATGGTCGGCGTGGCAACCACCAGGGCGTCGGTGCTCTCGATCAGGTCGCGAAGCTCCTGATTCTCGACGGTGATGATGGCGCGCTCCTCCACCTCCACCCCCTGGCCCTCGAGCCCCTCGCGCACGAAGGCCGCCATGTCGCGTGTGTTGCCGTGGGGGGAGAGGGTGAGCAGCAGCGCCCGCTTGCGCCCGGTGTCGGGGGGCGGGGCCGACAGGCGGCGGTAGGCATCGATCTTGGCCTGCACGTCGCGGCGGACCAGGGGGCCGTGGGACGGCAGGATCATGTCGATGGTGAGGTTCTCGACCTTGGCCACCGCCTCGCGCACCTTCTCGTTGAAGGGGCGCATGATCGAGTCGTAGTAGAAGTTGAATTCGCCCGAGAAGTCCGGACACTCGTCGTCGTAGAGCGCATCGGAGCAGAAGTGGGCGCCGAAAGCGTCGCACGAGAAGAGGAGCTTTTCCTGCGGCACCCAGGTGAACATCGTGTCGGGCCAGTGCAGGTACGGAGCCAGGAGGAATTTCAGGGTGCGCCCTCCAAGATCGATCTCCTCGCCGTCGGCCACGATGTGCGACTTCATCGGATGATTGAAGATCTGCCGCAGGAAGTTCTCCCCCGGACGGGTGCACACGACCGTCGCCTGCGGATAGCGTTTCAGGACCTCGTCGAGGGCGCCGGAGTGGTCAGGCTCTGTGTGGTTGACGACCACGTAGTCGATCCCCCGCTCACCAGCCAGCGCCTCCACGTTCTTCAGGTACTCCTTCGTGAAGGGGGCTTTGACGGTGTCGATGAGAGCCGTCTTGTGCTCGCCCCGAACCAGGTAGGCGTTGTAGGTGGTGCCGTTGCGGGTGGGAAAGAGCTCATCGAAGACCTTCAGGTCGAAATGGCGAGCTCCGAGCCAGTGGATGCCGGAGCGGATTTCCGTTGTGTCGGGCATGGCGATCACTCCTTGTAGAAGAAAAAGGCAGATACCAAAGTCTCTAGACTATCGCACCGCGACCCCCCTGGCAAGAGAATGCCGTGACGCAGACAGGGCAATATTATATACTCAGGCGCAACGAATAGACGTTCAGAGGTGCGGATGGAAGAACAATCGGCGCACAAGGGGATCTCGCGCAGAACCTTCCTCCTCGGCGCAGGGGGAACGGGGGGACTTCTGCTCGGCGGGGGGCTCTACGGCGAACCGAAGATGCTGCAGGTCGAAGAGCTGACCATCGCCTCGCCCAAAATTTCACCGGGCGCCGAGGCGCGCCTCGTGCAGCTTTCGGATCTGCACATCGACGCCCTCGCCCCCTATCACCAGAAGGTGGCCGAGACGGTCGAGGCCCTCGAGCCCGACGCGGTCGTGCTCACCGGAGACTACCTGGAGAAGGGGCGCAACATCTGGGATGTGCGCAGCTTTCTCGACATGCTTCGCCCCGGGCAGGGGACCTTCGCCGTGCAGGGAAACTGGGATTACTGGGCGCGCCTGGAAGGGGAGAACCTGCGCCGGCACTTCGCCCAGGCCGGGGCGACCCTGCTCATCAACGAGCGCAGCGATCTCGACCTGCCCGGCGTCCCCCTCTCGATCCTCGGCCTCGACTATCCCTCGACCGCCGACGCCCTTTCGCGTCTGCAGCAAATCGCCGACCCCGAGAGGGTCAACCTGCTTTTGTCGCACGTCCCCGCCTTCGCCCACCAGAACCTGGAGGCGCTCATCGACCTGGTTCTGTGCGGGCACACCCACGGCGGGCAGGTGCGCATCCCCTTCGCCCCCCCCCTGTACCTCCCGCGCTTCTCGGGCCGCTTCGTCGAGGGGCTCTTTCGGGTGGGTCCCTTCGAAACTCCCCTGTACGTCAACCGCGGCGTCGGCACGAGCCTGCTCCCCGTGCGCCTGTTCTGCCGCCCCGAGGTGACGCTGATCCGGCTCGTTCCGGAAAAGCCCCTTCGCGTCTGACCTGGAGTCAACGGCAGAGCTGCTCAGGCGTCGGCGGCCAGAAACGTCAGGAGCCTTCGGATGTCGGCCATCAGCGCATCGAACCCCTCGCCGTTGAGGCTCTGGGCGCCGTCGCACAGGGCGCGGTCGGGGTCGGGGTGGACTTCGATCATCACGCCGTGGGCGCCGGCGACCAGGGCCGCCCTGGCCATGACGGGGACGAGGGGGCGCTTGCCGGTGGCGTGGCTCGGGTCGACGATGATCGGCAGATGGCTCATCTCGCGGATGAGGGGGACGACCGAGAGGTCGAGGGTGTTGCGGGTGGCGGACTCGAAGGTGCGGATCCCCCGCTCGCACAGGATCACCGCGCCGTTGCCCTCGGCGACGATGTACTCGGCCGCCGCCAGAAACTCTTCGATGGTCGCGCTCATCCCCCGCTTGAGCAAAACGGGGTGGCGCAGCTTTCCGACTTCCTTGAGCAGATCGAAATTCTGCATGTTCCGGGCGCCGATCTGCAGCACGTCGGCGTAGCGGCAGACCGCCTCGAGCTGCTCGATGCGCATCACCTCGGTGACGACCGGAAGCCCCGCCTCGTCGCCGGCCGCACGAAGCATCTTCAGCCCCTCCAGACCGAGCCCCTGGAACGAATGGGGGCCGGTTCGCGGCTTGAAGGCCCCGCCCCGCAGGATGTGGGCGCCGGCGGCCTTGACGAGACGGGCGCTGGCGAGCATCTGCTCTTCGCTCTCGATGGAGCACGGACCGGCGATGACGACCGGCGGGTGGCCGTCTCCAACACGCACGGCGCCGACCTCGACGACGGTGGGCGATGGATGGAAGTCGCGCGTGACGAGCTTGTAGGGCTTGCTCACATGGATCACCTCGCGCACCCCCGGCAACTCGCGAATGCGCGAGTCGTCGACGTACCCCTGGTTGCCCAGCACGCCGATGGCGGTCCGCTCGCTGCCGGGGATCGGTTCGGCTCTCAGTCCCATGGCCTCCACGGCCTCCTGCACCGTCCGGATCTGCTCGGCGGTGGCGCTGTGATGCATGACGATCAGCATAATGGCGTGTCCTTCGAAATCGGTCCCTGCCGTCGGCACTCGCGGCCGCTTCGGCACTTAATTTTGCATGGCGTCCGGGGCACTAGAGTAGCTGTGCCCCCAAGGGAATTCAACTCTTTTAATTTGTGAAGCATGCCGGATCGTGCGGCCGATCCGACCCCCTTTGCAACATTGGTTTTTCCGCCTATACTTTGCCCGTTCATTAACATGCGCCCGCCCATCGTTTGCGCAAACGGGGGAGAGGCCTTCAAACCAGGAGTGACCCATGAAAAAAAGCATTGTCCTGACGTCGCTGTTGTGCACCGCTCTCCTTCTGAGCTCGGCTTCGGCCTTCGCCTCGGAAAAAGGGCGCGAACTGATCAACTCCCTCGGCTGCAAGGGGTGCCACCAGTGGGAAGGGAGCGGCGGCTCGTTCGGCCCCGCCCTCGACGGCACGGGCGCGCGGCTCAGCGAGGAGCAGATCCGCAAGGTGATGATCGATCCCAAGGCCGTCAATCCCGGCTCGGTCATGCCCTCCTACAGGCACCTCCCCGAGGGTGACCTGGAGGCGATCGTTCAGACCCTCAAGGCTTCGAAGTAACCGACCCGAGGGTGCCGCCGGCACACCGGATGCGAAAGAGAGCGGTCCGCCCGATGCGCCGGCGGCACTCCAGCGCTGTTGTCAAAAAGCTCCCCCTGTGCTAACTTTCCGGGCCGAAATCCATCCGAGGAAAGCCGCCAATGACCCAGCGCATGATCGAGATCGTCAGCCCTTTGTTCATCCCCGAGGAGCGCCTTGCGGCCGGGGAGCGTCCCCTTGAGATTTTCGGCGGCCGCCCCCTCGCCCTCGAGATCGGCTGCGGGCTGGGCGATTTCGCCGTCGAGATGGCGGCGCGGCACCCCGAAACGACCTTCCTCGCCATCGACATCTACAACAAAGGGTGCCTGCGAACGTGCCGAAAGGCCGAGGCCGCCGGTCTCGACAACATCCGCGTCATGCGCATGGAGGCGCGCTATCTGCTGGAGCGCTATCTCCCCCGCGAGAGTCTCTCGGCCGTCTACGTCAACTGCCCCGATCCCTGGCCGAAGAAGCGCCACCGGCGGCGGCGCCTCGTCAACGCCTCGTTTCTGGAGGGCCTTCTTGGCCACATGCGCCCCGAGGCACACTTTTTCTTCGCCTCGGATTTCCACGACTACGCCCTCGAGGTCGCCGACGCCGTGGAAGCGGTGCCAGGATGGCAGAGTTGCCTGACGCCGCCGTGCACCGACCATCTTCCGGGGTACCCCGTCTCCAAATACATGCGGCGCTTTCTCGACAAGGGAGAGCCGATCTACCATGTGAAGGCCCGCCGCTGCAGCGCCGTCGCCGCGCGGCCGCAAAGCGGCAGGCTGCGCCCTGGGTTCAGGATCCCTCCGCAGGCGGCGGCGCCGTGAGCAGGCCGTATCCGTATCTCACGGCGCAGATCGAGGGGACGGGGGGGACCCTTCGCGAGACGCCGGACGACTTCCTCGTCGAGGAGATCCCCCTGTACGAGGCGTGCGGCCACGGGGAGCACCTCTATCTCAGCGTCGAGAAGCGCGGCATCACCACCTTCGAGCTGCTGGCGCGTCTCTCCAGGGCCTTCGGGGTGCGGGAGCGCGACTTCGGCTACGCGGGGCTCAAGGACGCCCGCGCCACGACGCGTCAGACGATCAGCATCGCCGGGGTCGATCCGCAGCGCGCCGCCGACGTGCGCATCGAGGGGGCGACGATTCTGCAGGCGCGCCGTCACCGCAACAAGCTCAGGATCGGGCACCTTGCCGGAAACCGCTTCGAGATCCGCATCCGGCAGGTGCGTCCGGGGAGCGTCGAGGCCGCCCGGCAGATCCTCGATCGCCTTCAGAAAGAGGGGGTCCCCAACTTCTTCGGCGAGCAGCGCTACGGTTCGCTGGGCAATTCGCATCGGATCGGCGCCGCCCTGGTGCGCGGCGACTTCAAGGAGGCGATGCGCCAGATCGTCGGCGACCCCGGCGCCATCGCCAACGAGCGCTGGCGCCGGGGCGCCGAAGCCTTCCGGGCGGGCGATCTCGACGGGGCGCTGGCGGCGCTGCCGGGGCGCATGCGCGACGAGCGCCGGATGATCGGCGAACTGCAAAAGGGGCGCTCGGCGCAGGAGGCGGTCCTGACGCTGCCGAAAAAGCTTCTGCGCCTCTATCTGTCGGCCTTTCAGTCGCACCTCTTCGACAAGACCGTGGAGGAGCGCCTCGGGTCGCTGGGGCGCCTGCAGACAGGGGATCTGGCGTTCAAGCACGCCAACGGCGCCTGCTTCCTGGTCGAAGACGCGGCCGCCGAGCAGCCGCGGGCCGACCGGCTGGAGATCAGCCCCTCCGGACCCCTCTTC
>JBJHBH010000050.1:0-26185 GCA_050485365.1 Desulfuromonadales bacterium | reverse complement strand
TGTTGGGGCCGGTGATGACGATGATCTGATTTTCCCGATCGTCCATCAGCACATCGTTGGGGACGAACGGCTCGAGCTGCATCTCCTCGATGACCGGGTGGCGCCCATCGCAGATGACGAGATCGGCGCTCTCGTCCATCTCGGGGACGACGTAGTTGCGGTCGTGGGCCAGATCCGCCAGCGCGCTCAGCACGTCGAGCTCGGCCAGCGCGTCGGCCGTCTCCTGCAGGCGGCCGCCCTGCAGCGCGATCTGCGCCCTGAGCGCCTGGAAGAGGTCGTACTCGAGCTCGACGAGCTTCTCCTCGGCGCCAAGGACCTTCTCTTCGTACTCCTGCAGCGCGCCGGTGACGTAGCGCTCGGCGTTGGCCAGCGTCTGTCTGCGCTGGTAGTCTTCGGGGACCCGGGCGAGATGGCTCTTGGTGACCTCGATGTAGTAACCGAAGACGCGGTTGAAGCGCACCTTGAGGCTCGATATCCCCGTGCGCTCGCGCTCGGACTGCTCCAGCGCCGCGATCCATCCCTTGCCCTCGCGGCTGATGGTGCGCAGCTCGTCGAGGCGCGCATCGTAGCCGCTGCGGATGATCCCCCCTTCCTTCAGCCCCACCGGCGGTTCGTCGACGATCGCCTTCTCGATGAGGTGACGCATGTCGTGCAACGGGTCGATGCGGGCGGCGAGGGCGGCGAGCGAAGACGCCTCGAAGGGCGCGAGGAGATCGAGAAGCTCCGGCAGGCGCCCGAGCGAAGCGCGCAGAGCCGCCAGATCCTTGGCGTTGGCGCTCCCCATGGCGATCTTGCCGCCGAGGCGCTCCAGGTCGTAGACCCCTTCCAGAAGCGCGCGCAGGTCGCGACGGGCCAGGGAGCGGCCGACCAGTTCGGCCACCGCCTCGTGGCGGTCGCGGATTCTGTGTACCTCGATCAGGGGACGGTGAATCCACTGGCGCATCTTTCGCCCACCCATGGCGGTGACCGTGCGGTCGAGCACGCCCAGCAGCGACCCCTTGCGGCTGCCGTCGTAGAGGGTGGCGCTCAGCTCGAGATTGCGGCGGGTCGCCTCGTCGAGGGCCATGAACTCGCCGCTGTGATAGGTTTGCAGCGAGCGGATGTGGTCGAGCGCCCCTTTTTGCGTCTGCTGCAGGTAATGGACGATGGCCCCGGCCGCGGCGACGGCTCCGGGGAGTCCGGCGCAGCCGAAGGGCTCGAGGGAGGCGCAGGCGAAGAATTCAAGGACGATCCGCTGCGCACCGTCTGGCTCGCAGACCTCCTCGGGGACGGTGTTGACCATCGCCGAAGGGGCCGCGGCGGCGAGCGAGCTCCGCAGGCCCTCCCCCTGCTCTCCGTCGGGGAGGAGGATCTCCCTGGGGGAGAGCGAGGCGACCTCTCCCAGAAGCGCCTCTTTGTCGGCGCACTCGGTCGAGCGGAATTCGCCGGTGGTGATGTCGACGACGGCCGCACCCCAGCGTCCCCGTCGTCCGGGGGCGAGCGCCATCAGGAAGTTGTTCTCCTTGGGCGAGAGAGTGTCTGTGTCGACGATGAGGCCGGGGGAGACGACCCGCACGACCTCGCGGCGAACGATCCCCTTGGCGGTTTTGGGATCTTCGACCTGTTCGCAGATCGCCACCTTGTACCCCTGCTCGACCAGGCGCGCGATGTAGGGCTGCGAGCTGTGAAAGGGGATTCCGCACAGGGGGATCTCCTCGTCGGAGCCCTTGTTGCGGGAGGTCAGCGTGATATCGAGGACGCGCGAGGCGGTGACGGCATCCTCCAGAAACATCTCATAGAAATCGCCGAGGCGGAAAAAAAGGATGGCGTCGGGATATCCGGACTTGATCTCCAGATATTGACGCATCATCGGCGTTGCACTGGCCATGCGTTGGGATACCCTCAATAAGCGCGAAAGACGGAATTTATCGAAGAAAAGCTTGGTCCGAAAGTTCGGGGTTATGTTAACAAAGCAGATCTTTAATGTAAATACCGCCTTTTGGCACCGCGCTTTTTTTCCGCAACCCCTCATCGCTATTGACCGCCTCGAAACGCAGGTGGTAAAAACGTCGCTCACGGGAGGAGAAGATGAGCGAAAACATCGCATCGACAGAGCAGGACGTCTTCAGGCGGGAAAATTACGATATTTGCGATCTGGACGACGAGATTCGGGCGGAAGGTCTTTGCCGCAGGCTTCTGGAGTTTTTCTATCTCCATCTGGTGCAGGATCAGGGCCTCGAGGCTCAAAAGGCCAGCGATCTCGCCTACGGCGCCGATTACTTTCTGCGCGAGTTCGTCATCCCCGATCGCCAGGAAAACCTCTTCGCCCTTCGCCCCGGCCGCGTGCGGCAGTTTGCGGCGAACTGGTATATCGTGCGCACCCTCGAGCCGAACATGGTCGAGCTCGAATCGATCCTCGCCGGGGTCGAGGCGTTCTACGCCTACTGCCGCCGCATCGACACGGTGCCGGCCGAGCTGAGCGAAGCGGTTGCGCGGGAGTGCGCCGACCTCGACTTTTATCGGCGTCGCATCGAGACGTTCTGGGCCATCGAGGGGGACGGATATTTCGCCTGGGACAAGGAATGCCCTCTGGAGGAGTGAGCGCCCCGATGCGCCTGAGGTGATCGAATCCCGCCGTGCGCCGCGCCCCTGCCTGACATGAAGAATTTAAAGCTCAAAGCCGCCCGCCTCTCCATCGCCACGGCCACCGGCCTGGCGGTGCTCAAATTCAGCGCGGGGATCGTCACCGGCTCGCTGGCTCTCCTCGCCTCGGCCATCGACTCGCTCCTCGACATCCTGATGTCGGGGGTCAACTACCTGGCCATCCGGCAGGCCGAACAGCCGGCCGACAAGGGGCATCCCTTCGGTCACGGCAAGTTCGAAACCCTGGCCGCCCTCTTCCAGGCCTTCATCATCAGCGCCTCGGGGCTGTGGATCGTCTACGAGTCGGTTCAGCGCCTTCGCTTCGGCACCGAGATCTCGCACATCGGCGGCGGGGTCGTCGTCCTTCTGTTCAGCACCCTCGTCTCCTGGGCGATCGCCGGGTATCTGCGCCGCACGGCCCGCAAGACCGACTCGGCCGCGCTGGAGGCCGACGCCCTTCACTTTTCGATGGACGTCTACACCAATCTCGGCCTGGCGGTCGGGCTGGTGGTCGTTCACCTGACACAGGCCCCCCGCCTCGACGCCGCCCTCTCGCTCCTCGTCGCCTTCTACATCATTTTCGAAGCGATGAAGCTGCTGCGCCGCGGGCTGGGCGACGTTCTGGACGAACAGCTGCCAGAGCCCGTCCGGGCCGAGATCACGCGCCTCATCGAAGAGAACAAGTGCGAGCTGTCGGGCTACCACAATCTGCGCACCCGACGCGCGGGCTCTCAGAAGATCATGGACTTTCACCTCACCGTCTGCAGGCACCTGACGGTGGAGGAAGCGCACGAGCTGGCCGACCGGCTGGAGAAGGCCATCGAGGAGAAGATTCGCGGGGCCGACGTCACCATCCACATCGAGCCGTGTCTCGAAGAGAAGTGCCCCGGACGCGAGCACTGCAGCCGGGTCGCGAATTCCCCCAAATAACGAAGGGGCACCCGTTCGGGCGCCCCTTCGACATCCTGCGTGAACGCTGCCGCCCGACGGGGCATCAGGCAGCGTTTTCCTTCCCAGACTTGTCTGTTCCGACATTCTTGAAGCATTCGAGCTGGTCGATGACCTGACGGCTCTCCTGGCGGCGCTCCTCCATTTCCCGGAAGATGCGGCGCACCATCTCGCTGACCGCCGCCACCGCCTGCTCGATATCGCGCATGTTCTTTTGCTGCCGGTCCGTCGCCGCGACCATCTCGTCGGCCATGTTCTTGACCTCTTCGATGGACTGGACGATGCTGCGGGTCCCCTGCGCCTGCTCGCGCGAAGCGAGGGTGACCTGGGACGACATCTCGCCGAGCTCTTCGATGGAGATGCTCACCGACTGGACGCTGGAAGCGACCTCCTGCGTCGCCTTGCGGATGCTGTGCGTCATGTCCATCGCCATGGAAGCGCTGTCGAGGATCTGCTTGAGCGACTTCTCGACCCCCTCGCCCAGCGTGATCCCCTCCCCCACCAGATCGCGCGTCGCGGTGATCTGATCGACCGTCTCGCTGGTAAAGGACTGAATCTCGTCGATGAGCTGCGTGATCGCGCCGGTGGAGAAGGCTGCCTCCTGAGAGAGGGTGCGGACCTCGTCGGCCACCACAGCGAAGGAGCGGCCGTGCTCGCCTGCCTGGGCGGCGATGATGGCCGCGTTGAGGGCCAGAAGGTTGGTCTTCTGGGTGATCTCGTTGATGACGGTGGTGATGCTGT
Source organism: Desulfuromonadales bacterium (assembly GCA_050485365.1). Lineage (GTDB taxonomy): Bacteria > Desulfobacterota > Desulfuromonadia > Desulfuromonadales > JACZKF01 > JARFUG01. The sequence continues at coordinate 21,874 of JBJHBH010000050.1, read as the reverse complement.
TGATCTCCTCGCTCTTCTCCGACAGGCGTCCGATCCCCGAGACGGCCTTGTCGACGGCCGCCGAGATCTCCTTGAGCCCCCCCATGGCGTGGGTCACAGACTCGACCCCCTGTTCGGCCTGTTCGCGCACCTGCTCCGACATGCCGTGAGACTGCGCGGCGCTCTCCTGCACGCTCACGATGGTGCGCGAGATCTGGCTCATGGCCGAGATCGAGTTGTCCATGAAGTCGGTCAGCTGGTGCAGATTCTGGGAAACCTGTTCGATGGAGACGGAGATCTCCCCCGCAGCCGAGCGCGTCGTCTCCACCATCTCCCGCACCACGTCCGAGGCCCCGGCGATATGTTTGATCGCCTCTCCGGTGGAGGAGGCCGAACGCTTCAAAGAGGCGTCCTGACGGGCATGTTCGTCGCGGTACTTGAGAAGTTCCTTGAAGGTGTGTTCGAGCTGTCCCGTCAGCGTCTCGACCGCTTCGAGAAGGTCGATCTTGGTCCACGTCCCGGAAACCTGGTCCGCGAAAAGCTTGACGGTGTCGACGTCGGTGTCGTCGAGGGGCTTCTGCTTGATCTTGTTGTCGACGCCGAACAGGCCGACGACTTCGTCGCGCACCAGGATGGGGCACAGGATAAAAGAGCGTGAGCGCAGCTGATCGATGGTGTCGCAGGGGGGGCGCATCCGGTAATTCTGGGGCATCTTGCCGATGTCGTCGACGAGGATGACGCGCTTCTCCTTGCAGACGAGATAGAGGGCGCCGGCGCGTTCGTCCAGGGGGATGGAGATGCCCGAGGCCTTGTCGTCGCCGCACCCTCGGCTCGCCATCAGGGTGAGGGTGTCGTTCTCCTTGCCGACCATCAGGATGTTGACCCGGTCGTATGCCAGGATCTTGTGCAGCCCGTCGGCCGAGAGCCGCAGGACCTCCTCGAGGCTGACCGATTTCTGGATGTGGGTGTTGATGGAGTGGAAGTTCTTGATGCCGTTGTTCAACTCGCGGAAGCGGCGCTCGAACTCTTCTTTTTGCTGCGCGATGGTGCGGTTGAGGTCGTCGAGGCTCTGGGCGCGCTCGTGAATCTCCTGGCTCCCCTTGCCGATGAGAAAACCGAAGACGCCGAGCACCAACGAGGTGCCCCCGCCCATGTAGGCAAAAAGAGCGAGTTGCTCCGGCGAAGCGCTTACATACCCTGCCAACTGCTCCCAGAGGCCGACCGACTCGTCCCAGAAGAAGAAGAGCCGCAGAAACAACCATCCGACGGGGGCGAGGGCGCCGAGAAAAAAGCCGGTGAGGGCAAAGCGAAAGCTGCGATCGAATCCGAACAGACTCTTCATGTCGGTATGTCCATTCCTGCCTCGAGGTGCTTCATTCCAAATGGATCAGGGGGCCGTGCGCATCGAAGACCTCGCTTGACGCCCCGGTAGTGCAGACTAGCGACGAAAACCGCACGTCGTCAAGGGAATTTATCGCCCCATCATGATGCCGAGAGACTCGGCGGCCAGGACGACTTCTCCCTGCGGATCGACCAGATTCAGAGCCCCGACGGCCTCTTCGATGGAGACAGAGACGACCGAGCGGCCGCGAAGGGCCACCATCTTGCCGAAGTCGCCGGCCTCAACCATCTCGACGGCCTTCACCCCGAAGCGCGATCCGAGAAGCCGGTCGGTATGAGTCGGGCTGCCGCCGCGCTGGACATGCCCGAGGACGACGACGCGGGTTTCGAGCTCCATGCGCTTTTCGATCTGGTCGGCGACCCGTGCGCCGACCCCGCCGAGGCGCGCCACTCCAAGATTTTCGGAAGCGCCGACCTGAACGACCTGCTCTCCCCCCGCGGGGAAGGCCCCTTCGGCGACGACGACGATGGAGAAGCGGCTGCCGCGCTTTCGGCGTCTCTCGATCGCCTCGCAGACCTGATCGATGCGGTAGGGAATCTCCGGGATGAGGATGACGTCGGCCGATCCGGCGACGCCCGATTCCAGGGCGATCCAGCCGGCATCGCGCCCCATGACCTCCACCACCATGACCCGGTTGTGACTCTCGGCCGTGGTGTGCAGACGGTCGAGAGCTTCGGTGACGATCGACACCGCCGTGTGATACCCGAAGGTGACGTCGGTGCCGCGCAGATCGTTGTCGATCGTCTTGGGGACCCCGACCACGGGGACGCCGAGCTCGTTGAGGCGGCGGGCGATCTTGAGCGTTCCGTCGCCGCCGATCGCCACCAGGGCGTCGGCCCCGAGGGCGTGAAAGTTCTCCACGACGCGGCCCGAGACGTCCACCAGCCGGGTCTGCCCCCCCTCGCGCATCGGATAGGAGAAGGGATTGCCGCGATTGCTCGTCCCCAGAATCGTCCCGCCGCGCGGCAGGATTCCCCGGACCGCTTCGAGGGTGAGCTCGCGGATGCCGGCTTCGCCGAGGAGCCCGTCGAAACCGTCCTCGATCCCCAGCACCTGCCAACCGCGCTCGAGAACCGACGCCCGGACGATCCCTCGAATCACGGCGTTGAGCCCAGGGCAGTCGCCGCCGCCCGTCAGAATCGCGATCTTCTTTGCCATACTCGGATACCTCCCTGAATCTTCAATTCAATCGTTGTGCCCGAACGGAGGCGATCTGCGCCGCCCCCAGAATGCCGGCGTCGTCGCCGAGCTCGCCTCGTACGATGCACAGCCGCCGCACTGGAACGTCGAAGGCCCGCAGATGAAGCTCCCGCTCCAGCGCCGGCCGGATGAATTCGAGGCTCTCGGCGACCCCGCCCGCGACGACGACCCCCTCGATGTTGAGGAGGTTGACGACCGAGGCGATCGCCTGCCCGAGGCGCTCGCCGGCGAGGTCGAAGGCGGCCAGTGCGACCTCATCCCCCTGAAGCGCGGCTTCATAGACGGCATGGCTCGAAAGAGCGGAGCGTTCGCCGAGCAGGCTCGATTCGCCGCGCTGAAACCACTCCTCGACGCTTTTGCCGATCCCGCGGGCCGTGGCGTCGTGCTCACGGCACCCCGGGGCGCCGCCGCCGCTGGGGCGCCCCTGCGGCTCGACCGTGATGTGACCGGCTTCGCCCGCGGCGCCGTCCGCCCCTTCCCAAAGCTCTCCGCGCAGCACGAGCCCGCCGCCGACCCCCGTCCCCAGGGTCAGGGTCAGCGACGAGGAGAAGGGCTTGCCCGCCCCGAACAGAAACTCTCCCCACGCGATGGCGTTGGCATCGTTGACGAGGGCGACGGGGAGGCCGAGATCGTCCTGCAGTCGGCGCGCGAGAGGGACGCCGTTGAGCGGCGCGAGGTTGGGCGAAACGATCACCGTGCCGTCGGGAGCAATGATGCCGGGGACACCGATGCCGAGCGCCTTGACCTGCCGCGCGTCCTGCGCGGCCTCATCGAGAAATCGGCGGCAGAAATCGCCCAGACGGGCGAGAAAAGGCGAGAGCCCTTGTGCGATATCGGTCGAGATGCGATGGATCGTGCCCACCTCGCCGTTGTCGGAGACGAGCGCCCCCCTGCAGTTCGTCCCGCCGAGATCGATTCCCAGCATGAAGTTCTTCATCGGCTTTGCTCCTCGGTGCCGATGGCCAGACGCGTAAAGCCGCTCTCGCGGGCCAGATCCATCAGCTGCACGACTCTGCCGTGGGCGGCGTCTCGGTCGGCCATCAAAAGAAACGTCGTCTCCTTGGCTCGCGGGCCGAAGGCCTCAAGACGCTGGCGAAACTGCGCAAGGCTGACCCGCTCGTCGTCGAAGAAGATTTCGCCGTCGACCGACAGATACACTGTAACCTCCTCGGGGGCCTTTTCCACCCGCTGGGCGGCCGCCTCGGGGAGGTTGATCTCGATCCCCGAAATCTCGACGAAGGTGGTGGAGATCATGAAGAAGATGAGGAGATTGAAGACGACGTCGACCATCGGGGTGAGCTCGATCCGAGGCTCTTCGCGCTTTTTGCGCAGGAAACCCATCGATTACTCCCCGATCATGTCGATGAGGTGCAGCGAGCTCTCCTCCATCTCCAGAACGATGCGGTCCATCTTTCCGCTCAGATAGCGGTGCAGCAAGATGGTGGGGATCGCCACCGAGAGCCCCGCCGCCGTGGTGATCAGCGCCTGGGAGATTCCTCCACCGAGGGTGGCGGGCGTTCCGACCCCCACCACGGAGATCACCCGGAAGGCCTCGATCATTCCGTAGACCGTCCCGAGCAGCCCGAGCAGAGGTGAGATGTTGGCGATGGTCCCAAGCAGACCGAGATATCTCTCCAGCGGCGCCGCTTCGCGCCGGCCGACCTCTTCGACAACGTCTTTCAGACGGTCGCGCGACTTGCCCTGCGCGCGCAGAGCGGCGATATAGATGCGCGAAAGGGGGGAGCCGGATCTCTGGCAGACGACCAGCGCCTCCTCGATACGCCCCTTGGCGACGAGGGCGTCGACCTCGCGGGTCAACTCGTCCGTACCGCTGCGCACTCGGTAAAAGGTCCAGAATCTTTCGAGAAAAATGGCCAGGGCGAGGACGGAGCAGAGCAGGATCGGATACATGAGCGGCCCGCCTGCATGAAACCAGTTGAGCATGAAGTGATCTTTCCTTTCAGGTACGCGGATTCGGCCGTCGATCGGGGGGCCGGTCCGGGCGGCCGAGCGTCAGTTCGGGCTGTGCGCTCCGGAGGTCGGGACGTCCCGCGCCGCGAGCGGCGCCTCCCCGGAGGCGTTCGCGCTTTGCAGCGCGTCGACTTCCCTTTGCAGGATCGAATTTGTGCGTTTGAGGCGCGACAGGTGCAGCGCTGCTGCGAGCCCCGTCGAGATCGCTCCGAGCACGAACATGGAGATGGCGACCAGAAACAGAGGGACAGAGGGGGAGCGATAGCTGAGAAAGACGATTTCGACGCTCTGGTAATTGTAGGCGCTGAAGATGAAGAGAACCACCAGGACGAAGAGAGCCGCCGTGATCTTGGCGGTCTTCACGGTCGCCTCCCCGCAAAGCGTTTGCTCAGGTCTCTCCACGTCTCCTCCAGGTGCTGGGGAACGACGCGCACATCGGAGAAGACCGGCATGAAATTGGTGTCGCCGCTCCAGCGCGGCACGATGTGCATGTGGAGGTGATCGGCGATTCCGGCGCCTGCGGCGACACCGAGATTCACGCCGATATTGAACCCGTGCGGACACATGAGGTCCTGCAGGATCTGCCGGCTCAGGGCGAGGAGCCTGTGCATCTCCAGCGCCTCGTCGTCACTCAGGGAGCCGAAGTCGCAGGTGTGACGGTACGGAGCGACCATCAGATGCCCGTTGTTGTAGGGAAAACGGTTCATGATGACGAAGGAGTGGTCCCCTCGCAAAAGAACGAGCCTGCGCTCGTCTTCTTCGTCGTGGGTCGGCAGGCAAAAGACACAGCCGTCTTCCTTGTCCTCGCCGCGGATGTATCTCATTCTCCAGGGGGCCCAGAGCCGCTCCATAGAATCCACCTCCTTCGATGAACAGTTCGCCTGCGGATGGAACCGAGGCCGACCTTCATCCGAAAACCGGGTCGCGGCGAGTGCGGCGACGATCGCCGAAGCGATGAAGCACGACGCCCCTTCTCAGCGCAAAGTCTCATTTTTACCGTCCGGGCGTTGAGGTGTCAATCCCAATCCCGTTGCGCAGAAAGGCGGCTTTTCTCCATAACGGCCAAAATCGGCCACCTCTGAATTTTAATCGCCCTTTCTGTTGACAGGCGGCAACCATCGGGTTTCCTTAACGTTACAGCAGACTGACAACTTTTGGCACCACCGTTGCTCCAGCCTTTAATTTCGGCCGATACGAGCATGAAGACCGCCTGTGAAGGGGGCGAAAAAAGTCTTTATTCGACGGTACTAATTTGCTTGACACGCGCTGAGAGCAACAAGTATTGTTGCATTTATTTTAGCTAAAAATCAGGTTCCCCCCTTCGCACACGGACATCCGCCACAAACTACAGGGCACTTGCCGCCCGGCAGCAGAACGGGAGGCTCATCCGAACAGGTTGGATTTTTATTCACAGTAAATTTCCAGAAAGGGAGGCTAAGGATCATGTCTAAACGTCAGGACGCCCTCGATTACCACAGCATGGGGCGAAAAGGAAAAATCGAGGTAATCACGACCAAGCCCTGCGCCACCAGCCGGGACCTCTCTCTGGCCTACAGCCCCGGCGTCGCCGAACCCTGTCTGGAGATCGAAAAGAATCCTCAGATGGCGTACGAGTACACCGCCAAGGGGAACCTCGTGGCCGTCGTCTCCAACGGCACCGCCGTTCTGGGCCTCGGCGACATCGGCGCCATGGCGGGCAAGCCCGTCATGGAGGGCAAAGGCGTTCTCTTCAAGCGCTTTGCCGACGTCGACGTCTTCGACATCGAGCTCGACACCAAGGACCCCGACGAGCTCATCCGCACGGTCAAGCTGCTGGAGCCGACCTTCGGCGGGATCAACCTGGAGGACATCAAGGGACCCGAGTGCTTCTACATCGAAGAGAAGCTCAAGGAGATCATGAACATCCCGGTCTTCCACGACGACCAGCACGGCACCGCCATCATCGCCTGCGCCGGGCTCTTGAACGCGCTTGAGATGACGGGGAAGAAGATCGAGGACATCAAGATCGTCGTCAACGGCGCCGGCGCGGCGGGGATCGCCTGCGCCAACATGGCGCTGACCCTCGGCGCCGACCCCAAGAAGATGTACCTGTGCGACACCAAGGGGGTCATCTACAAGGGGCGCACCTCGGGAATGAACGAGTACAAGGAGCGCCTCGCCAACGAGACCGATGCCCGCGAGCTCGAGGACGTCATGGTCGACGCGGACGTCTTCTTCGGCGTTTCGGCCAAAGGGGCCGTCACCCCGGCGATGGTGCGTTCGATGGCCAAGGACCCCGTCATCTTCGCCATGGCCAACCCCGACCCGGAGATCACCCCGGACGAAGCGAAGGCGGTTCGCGACGACGTCATTATCGGCACCGGCCGCAGCGACTACAACAACCAGGTCAACAATGTGCTGTGTTTCCCCTTCCTTTTCCGCGGCGCTCTCGACACGCACGCCTCGGCCATCAATGACGAGATGAAGATGGCGGCCTGCATCGCGCTGGCCGAGCTCGCCAAGGAAGACGTCCCCGACTCGGTGCGCAAGGCCTACGGCGGCGTCGACATCAGCTTCGGCCGCGAGTACCTGATCCCCAAGCCCTTCGACCCGCGCGTTCTGCTGCACGTCGCGCCGGCCGTCGCCAAGGCCGCCATGGACTCGGGTGTGGCGCGTCGCCCCATCGAGAACCTCGACAAGTACCGCGACTCCCTCGAAGCCCTGCAGGGGCGCTCGAAAGAGGTCATGCGCCTGCTCATCAACAAGGCCAAGGCCGACCCCAAGAAGATCGTCTTCCCTGAAGGCGAGGACGACAAGATCCTGCGTGCCGCGCAGATCCTGGTCGACGAAGGGATCGCCGTCCCTGTTCTTCTCGGCAGCCAGGAAGAGATTCGCGCACGCATCGCCCACCTGAATCTCGACCTGGGCAACGTCGAGATCATCGATCCGATGGAGAGCGAAAAGGCACCGTCCTACGAGAAGGTCCTTTTCGAAATGCGTCAGCGCAAAGGGGTTACGCTGGCCGAAGCCAAGCGTCTGATCCGCAAGAACCGCAACTACTACGGTTCGATGATGGTTCAGCAGGGGGACGCCGACGCGCTCCTCTCCGGCATCAGCCATCACTACCCCGACACCATCCGCCCGGCCCTCGAGATCGTCGGGAAGCAGGAAGGGCTCTCCAAAGTCCACGGTCTCTACATGATGGTCTTCAAAAAAGAGGTCGTCTTCTGCGCCGACACCACGGTCACCATCGAGCCGACCCCCGAGGAACTCGCCGAGACGGCCATCCTGACCGCCGCCAAGGCGCGCCACTTCGATATCGAGCCGCGCATCGCCATGCTCTCCTTCTCCAACTTCGGCAGCGCCGAGCACCCCCTCACGACGAAGGTCAAGCGTGCGACGGCCATGGTGAAGGAGCGGGCTCCCGACCTGATCGTCGACGGCGAGATGCAGGCCAACGTCGCCTATGATCCGGAGCTCACCGCCAAGCAGTACCCCTTCTCGGCTCTGAAGGGGGACGCCAACGTCCTGATCTTCCCCGACCTGCAGTCGGGCAACATCTGCTACAAGCTCCTCAACAAGCTCGGGGGAGCCGAAGCGGTCGGCCCGATCCTCATGGGGATGAAGAAGCCGGTGCACGTCCTGCAGCGCGGCGACGACGTCGCCGACATCGTCAACATGGCCGCCGTCGCCGTCGTCGACGCGCAGGAAGCCGCCGAGAAGAAGTAGTGTCTTAACCGAAAAGTCGAAAAAAGGGGAGCGTCCCAGGGCGCTCCCCTTTCGTTTAATCCCCCTTTTCCTCCTTCCCATCCCATCTCGATCCTGTTAAACTTCGCGCCACATCCGGGCACTCCCCCCTGCCCTGTCCATCCGACTTCGAGGTTTTTATGAAGTATTTCAGCACACGCGGAAAAGTGCACGGCCTCTCCTTCAAGGACGCCGTGATGATGGGGCTGGCCGACGACGGCGGCCTCCTCCTCCCCGAGTCGATCCCGGCCCTCACCCCCGGAGACATCGAAGTTCTCGCACATCTCGACTACCCCGAGCTGGCCTTTCAGATCGTCTCACTTTTCGCCGAGGACATCCCTTCGGCCGATCTCAAGGATCTGGTCGACCGCTCCTACGCCGCCTTCACCCACCCTGAAGTCACCCCCGTGGTGCACCGCGACGGCGTCTATATCCTCGAGCTCTTCCACGGCCCCACCCTCGCCTTCAAGGACGTGGCGCTGCAGCTTCTGGGCAACCTCTTCGAGTACCTGCTCAAGGAGCGCAACCAGAAGATGAACATCCTCGGCGCGACCTCCGGCGACACCGGAAGCGCGGCCATCTACGGGGTGCGCGGCAAGGAGAACATCAACATCTTCATCCTGCACCCGCACCAAAGGGTCTCTGCGATTCAAGAGCTGCAGATGACGACCGTCACCGATCCCAACGTCTTCAATCTCGCCATCCGCGGCACCTTCGACGACGGGCAGAGGATCGTGAAGGAGGTCTTCGGCGATCTCGAGTTCAAATCGGCCCACTCTCTCGGGGCGGTGAATTCGATCAACTGGGCGCGGGTCCTGGCGCAGATCGTCTATTACTTCTACGCCTACGGACGGGTGCGGCGCGCCACGGGGTGTCGCGACTTCTACGCCTCGGTTCCGACCGGCAACTTCGGCGACATCTTCGCCGGGTACGTGGCAAAGCGCATGGGTCTGCCGATCCGCAAACTGATCCTGGCCACCAACGAAAACAACATCCTCGCGCGCTTCGTGCGCGACGGCGATTATTCGATCGGCTCGGTCGCCGAGACCCTCTCTCCTTCAATGGACATCCAGGTGGCCAGCAACTTCGAGCGCTACCTCTTCTATCTCTTCGACCAGAATCCCGACAGGGTCTGCGAGGCGATGACGCACTTCGCCCGCAGCGGACGTCTCGACTTCAACGACACCGAACGACAGAGGGTGGCGGCGGACTTTCTCGCCCTCTCGGTCGACCGCGAGCAGACTCTCGCCACCATCGGCGACTTTTACGCGGCGACCGGCTACATCCTCGATCCGCACACCGCCGTGGGGGTCAAGGCGGGCCGGGACCTCGCCGGCGGCGATGCGCCGGTGGTCTGCCTCGCCACGGCGCATCCGGCCAAGTTCCCCGATCCCGTACGTCAGGCCACAGGGCGCGATCCCGAGCTTCCCCCCTCCCTGGAAGGGATTGAAAGCCGGGAGCGACGCTGCGAAATCATCGAAGCCGACACGCAGAAGATCAAGGACTACGTCGCCAAACACGCCGTGTAGGGGCTCGATTCATCGCGCCCCGGCCGAACAACGCTGATCCGAACAAGGGCGCAATGAATTGCGACCCTACATCCAACGCAAAAAGCCCCCGATCTCTCGGGGGCTTTTTGCGTTGGAATGTCTTTGTATCAGCAGTCGTAGTAGAGGGAGAATTCGAGGGGCACCGGGCGCATGCGCACGGGGTTGACCTCGGCCTCGGTCTTGTACTCGATCCACTTCTCGATGACGTCCTCGGTGAAGACGTCCCCCTTGAGCAGGAAGGCGTGATCTTCTCTCAGGCAGCGCAGGGCCTCTTCAAGGGTTCCGGCAACGTTCGGGATGTCCTTGAGCTCCTCGGGGGAGAGGCCGTAGATGTCCTTGTCGAGAGGATCGCCCGGATCGATCTTGTTCTCGATGCCGTCGAGGCCGGCCATCAGCATGGCCGAGAAGGCCAGGTAGCCGTTGCACGAGGGGTCGGGGGTGCGGTACTCGATGCGCTTCGACTTGGGGTTGCTCGTCACCGGAATGCGCAGCGAAGCGGAGCGGTTGCGGTTGGAGTAGGCCAGGTTGACCGGGGCTTCATAGCCGGGGACGAGGCGCTTGTACGAGTTGGTGCTGGGATTGGTGAAGGCGCACAGGGCCTTGGCGTGCTTCATGATGCCGCCGATGTAGTACATGGCCATCTTGGAGAGCCCGCCGTAGCCGTCGCCGGCGAAGAGATTGACGCCGTCTTTCCACAGCGACTGGTGGCAGTGCATTCCCGAGCCGTTGTCGCCGAAGATCGGCTTGGGCATGAAGGTGACCGACTTCTGGTTGCGGAAGGCGACGTTCTTCACGATGTACTTGAACCACTGCAGGGTATCGGCCATCTTGAGCAGCGAGTCGAAACGCATGTCGATTTCGCACTGCCCGCCCGAGGCGACCTCGTGGTGCGAGGCCTCGATGCGCATCCCGACGCTCTGCAGAACGTGAACCATCTCGTTGCGCAGGTCGATGAGCGAGTCGGTGGGGGCGACGGGGAAATATCCTCCCTTGAAGTTCGGCTTGTAGCCGAGGTTGGGGAACTCTTCGCGACCGCTGTTCCAGCGCCCCTCGATGGAGTCGACGCAGTAAAACGACTCGTTGGCGGACGAGGAGAAGCGCACGTCGTCGAAGACGAAGAACTCGGGCTCCGGGCCGAAGTAGGCCGTGTCGGCGATTCCCGTCGACTTCAGGTACGCTTCGGCCTTGCGGGCGATGAAGCGCGGGTCGCGGGTGTAGCCCTCCTTGGTGATCGGATCGTAGATGTTGCAGATGATGCTCAGGGTCGGGGCCTTGGGAAACGGATCGATCTTGGCCGTGAGCGGATCGGGCAGCAGGGTCATGTCGCTGTTGTGAATCGGCTGCCATCCGCGGATGGAGGAACCGTCGAAGCCGAGCCCCTCCTCGAAGACCTCTTCTCCGAATTCGCTCACCGGCGTGGTGAAATGCTGCCAGATTCCGACGAAGTCGAGAAACTTGTAGTCGATCATCTGGATGTTGTTTTCGTTGACGAATGCTACCACTTCACTTGGCGTCATCTCTGCATCTCCTTGTGATTAATTCCCGACAATCTGCTGGTACACAATGTGGTGTCTGAAAGCTTTTACGAATTCTCGGCGTCAGAGCGCGTCGTCGCCCCGCTCGCCCGTGCGAATGCGGACCACCTCGTCGACGGGGGTGACGAATATCTTGCCGTCGCCGATGCGTCCGGTGCGTGCCGCTTCGGCGATGGTATCGACCACCTTGGCGACCAACTCGTCGCTGACGATGATCTCCATTTTGATCTTGGGGATGAAGTCGACCACGTACTCGGCGCCACGGTACAGCTCGGTGTGACCTTTCTGGCGCCCGAATCCTTTCACCTCACTGACGGTGATGCCCTGGATTCCGATCTCGTTCAGGGCTTCTTTGACCTCATCCAGCTTGAAGGGCTTGATGATCGCCTCAACCTTCCTCATTCGTACCTCCCGGATCGAAAATCATCTGCTGTTGCGTTCAGGAATGTCTGCGGTTCGTCTTGCGAGCCAGGGCCCGTCGGATCTGCCTTCGGGTATGAGCAAATAGCTTGCCGATCCCTGGAATTATTTTAGCCACACATCTAAATGCTCGTTTTTTCAATATATAATTTCTTGCCCCAACTCGCTTGAGCGGCTGAGCCCTCCATTCGTCGAAATGCCTTAGGCGCTTTCTTGTGCACAAGTTTACGGCAATGCCGAAATTTGAGGCAGACATGGTGGCACAGGGTCCTTTTGACGCCGTTTTCCACTGGCATGGTTTCTGCTGCGTGTCAAATGGACCATAAGGATAAAACTGGTCTGACCATTAACCTTATTTTCCACATGTCCAATTATTGATTGACAGTCAATTATAGTTACGGTAAAAGAGTAGCCGCACTGTTTCGAGACGAAATCCGCCAAGAACACTGTTTGTTTGCAGATCGTCTCGAATTTTTTTATTCTCACTAAACATCCTTCAACCTGCCCTCATTTCGACTGCGTTCATGGATGGGAGGAACGGAGGTGGACGCGACGATGACCGAAACCCAGCTGCTCGACTACATCTACGTCTTCATCTTTCTCACCGTCGGAATCTGCACCGCGCTGGGGCCTTTCGTGCTGTCGAACCTGGTGAACCCCCGCTCGGTGCTCAAGCGCACACTCGATCCGTACGAGTGCGGGATGGACGTCTTCGAACCGGCGTGGGAGATCCGTTTCCATCTCGCCTACTATCTCTACGCACTCATCTTCGTCGCCTTCGCCGTCGACATCCTCTTTCTCTACCCCGTCGCAACGGCCTTTCGCGATGTTTCCGCAGCGCATGGTCTCATCGTCCTGTTCATATTCGTCTTCATCCTGTCCCTAACCGTTGTCTATCCCTGGGCCAAAGGAGTCTTTACGTGGCCGAAGAGAAAAAAAATCACCTGACGGTTCACTCCTATACCGAAGAGGCGCGCCGGCGCGAGGTCGGCCCGCCCCAGGAAGAGCTCGGCGATGTCGTCCAGTTCGCCCTGGCGGAAAAGCTCATCAACTTCTGCCGCGCCAACTCTCTGTGGCCGATGACGTTCGGCCTCGCCTGCTGCGCCATCGAGATGATGAGCGCCGGGATGGCCCGCTTCGACCTGGCCCGCTTCGGCGCCGAGGTCTTTCGCCCTTCGCCGCGCCAGTGCGATCTGATGATCGTCGCGGGGACGGTGAACAAGAAGATGTCCCCGGCGGTGCTCACCCTCTACGAGCAGATGGCTGCTCCGCGCTACGTCATCGCCCTGGGCAACTGCGCCATCTCGGGCGGACCCTTCGCGGTGGAGGAGAATTACAACGTGGTCGAAGGGGTCGACCGGCTCATCCCCGTGGACGTCTACGTCCCGGGGTGCCCTCCGCGCCCCGAGGCGCTCTTCGAGGCGATCTTCAAGCTGCAGGAGAAGATCGCGGGGTCCCGCTTCCCCGCCCCCATGAACAAGATGCCCGAAGGAGTCTGACCCCATGGAGTCTCGTGATTCCGTCATCGCGGCCCTCAAGACGTTGCCGGCAACGGTGCGAGAGGTCGACTACAAGCAGCGCGGCTACCACCTGGAGGTGCTGCTCGAACCGTCGCGGCTGCGCCCCTTCGCCGAACTGATGCTCTCGGGCGGCTTCTATCTCAACTTCATCTCCGGGCTGCACGTGCGCCCCGCCATCGAAATGACCTACCAGTTCGCCAACCACTCCTTTCCATGCCGGATCGTGGCGCGGGTCGACGTCGAGCAGGACAACTCCCTGCCGACCATCTCCGACATCTTCCAGGGGGCCGACTGGCACGAACGCGAGGCGAAAGACTTCTTCGGCGTCGTTTTCCGCGGCCATCCCAATCTCGAGCCGCTTCTGCTCGCCGAGGACATGGCCGACCTCAAGCCCCTTCTCAAGAACGAAAAGACGCTCAAGGACCGGGCGGCGATCACCCGGCAGGAGGGCGACGAGGAGAATCCGCCCACCAAGTCGGCCGGAGGGGAGAGCGCATGAGCACGCCGCAGGATACCACCACCCACCGCTACGTCTTGAACATGGGGCCGCAGCACCCCAGCACCCACGGCGTGCTGCGCGTCATCCTCGAGATGGAGGGGGAGTACGTCATGGATCCGCAGCCGGTCCTCGGCTACGGTCACCGGATGCACGAGAAGATGGCCGAGTCGCGCTCGTGGCCCGGCTTTCTCCCCAACACGGGGCGCATCGACTATCTCGCCGCCCTGATCTACAACCACGGCTATGTCGGCGTGGTGGAGCGTCTGGCCGGCATCGAGCCGACCCCCCGGGCCGAGCACATCCGCGTCATCGTCTCGGAGCTCAACCGTCTGCAGAGCCACCTGCTGTGGCTCGGCGTGCTGGTGCTCGATCTCGGCGCCTTTACCCCCATCATGTACACCTTCGAGGACCGGGAGAAGATCCTCGACATCCTCGAGGACGTCACCGGCTCGCGCCTGACCTACTGCTACATGCGGGTCGGCGGGGTGGTGCGCGACATCGACGAGACGTTCGTCGAGCGCACCCGCGAATACATCAAATGGCAGCGCTCGCGCATGCCGATGTACGACAAGCTCGTCACCGGCAACATCATCTTCCAGAAGCGCATCGAGGGGCTGGGCGACTTCACTCCGGATCTCGCCCGGCGCTACGGCCTCACCGGACCGTGCCTGCGCGCCACCGGCGTCCCCTACGACATCCGCCGGGCCGAACCGTACTCGGCCTATCCCCAATTCGATTTCGAGATCCCCGTCGAGAGCGCAGGGGACTGCATGGCCTCGTATCTGGTGCGGGTGCGCGAGATCGAGCAGAGCCTGCGCATTCTGGAGCAGGCCCTCGACTCTCTGCCCGAGGGTCCCTTCCGGGCCAAGACGCCCAAGAAGATCAAGCTGCCGCCCGGCGACGCGACCTTCGCGGTCGAATCGCCCCGCGGAGAGCTCGTCTACCACATGACGGCGGACGGAAGCGACGTCCCCTATCGCCTTAAGATCCGCGTCCCGTCCTTTTCCAACCTGAGCATCATGCGGGAGCTCTGTTCGGGGATGCTCCTCTCCGACGTGTGCGCCTGCATGGGGAGCCTCGATCTCGTCATCCCCGAGATCGACAGGTGAGCGCTGCGATGACCGATTCCTTCTTCCTTCCCGAAATTTTGCGCATCGTCTTCGCGGTGGGGTGCGCCCTCGTCATCGTCTTCGGCAACGCCGTCGTCATGGGGTATCTGGAGCGCAAGCTCGCCGGCCGCTTCCAGCGACGCCCCGGCCCGATGGAGGTCGGGTGGCAGGGGTTGCTGCAACTGGCCGTCGACGGCGTCAAGCTCGTCGGCAAGCAGCTCGTCATCCCGGCGCAGGCCGACAAGGTCCTCTACCGGATCGCCCCCATCGTCTCGTTTGCGCCGGTAGCGCTCCCGCTTCTGGTCATCCCCTTCAGCCCCAAGCTGCAGGGGCGCGACTTCGACGTCGGCCTCCTCTTCATCCTGGCCATCGTGGCGATCAACGTTCTGGCCATCCTCATCGCCGGATGGGGTTCCAACAACAAATATGCCCTTCTCGGCGCCATGCGCTCGGTGGCCCAGAACGTCGCCTACGAGATCCCGATGCTCTTGACGCTGCTGTCGGTCATCATGGTGACCAACACCTTCAGCCTGCAGGGGATCGTCGAGGCGCAGCAGGGCATCTGGTTCATCTTTTTGATGCCGGTCGCCTTCATCGTCTTTTTCATCGCCACCATCGCCGAGACGAACCGCGCCCCCTTCGACCTGCCCGAGGCCGAGAGCGAGCTGACCGCCGGCTTCATGACCGAGTACAGCGGGATGGGGTTCAGCCTCTTCTTCATGGCTGAATACACCTACATGTTCATCGCCTGCTCGCTCACCGTCATCCTCTTTCTCGGCGGCTGGCACGGTCCACCCCTCCCCTTTTACGAATACACCGCGGCGATCTGGTTCTTCGTGAAGGTCTACGCCCTGCTCATCGTCATGATCTGGATCCGCTGGACCTTTCCGCGGGTGCGCTTCGATCAGCTGATGAATTTTTGCTGGAAATACCTCGTCCCCTTCTCCCTGGTCCACCTGCTGGTGACGGCCGTGGTGGTGAAGCTATGAAAGAGTATTTTGCGGTCCTGTTCACCGGAGGCAAGAGCCTTCTCGTCGGGATGGTGATCACCCTGCGCGAGTTTTTCCGCCCCGTCGTCACGGTGCAGTACCCCCGTGAGACCCTCCCCATCACCCCCAACTACCGCGGCCACACCTATCTGGTGCGCGACGAGGAGACGGGCAAGCACCGCTGCATCACCTGCGGCATGTGCCAGCGCGAGTGCCCCTCGAACTGCATCGCCCTGGGGGGCGAGAAGCGCGAAGGGGTCAAGGGGCTGATGCTGACCGACTACAAGCTCGACTTCACCAAGTGCAGCCTGTGCGGCACATGCGTGGAGATCTGTCCGACGGACGCCCTCGATTTCTCACAGGAATACCGCGCCGTCGGCTTTCGCAGGGAGGACTTCCATTACGACCTTCTGCGGATGGTGGAGGAAGGCAAATGATCGTCTACCGGTATCTTGCCGAAGCCATCTTTTTCGGCTTCATCGTCCTGATCCTCTTCGGCAGCCTCCTCACGGTGCAGGCGCGGATTCTGATGCACGCCGTCCTCGGGCTGGCCGTCGCCCTGGTCGGCGTCGCCGGGATCTACTTTCATCTCGGCTCGCCGTTCATGGCCCTGATGCAGGTTCTGATCTACGTAGGCGCGGTCTGCGTCATGCTCGTCTTCGGCATCATGGTCGGGCAGACGCCCAGCCAGGCAAGCCAGCTGCGCCTGACCAGCAACAACCTGCTGCTCGCCGTCGCCACCTGCGGGACCGGATTCGTCCTTCTGACCGCCACGGTGGTGCGCACCCAGTGGGTCGCCGCCGCCGAGCGCGTCGGCGATTTCTCGATGCAGCATCTCGGAATGAGCTTTCTCCACCGCTACATGCTCGCTTTCGAGCTGATTTCGGTCGTCCTTCTCATCGCCATCATCGGAGCGATCATCATCGCGCGCAGCCCGCAGGAGAGAAATCCGTCATGATGCCGAGCGACAACCTCACAACCTACCTCGTCATCGGCGCCTTTCTCCTGGTCATCGGCCTCTTCGGCATGATCCGCCACCGTTCGCTCATCGGGATGCTGATCTGCGTCGAGCTGATCCTGGCCGGCGCCGGGGTCAACTTCATGGCCTTCAACCGATTTACGGCGCCCGATCCGGCCGTCGGCCAGGCGTTCACCCTCTTCATCATGGGGCTCGCCGCCGCCGAGGCGGCCATCGTCATCAGTCTCATCATCGCCGTTCTTCGCCGCTACGACACCATCGATCCCGAGGCGGTCAGAGATTTGCGCGGGTAAGAATCTCCCCTACAGGTCCGATGCGACGTATAGGGCTTTTGGGAAACCTAATGGACGAAAACCATGGAATCTCTCGTTAACGCCAAAATCCTTCTCGCCACGCTCATCCCCATGGTGACGGCCCTGCTGGTGATGGTCTCGGGGAGCAAGCCGAACCTGCGCGAGTCGTTCTCCACCCTCGGCGCGGTCCTCACCTTCTCCTCGGTCATGGCCCTGGCGCCCGGCGTCCTGCGCGGAGAGGTCTACGCCTTCACGCTGGTCACCCTCTATCCGGGGATCAGCGTCTCCTTCGTCCTCGACGCTCTTGGGCTGCTGTTCGCGGGGACCGCCTCGTTCTTGTGGATTCTCGCCTCGATCTACTGCATCGGCTACATGCGCGGGCTCAACGAGCACGCCCAGACCCGTTTCTACATCTGCTACGCGGTGTCGGTCGGCGCGGCGATGGGGGCCGCCTTCTCCGGCAGCCTCTTTACTCTCTACCTCTTCTACGAGATCGTCTCGATCTTCACCTATCCGCTCGTCATGCACCACCAGGACGAGGAAGGGTACGACGGCGCCCGCAAGTACCTCATCTACCTGATGTTCACCTCCAAGGCGTTTCTCCTCCCGGCGATGGCCCTGGTCTATGTCCTGGCAGGGACTCTCGACTTCGGCGCCGGGATCTCGGCCGGCATCTTCCCCGCCGATGCGGACCGCCTCCTGGCCGGCATCGCCTATTTGCTGTGCCTCTTCGGCTTCGCCAAGGCCGGCATCATGCCGCTGCACAACTGGCTCCCCGACGCCATGGTCGCCCCGACGCCCGTCAGCGCCCTGCTGCACGCCGTCGTCGTGGTGAAGGTCGGCGTCTTTTCCATCTGCCGCGTCATGCTCTCGGTCTTCGGCGTCGACCTCCTCTCGGCGACGGGGCTCGGGCTCTTCACCGCATATCTCGTCTCCTTCACCATCGTGGCGGCCTCGGTGATCGCCCTGACCAAAACAAACCTCAAGGCGCGCCTCGCCTACTCGACGGTGAGCCAGCTCTCCTATATCGTCCTCGGCGTGGCGATGCTGACCCCCCACGCGGTGACCGGCGGTCTGCTGCACATCGCCAATCACGCCTTCGCCAAGATCACCCTCTTTTTCGCCGCCGGCGCCATCTTCGTCGCCTCGGGGAAAAAGGACATCTCGGAGCTCGGCGGTCTTGGCTGGCGCATGCCGGTAACGATGATCGCCTTCGGGCTGGCGTCGCTCAGCATGATCGGCGCCCCGCCGGTGAGTGGCTTCGTGACCAAATGGTATCTCGCCCTCGGGGCGATGGACATCAACAACATGATCCTGCTTGGGGTGCTGCTGATCAGCTCCCTGCTCAACGCCGGGTACTTCGTGCCGATCTTCCACAAGGCCTTCTTCGGCCGCCCCCTTGCGGCCGACGCCGCGGCGACGGGGAGCCTGGAGCGCCGTCCCCTGGTCCTTCTGATGGTGGTCCCCCTCTTCATCACCGCTTTGATTTCGGTGCTGATCGGAGTCTACCCTGACCTTTTCCTCAATACGATTGCCGTGATGGTGGGTTTATGATGGCGCAACTGATCGAGTGGCTGCGTGAACGAACGACGGTCCTCAAAGGATTTTTCTTCGCCTTTCTGGTCTTCGCCGTCGTCTTCGACTTTCTCATCGAGCGTCCCGAGCCTCACTTCTTCGGCGACGAGATCATCGGGTTCTGGTCGATCTTCGGCCTCTTCGGCTGCCTCGCCCTGATCGTCGTCTTCAAGGGGCTCAGCCACGTCTGGCTGCAGAAGGAGGAAGATTACTATGACCGGTAGCATCTTCGTCCATCCGGCAACCTTCTTTTTGCTCGGGGCGGCGCTGCTCCTCTTCATGGGGCGCCTGCGGCTGCACAAGATCTGGCTGATCGCGATTCCGCTGGCCGCCTTCATCCAGATCTACCACCTCCCCGAGAGTTTCGGGCACGTCCACTATCTCGGCTTCGACCTCGTCTTCGGGCGCGTCGACAGTCTGACCTTCGTCTTTTTGCACGTCTTCACCCTCATGGCGCTGGTGGGGTGCATCTACGGGCTGCGGGTCAAGGAGACGGGGCAGCACATCGCCGCCTTCCTCTACGTGGCGGGCTCTTTGGGCGTGACGCTGGCGGGGGACTACCTGACGCTCTTCATCTTCTGGGAGCTGATGGCCTTCGCCTCGACCTTCCTCATCTGGTACCGAAAGAAGAAGCGCTCCATCGAGGCGGGCTACCGCTATCTGCTCGTCCATACCGCGGGCGGCCTCGTTCTGCTCGCGGGGATCTTCCTCCTCTACCAGACGGGGCACGACCTCTCCTTCGGCGTCTTCACGCAGGAAGGGGCCGGCTGGGCCGAGTACCTCATCATGATCGGCTTTTTGCTTAACGCCGCCGTGCCGCCGATCCACGCCTGGCTCCCCGACGCCTACCCCGAGGCGACGGTGACGGGCGCCGTCTTCATGTGCGCCTTCACCACCAAGACGGCCGTCTATGTGCTGGCCCGCGCCTTCCCCGGCTTCGAGATCCTCGCGATCCTGGGGGCGTGCATGGCCCTTTACGGCGTCGCCTACGCCACCATCGAAAACGACGCCCGACGCATCCTCGCCTATCATGTCGTCAGTCAGGTCGGCTACATGGTTTGCGCCGTCGGCATCGGCACGGCGATGGCCCTCAACGGCGCCGCCGCCCACGCCTACGCCCACATCTTCTACAAGGCGCTCCTCTTCATGGGGGCGGGCGCCGTTTTGGAGATGACCGGCAAATCGAAGCTGAGCGAGCTCGGCGGGCTCTACCGCACCATGCCGTGGACGATGGTCTTCACCGTCATCGGGGGGATCGCCATCTCCGGCTTCCCCCTGACGAGCGGCTTCATCAGCAAGTCGATGATCGTCCAGGCCGCGGGAGACGCTCACATGACGATCATCCTCGTCATGCTCCTCCTGGCGGCCGTCGGGACGTTCCTCTCGGTGGGGATCAAGCTCCCCTACTTCATCTGGTTCGGCAAGGACTCGGGGGTGAGGGCCAAGGAAGCACCCTGGAACATGCAGCTCGGCATGGGGATCGCCGCCTTCATCTGCATCTTCCTCGGCTTCTACCCCGACGCCCTCTACAACATGCTCCCCTACGCGGTCGCCTACGAGCCGTACACCGCCTACCATCTCTCGGAGACGTTCCAGCTCTTCGGATTCACCGGTCTCGGTTTTTACCTGATGGTCAAATACATGAAGCCGCACTCGGTCGCCAACCTCGACATCGATTGGTTCTATCGCCGGGGGGCCGGCGGTTTCATGCGCTTCGCCGAAGGGCCGATCAACCGCACCAACGAGTGGGTGAGCAACGTGTACAAGACGGTGGGGCTGCGCTCCACCATGGCGGCGGCGCGTGCCTTCTCGTGGTTCGACCGCGAAGGGATCGACTGGGCCCTCGACGGCTCGGCGAAACAGGTCGTGCATGGCGGCGACCGGCTGCGCAAGCTGCAGACCGGCAGGATTCAGCACTACATCGGAGGGGCCGTGGCGGCGCTGCTGATCGTAGTGTTGGTGGCGGCGCTGCTGTAAGAAGGTCGGTAGGCTGAAGGAGTTTAGGCTGAAGGAAAACCTCCGCCTTTAATCCGCAACAAGGATCTAGGGGAATTTTGTGGAACAGTATCTGATCTTCAATGACCTGAGCTATCCGATTCTTTCGGTCATCATGCTCATCCCCGCCGTCGGGGCCATCATCGCTCTATTGCTGAAGAACGATACGGCACTCAAGTGGTGGGGGCTCGCTGTGACGCTGGCGACGATGGCCGCCTCGCTCCCGCTGTATACCCGGTTCGATTCGGCGACGGCGCGCTATCAGTTCGTCGAGCTTCGCAGCTGGTTCCCCGATCTGGGCCTCGACTACGTCGTGGGGGTCGACGGCATCAGCGTCCTGCTCGTGCTGCTGACGACCTTCGTGATGCCGCTGTGCGTGCTGTGCTCCTGGAGCTACATCAAAGAGCGGATGCGCGAGTTCATCTTCGTCCTTCTGTTCATCGAGGCGGCGATGATCGGCGTCTTCGTCAGCCTCAACACCCTGCTCTTCTTCCTCTTCTGGGAGGCGATGCTCATCCCCATGTACCTGCTCATCGCCGTGTGGGGAGGGCCGCGCAAAGACTACGCCTCGATCAAGTATTTCATCTACACCTTCGCGGGGAGCATCTTCTTCCTCGCTTCCATCATCGCTCTATACGTGCAGACGGGGACCTTCTTCCTCCCCGCCCTCATGGACCACCCCTACGCCTTCGCCTTCCAGGTGTGGATCTTCATCGGCTGCACCCTCGCCTTCGCCGTCAAGGTCCCGATGTTCCCGCTGCACACCTGGCTCCCCGCCGCCCACGTCGAGGCGCCCACCGCAGGCAGCGTCATCCTCGCCAGCGTCATGCTGAAGATGGGCGGGTACGGATTCCTGCGCTTTTGCCTGCCCATCGCTCCGGCGGCGACCCTCGAGGCGGTCCCGTGGCTGCTCGCCCTCTCCCTCGTCTCCATCATCGTCGGCGGCTATCTCGCCCTGGGGCAGAGCGACATCAAGAAGCTCATCGCCTATTCGAGCGTCGGGCACATGGGGTTCGTGACGCTGGGGATCTTCCTGCTCAACTCCCACGGCATCAAGGGGGCAATCCTGCAGATGATCAACCACGGCATCACCACCGGCGCCCTTTTCATCCTGATCGGCATCATCTACGAG
>JBJHBH010000049.1:0-26197 GCA_050485365.1 Desulfuromonadales bacterium | reverse complement strand
CGCGGCCATGTGAGCCGCGACCCAAGGTGAATAGATACGT
This sequence comes from Desulfuromonadales bacterium, assembly GCA_050485365.1. Taxonomy (GTDB): domain Bacteria; phylum Desulfobacterota; class Desulfuromonadia; order Desulfuromonadales; family JACZKF01; genus JARFUG01. Next base: position 26,157 of record JBJHBH010000049.1, on the reverse strand, counting down.
TGAAACGAGGATTTTTGGCCGAGGTCAAGGAAGGCGAGGAATGCCCACGGAGGCGTACATCAGTACGCCGCACAAGGCATTCGGAGCCTGACGCAGAGATCGGGCAAAAAGACCGTTTCAGTGCCTGAAATGCCGCATCCCCGTGAAGACCATCGCAATGCCGTGCTCGTCTGCCGCGGCAATGACCTCTTCGTCGCGGATGGAGCCGCCGGGCTGGATGACCGCCGAAACCCCCGCCTCGGCGGCATTGTCGAGGCCGTCGCGGAAGGGGAAGAAGGCGTCGGACGCCATGACCGACCCTTTGACGGCGAGCCCGGCGTGATCGGCCTTGATTACCGCGATACGCGCAGAGTTGACGCGGCTCATCTGCCCCGCTCCGACGCCGATGGTCATGCCGCCCTTGCCGTAGACGATGGCGTTGGACTTGACGAACTTGGCCACGCGCCAGGTAAAGAGCAGATCGCGCATCTCCTCCTCGGTCGGCTCGCGTTTGGTCACCACCTTGAGCGAATCGACGAGGGCCAGATCGGCATCCTGCACCAGAAGCCCGCCGTTGACCCGTTTGAAATCGAAGCGCTGGGCCGCCTCGGCGGGCCACTGCCCGCATTGGAGCAGGCGCACGTTCTTCTTGGCGGCGACGATCTCGGAGGCTTCGGCCGAGACGGCCGGGGCGATGATGACCTCGACGAACTGGCGCTCGACGATGGCGCGGGCGGTCTCGGCGTCGAGCTCCCGGTTGAAGGCGATGATGCCGCCGAAGGCCGACTCGGGGTCGGTGCTGAAGGCGCGCTCGTAGGCCTGCAGGGGCGTCTCGCCCAGGGCGACGCCACAGGGGTTGGCGTGCTTGACGATGACGCAGGCGGGCGCCTCGTCGAACTGCTTGACGCACTCGAGGGCGGCGTCGGTGTCGGCGATGTTGTTGTAGGAGAGCTGCTTGCCCTGAAGCTGCCGGGCGGTGGCGAGGGAGGCTTCGCGCACCTCGGGCTCCACATAGAAGGCGGCCTTCTGGTGGGGGTTCTCCCCGTAGCGCATCGTTTCGGAACGCCGGAACTGCAGGGTGAGCGTCGGGGGGAAATCGGCAGAGTCTTCGTCGAGACGGCGACCGAGCCAGTTGGAGATCGCTCCGTCGTAGGCCGCGGTGCGCTGGTAGACCTTGATCGCGAGCCGGAAGTTCGTTTGGCGCGAGACGGCGCCGCCGCCTCGGCGCATCTCGTCGAGGACCTGCCCGTAGTCGGCCGGATCGACGATCACCGTCACGTCGCGGTGGTTTTTCGCGGCGCTGCGCAGCATGGTGGGGCCGCCGATGTCGATGTTCTCGATGGCGTCCTCGAGGGTGCAGTCCGGGTCGGCCACCGTCTGCTCGAAGGGATAGAGATTCACCACGACCATGTCGATCGGCTCGATGCCGTGTTCCTTCATCTTCGCCGTGTGCTCGGGGTTGTCGCGCATCCCGAGGAGCCCGCCGTGGACCTTGGGGTGAAGTGTCTTGACCCGGCCGTCGAGCATTTCGGGGAAGCCGGTGAATTCCGAGACGTCCTTGACGTCAAGCCCCTCCTTGCGCAGCAGGGAGGCGGTGCCGCCGGTGGAGAGGATCTCGACCCCGAAGGAGGCGAGCTCCCGGGCGAAATCGACGATGCCGGTCTTCTCCGACACGCTGATGAGGGCGCGCTTGATGTCGGCCATGGGATATTTCCTTTCCGCTGAGATTTCAGATCAGGTAAAAACAAAAAAAACCGTCGCAGGGGCGGTTTTCAGAAATTCATCCCTTCCAGAAAGGCCCTCTCGAAGGCGGGGGTCCCCGACAGGGGATAGGGGCGGATCCGACGGGCAAGAGCCTCCACGGCCTGAAGCCCCCCCTCGTGGGTCAGGGCCAGACTCAGACCGGCCAGAACGCCGTCGGGGATGAAGCGTTCACTTTCTATCATGCCTTCCGGGAGCATGGCAACCGTTTTCAGGGCGTCGGCGGGCAGATGAAGGCCGAAGGCGCCCGTCACCACGAGGCGCACCGCACCGCCGTCCTCGGCGCGATCGAGCAGACATTCGATCCCGGCCCGCACGGCCCCTTTGGCGAGTTGGAACTGACGGACGTCGTCCTGGTTGAGGAGAATCTCCACCGAGGCGTCGCGATAGAGGCGAAGGGCGCGCCCCTGGCCGGAATCGACGAGATAGCGTGCGAGATTCGTCTCGACCGACCCCGGGTCGACCAGGGTGCCGTGCCGATCGAGCAGCCCTGCGGTGCGGGCCGCCGCCAGAGCCGAGACGACGCCGCTGCCGCACAGTCCGCGGGGGGACAGGCCCGCGACCGTTGCGAGGCGCAGCGAATCCCCTTCGAGGGCCACCGCCTCGATCGCGCCGGGGGCGGCGAGCATGCCGCAGCGGATCCCGGCCCCCTCGAAGGCGGACCCGGCGGCGACGGAGGTCGCCAGCCACCCCTGCCCGGTCCGAAGGGCCATCTCGGCGTTAGTGCCGATGTCGATCAGCAAAGTCCCCTGAGGCGCCTCTGCCAGCGAAAAGACGGCGGCGACGAGATCGCCCCCCACATAACCGCTGACCAGGGGGAAGAGATAGAGCGGGGTGCGAAGACCGAGGTCGAGCTCGTGTGCAGGGAGCCAGACAGCCGAAGGATCAGCGGGGCGGTGGGGCGGAAAGAGGATCTGGCGGGGGGGCAGGCGCCGCAGCAAAAAGCTCATGGCGGGGTTTCCCGCCGCGGCCGCTGCGGTCACATCCGGCGCCGCGACGCCGGCGCGCCCGAAAAGCTCTGCGACAAGGGCGCGAAGCCCCTCGACGAGCAGATCGCGCAGGCGCTCGGCATGGCCGTCGAGGGCCGCCTCGAGGCGCCGGATGACGTCCGAACCGAGCTCGGCCTGAGGGTTGCGGACCTGAGCCTCGGCGACGCTCGCCCCGTCGGGGGCGAGAAGACGCCCGGCCAGGGTCGTCGTCCCGATGTCGAGGGCGAGCTTGAGATTCGCTTCACTCATGGGGAAACGGGGCGCGCGGCGTCAGGCGACATCGGGCTGGCGCAGCTTCGCCTCCTCCTCCTTGTAGAGGCGCGGAACGCGCTTGCTGACCTGGCAGAAGATCTCGTAGGAGATGGTGCCGATGCGGGAGGCCCACTCCTCGGCGGTGATGACCTGCCCGTTGTCCCGCCCCAGCAGCGTGACCTCATCGCCGAGTTGCACGCCGGGGATGTCGGTGACGTCGAGCATCGTCCAGTCCATGCAGACCGTCCCGGCCACCGGCGCCCTTCGCCCGCGCACCAGCACCTCTCCTTTGCAGGACAGATGACGGCTGTAGCCGTCGGCGTACCCAACGGGGATCGCCGCCAGGAGCGTCGGACGCTGCGCCCGGAAGCGGTGCCCGTAGGAGACCCCCGCCCCTGCCGGAACCTCCTTGAGCTGTGCCACCGAGGTGCGAAAGCTCATCACCGGGCGCAGATCGAGGCGCCCGGCGAGATGTTCGGCCGGAAGCCCCCCGTACAGCACGATGCCGGGGCGCACCAGGTTGGCCTCGGGGAAGTCGTCGGCGAAGAGCGAGGCGCTGTTGCTCAGGTGGATGAATTCGGGGGCGAAGCCGGCGCCGCGCACGCGCTCCAGGGCGCCGCGAAAGAGTGCGATCTGCTCGGCGGTGAACAGATGATCGGGCTGATCGGCCACCGCCAGATGCGAGATCACCCCCTGCAGGGCGAGCCCCTTGAGCGCGCGAAGCTGCGGCAGGACAACCGGCAGCTCTTCGGGGCGAAAGCCGATTCTGCCCATCCCCGTATCGATCTTCAGGTGATAGGGCCAGACATGACCCCCTGCGCGCGCGACGGCGTCGAGACGCCGGGCGACATCGAGATCGAAGAGTGCGGGGGTGAGTCGATGGCGGAAGATCGCCTTCTCCTGCCCCGGATAGATCCCCCCCAGCACGAGGATCGGGCGTTCGACTCCGACCTGCCGCAGCTCCACCCCCTCCTCCACCATCGCCACCCCGAACAGGTCGGCGCCGCACGCCTGCAGAACCGGCGCGACGCGGGCGGCGCCGTGGCCGTAGGCGTCTGCCTTGACCACGGCGAGAATGCGGCGATGATCCCCCGCCTGCAGGCGGGCCTGACGAAAATTGTGTTTCAGGGCATCGAGATCGATCTCGACGTGGGTGGGACGATGACCGGACATGGGGGCGTAACTCTCTGGAGAATGGAAGAACCGTGCCCTTTTACCACGGTCCCGGCGCGCCTGTAAAGGCTCCATCGATGCGTCAACGGGGTTGACACCCCTGCGGCGATTCTCTATAGTGCATTTCCCTGCTTTTTCGAAGTTTTCGCCTGAGGCCGCGCAAAGGCGGGGAGCACAATCGAAGAACCACCGCTAGGGGAGTGTCAACTGAGAGTTTCGCCGACGGCGAGACGACCCTTCGAACCTGATCCGGATCATGCCGGCGTAGGGAAGCGGCGCGAAGAAAGCGATACCTCTTGGGAAATCGCCGCGCACGCCCGGTGCGCGGCGATTTTTTTATTTTTGCAACCGAGACTCTTCTCATGATTCGAGGTCTCTACCTCATCACCGACGAGGACCGCGACGGCCGCCTCCTTCAAAGGACCGAAGCCGCCCTGCGCGGCGGTGCGCGCATCGTGCAGTTTCGCAGCAAGCTCGCCCCCGCCGATGGGCGCGCGGCGTGCTGCCGCGCCCTGAAGGCACTGTGCGATCGCTTCGGCGCCCTTTTTCTCGTCAACGACGATCCTCACTTGGCCCTCGCGTGCGGCGCCGACGGCGTACACCTGGGGCAGGGGGACATGCCGCCGGCCGAGGCGCGCGCTCTGCTGGGCGACAGGATCATCGGCGTTTCGACCCGCACGACCGAGCAGGCCTTGCGCGCCGAGGCGCAAGGGGCCGACTACATCGGCGTGGGGAGCATCTTTGCCACCGCCACCAAGGTTGACGCCGAGCACGTCGGGGTGGGCCGCCTCGAAGAGATCCGCCGCGCGGTGCGCCTTCCCATCGTCGCCATCGGCGGCATCGACCGCGAGGGGGCCGCGCAGGTCGTCGACGCCGGCGCCGACGCCGTGGCGGTCGTCTCCGCCGTCATGCACGACAGCGCCCCGGAAATCGCCGCCCGGGAGATCGCTCTCGCCTTCAACCGCCGCGCCCCCTTCCCCCGCGGACGCGTCCTCACCGTCGCAGGCTCCGACTCGGGCGGAGGGGCCGGCATCCAGGCCGACCTGAAGAGCGTCGCCCTGCTCGGCGGATACGGCGCGAGCGCCGTGACGGCCCTGACGGCGCAGAACACCCTGGGCGTGCACGGCATTCACCCCGTCCCGGTCGCATTCGTCGCCGAGCAGATCGAGGCGGTCGTCTCCGACATCGGCATCGACGTCGTCAAGACAGGGATGCTCTTGAGCGCCGAGATCGTCGCCGTGGTCGCCGAGTCGATCGAGAGACATGCGCTGCTCGCCGTGGTCGATCCGGTGATGGTCGCCAAAGGAGGAGCGCACCTTCTGCAGGAGGAGGCGGTCGATTCGCTTCGCCGTGCGCTCATTCCGCGCACTTGGCTCCTCACCCCCAACATCCCCGAGGCCGAGGCCCTGAGCGGCCTGGCGATCCGAAGCGAAGCCGACATGGAGCGCGCGGCAAGGCGCCTGCGTCACATGGGGGCGCGCAACGTCCTGCTCAAAGGGGGGCATCTCCCCGGCGAAGCGATCGACCTGCTGCTGGCCGGCGACGCCCTTCACCGCTTCGCCTCGCCGCGCATCGAGACGAAGAACACCCACGGCACCGGATGCACCTTTTCCGCCGCCATCGCCGCCTTTGCGGCGCAAGGGGAGCCGCTGCCCGCCGCCGTCGGCCGCGCCAAGGCTTTCATCACCGAGGCGATCCGCAGCGCTGCACCGCTGGGCGCAGGCCACGGCCCGGTGAACCATTGGCAGGGGGCATCGAAACAGCTATCCGACAGGTCCCATGGGACCTATACGTCCCCTGGGACCCATTAATTCAGAGGTATTTTCATGACTCAGCTCGAGCTCGCCCGTCAGGGCACGATCACCGACCTTGTAAGACAGGCCGCCGCCGCCGAGGGGGTCGACCCCGAGGTTCTGCGTCGGCGCATCGCCGCGGGGACCGCCGTCGTCTGCCACAACGTGCGACGAAAGGGGGGCGTCCCCCTGGCAGTCGGCGAGGGGCTGCGCACCAAAGTCAACGCCAACATCGGCACCAGCAAGGACGACACCAGCATCGACAAAGAGCTGGAGAAGGCCCGCGTGGCGGTCGCCGCCGGCGCCGACGCCCTGATGGATCTGTCCACCGGCGGTCCCGTCGACGAGATCCGCCGCGCGGTGATCGCCGAGACGCAGGCCTGCATCGGCTCGGTCCCCCTCTACCAAGCCGCCCTCGACACCGTCTACAAGCGCAAGAAGGCGATCGTCGACATGACGGTGGAGGAGATCTTCGAGGGGGTCGTTCGCCACCTCGACGACGGCGTCGACTTCATCACCGTGCACTGCGGCGTCACCCGCGCCACGGTGGAGCGCATGGACCGCGAGGGGCGCCTGATGGATGTGGTGTCGCGCGGCGGCTCCTTCACTGTGGAGTGGATGGCCCACAATCAGGCGGAAAACCCCCTCTACGAACATTTCGACCGCCTCCTCGAGATCGTGAAGCCCTACGACGCGGTCCTCTCTCTCGGCGACGGCTTTCGCCCCGGATGCCTGGCCGACGCCACCGACCGGGCGCAGATCCACGAGCTGATCATCCTGGGCGAGCTCACCGAGCGGTCCTGGGCCGCCGGGGTGCAGGTGATGATCGAGGGGCCGGGGCACGTCCCCCTCGACCAGATCCAGGCCAACATCCAGTTGCAGAAGCGCCTGTGCCACGGCGCCCCTTTCTACGTCCTCGGGCCGCTGGTCACCGACATCGCCCCCGGCTACGACCACATCACCTGCGCCATCGGCGGCGCGCTGGCGGCCGCCGCCGGCGCCGACTTTCTGTGCTACGTCACACCGAGCGAGCACCTGCGCCTGCCCTCGGTGGAGGACGTGCACGAAGGAGTCATGGCGGCGCGCATCGCCGCTCACGCGGCCGACATCGTGAAGAAGGTCCCGGGCGCCATCGACAAAGACATCGCCATGGCCAGGTGCCGCAAGAAGCTCGACTGGGAAGGGCAGTTCGCCCTCGCCCTCGACCCGGCCAAGGCCCGCCGCCTGCGGGCCGAATCGGGAGTCGACGAGGAGCACGGCGCCTGCACCATGTGCGGCGAGTTCTGCGCCTACAAGGTCATGAACGAGAGGCGCGAAAAAGGGGCGGCGGCCGTCTGAGCGCCCCCTCGTTCGCGATCGAACCGTCGAGCCCCGGCGCTTGCGCGCCGGGGTTTTCTCGTTGCTGCACTCTTCGACGCATTAAATGAGCCGGAAAATTCTTTGATGTCCCGCAAATCCCCTTGTCCCCGCAAGGGGATCTGTGTTTCAATAGACGGGTTTGGCTTGGCCAGATATCTCACCGTCCGAAGGGAGGGATATTGCCCCTATGTGTGCAAAAAAAGCGAAAACCGTCCGAACCAAGCGTCCCAGAAAGCTCAAGCTGCGCGGCTTCAACAATCTGACCAAGACGCTCACCTTCAACATCTACGACGTCTGCTATGCCCGTTCGCCCCAGGCGCGCAAGGAATACCTCGAGTACATCGACGAGGAGTACAACTCCGAGCGCCTGGTGAAGATCCTCACCGAGGTCACCGAGATCATCGGCGCCAACATCCTCAACATCTCCAGCCAGGATTACGATCCGATGGGGGCGAGCGTGACGATCCTCATCGCCGAAGAGCCGGTCGACCCCAAACCCGACCAGGTCCTGGCCCATCTCGACAAGAGCCATTTGTGCATCCACACCTACCCTGAGACCGACTCGCGCACCGGCATCTCGACCTTCCGGGTCGACGTCGACGTCTCTACCTGCGGCAAAATCAGCCCCTTGAAGGCGCTCAACCACCTGATAGACTCCTTCGAGTCCGACATCGTGCTGATGGACTACAAGGTGCGCGGCTTCACCCGCGACGTCAAAGGGAACAAGCACTACATCGATCACCGCATCCACTCCATCCAGCAGTTCATCGACAAGAAGATTCTCGATCTCTACCAGACGGTCGACATCAACATCTACCAGGAGAATCTTTTTCACACCAAGATGCTGCTGAAGGACTTCGTGCTGGAGAACTATCTCTTCGCCTCTGCGGCCTCGGACTTTAACGACGAGGAGAAAGACCGGGTCAAAAAGAGGCTCAAGCAGGAGATGACCGAGATCTTCTACTCCAAGAACATCTTCTGATCCGCCCCTCTCGCGTCCCTTCCCCGCGCGCCGTCATCGGCCGCGGGGCCCGCCACAGGAGGCCGCCATGTTCGCCGAGCACCTCGTGCGCTCCCTTTTCATCGCATCGCTTGTGCTACTGATGACTGCCTGCGCCGCCGCCAACCCCTCCGCCCCCAAGCCCCTCCCTACCGAGGCGGCCGACCCCGAGCTCCCCTACCCTCCCCCCCGAACTCCCGTGGTCGGCGATATCCTGCACCTGCCCACGGGACGCTTCGTCAGCGAAGAGCAGATGCTTCGCACCGTCACCGATGCCCGCGTCGTCTACGTCGGCGAGACCCACGACAACCCCGCCTCCCACCGCCAGCAGCTGACGGTTTTGCGCGCCCTTTTCGAGCGCTACCCCGGCGAGGTCGCCCTCGGGATGGAGATGTTCAACCCGACGCAGCAGGACGCCCTCGATCGGTGGATCGCCGGGGAGCTGAGCGAGAGGGAGTTTCTGCGGACCTCGCGCTGGTACGATGTGTGGCGGATGGATTTCGACTACTACCGCGACCTTCTCGTGTTCGCCCGCGACCACCGCATCCCCGTGATCGGCCTCAATGCCGAGAGAAGCGCCGTTCAGGCGGTGCGCAGCGGCGAGGGGCCCCTGGGCGACACCCTCGACGACCCCTACCACCGCGCCCTCGTCGAGGCGGTCTTCGGCGGGCACGGGCACGCCGAAGGGGGACTCGAGACCTTCATCGAGGTGCAGACGTTGTGGGACGAAACGATGGCCGAAGGGGTCGCCCGCCATCTGGAGCAAAACCCCTCGGTGCGCATGCTCGTCGTTGCCGGCGCGAACCACGTCCGCTACGGCTTCGGCATCCCCAGACGCGCCTTTTTCCGATTCCCCCACTCCTACGCCCTTGTCGGCTCCAGGGAGATCGACATCCCCGAGGACAAGGAAGACCGGTTCATGGAGGTTGACCTCCCCTCCTTTCCGATGCCCCCGTATCACTTTGTCGCCTTCACCCGCTACGAGGATCTTGGAATCGAAAGGGTGCGGCTCGGCGTCATGCTTGGCGAGGAAGACGGTTTCGTTGTGGTGCAGGGGGTCTTGCCCGGATCGGCGGCGCAGAAAGGAGGGATTCGCAAGGGGGAGAAAATCGTCGCCATCGACGGCGAACGGGTCGAGAGCAGCTTCGACGTCATCTACGCCGTTCGGAAAAAAACGCTCGGGGACAGCATCCGGTTGACCCTCGCGCACGAGGAGACAGAGCGCGAGGTGGAGATCCGCTTCGAACCCGATTCGCCCGACGAGGTCGGCGCAAGCCCGCAGTAGGCGAGGCCCGTCATCGCTCAGAGGGCTTTTTTGAAAAGGTGGGCCGCGTGGTCGCTGCACATTTCAACGAGCCCCTCGTGCAGCCTTGCGTAGCAGTCGTAGGGGTACCAGCGGTTTTTCCCGCTCATCCAGAACAGCAGCCACTCCTGCTTCTCGTCAAGGTAGAGAAGGCGCCCCGCCGGGTCCTTCACGTCCCTCCCCTCGATGGCCGAGAAGAAATGGAAAAAGATGACATAGCCCCCTTCGACGTTCGTCACGTCGGCTTCAACGTGATGATCCCTGAAAAATCGGGCAATCTGCATGCGTGTGAATTCGTTCGGGTGTTTATCCATCGTGATCCTCTCCTGAGACGCCCCGGCGAGCGGGCCGCATCGACGCACCGAACGGCTCGTCATCCGAGGAACTTTTCACGTTGTCGACTCCAAGTATAACAAAAAAGCACCCCATACATGACTCACGCGGTCAGCTTTACGGCCCACAAAAAAACCCTCCGCCGCGGCGGAGGGTTTTTTTGTGTCCGAGGTGCGTAGTCTCTCAGACGCGGCCGGCGCTTCCGAGCACCGCTTCGTTCTTGTGCTTGATCAGCTTGATCAGCTCTTTTCTGGCTTCTCCGAGATATTTGCGGGGATCGAACTCTTCGGGGTGGTTCGCCAGATATTCGCGGATGCGGGCGGTCACCGCAAGGCGGCCGTCCGAGTCGATGTTGATCTTGCAGACCGCGCTCGCCGCGGCTCTGCGCAGTTGATCCTCGGGGATGCCGACGGCCCCTTCCATCTTGCCGCCGAAGCGCTGGATGATCTCGACATACTCGGGCACGACGCTCGACGCCCCGTGCAGCACGATGGGGAAGCCGGGAATGCGCCGTTCGATCTCCTGAAGGATGTCGAAGCGCAGATCCGGGACCTTCTCCCCTTCCTTGACCTTGAACTTGAAGGCGCCATGGCTGGTGCCGATGGAGATGGCCAGCGAATCGACGCCGGTCTTCTTCACGAAGTCCTCCACCTCCTCGGGGCGGGTATAGGTCGACTTCTCGGCGACGACCTCGTCCTCAATCCCCGCCAGCACGCCGAGCTCGCCCTCGACGGTGACGTCGTATTTGTGGGCATACTCGACCACCTTGCGGGTCAGTTCGACGTTGTGCTCGTACGGGTGGTGCGATCCGTCGATCATGACCGACGAAAAACCCGAGTCGACGCACGATTTGCACAGCTCGAAGGTATCGCCGTGATCCAGATGCAGGGCGATGGGGATCTCGGAGCCCATCTCGCGCGCCATCTTCACGGCCCCGAGGGCCATGTAGCGCAGCATCGTCTCGTTGGCGTAGCTTCGCGCCCCTTTGCTCACCTGGATGATCACCGGCGAAGACGTCTCGGCGCACGCCGTGACGATGGCCTGAAGCTGTTCGAGATTGTTGAAGTTGTAGGCCGGAATGGCGTAGCCGCCGCTCACCGCCTTTTTGAACATCTCCCGGGTGTTGACCAGGCCGAGCTCGCTGTAGTGGACCGTCTCTGCCATACTTCCAACCTCCTTTTCTATATGAATGAACGGACTGAAAGCAAACCCTATAATTAATATCAGCTCACTACGTGCAAGTCCAGTCTTTTGATTGCAAAATTGCGGGTCATCCTTTACGATAGCCCGGCCATTTTCGACGGCCTGCCGGGCCGCCGCAAGGACATTCGCAAGGAGAGGACTCGATGCAAGCCGACAAGCAGGAGATCTATTTCAAGGATTGGAAAAGCCGCGAGGAGACCGCCGAGGCGATGCTCCCCCTGATCGGCCGCCTGTACCGCAACCACGGTATCGTCACCACCCTGTACGGGCGCGGCCTGGTGCATAAATCGACCATCGACATCCTGAAGGCGCATCGCTTCGCCAGGCAGATTTTGGAGAACGAGCTCTCGGTGCGCGACACCTTCCCGGTCCTGCAGGCGATGTGCCGCCTCGATCTGGGCCCGGCGCGCGTCGACATCGGTAAGCTGACGGTGCGCTGGCAGGCGCAGGGCGCCGGGGAGAGCCTTGAGGATTTCGTGCGCCGCGAGCTCGCCCCCGTCAACACCGGCAGGGACTCGCTGCTCAGCGAGCCCAAGGACATCGTGCTGTACGGTTTCGGCCGCATCGGGCGGCTGCTCGCCCGCATCCTCATCGAAAAGACCGGCGGCGGGGACAAGCTGCGCCTGCGGGCGGCGGTGGTGCGCAAGGGGGGGCCGGACGACCTGCTCAAGCGGGCGAGCCTGCTGCGCCGCGACTCGGTGCACGGCTCTTTCCAGGGGGTCATGACCATCGACGAGGAGGAGAACGCCCTGGTCGTCAACGGCAACATGATCCGCATCATCTACGCCGACGACCCGGCGGCGGTCGACTACACCGCCTACGGCATCCATGACGCCATCCTCATCGACAACACCGGCAAGTGGCGCGACCGCGAGGGGCTCTCAAAGCACCTCAAGGCCAAGGGGATCAGCGAGGTCGTCCTCACCGCCCCGGGCAAGGGAGACATCCCCAACATCGTCTTCGGTGTCAATGACGCGCTGGTCGGCGGGGAGGAGCGCATCTACTCGGCGGCGAGCTGCACCACCAACGCCATCGTTCCGGTCCTCAAGGCGATGAACGATCGCTTCGGCATCGTGCACGGCCACGTCGAGACGTGCCACTCCTACACCAACGACCAGAACCTCATCGACAACTTTCACAAGGCGAACCGCCGCGGCCGAAGCGCCCCGCTGAACATGGTCATCACCGAGACCGGCGCGGCCAAGGCGGTGGCCAAGGCGCTGCCGGAGTTGGCGGGCAAGCTCACGGGCAACGCCATCCGCGTGCCGACCCCCAACGTCTCGCTGGCGATTCTGAACCTCTTCCTCGATAAAGAGACGAGCGCGGCGCAGATCAACAGCTACCTGCGCGACATCTCCCTCGACTCGCCCCTGCAGAACCAGATCGACTACACCAACTCCCCCGAGGTCGTCTCGAGCGATTTCGTCGGATCGCGCCACGCCGGCGTCGTCGATTCGCTCGCCACCATCTTCGAGGGGAACCGCTGCGTGCTGTACGTCTGGTACGACAACGAGTTCGGCTACAGTTGCCAGGTGGTGCGCCTGGTGCAGCGCATGGCGGGGCTCGAGCTCCCCTTCTTCCCCCGGTAGGGGCAGGTCCCCGTGCCTGCTGGGCGGCCACATGAGGCCGCCCCTACCCCCCATAACGCAAGACGGGCCGATCCATGCGGATCGGCCCTTCTTGCGTTATGGGGCGGGGTACGAGGGTGCTCAGTCCGGCCTCATCATGCGCATCTTCTTGCGAAGGCGGCGCTGGGCCTCCTTCTCCTTGCGCTTGCGCTTGACGCTGGGCTTCTCGTAGAACTTGCGCTGCTTCATCTCACGGAAGAGACCCTCCTGCTGAAGCTTGCGCTTGAGAACACGAATCGCCTTTTCGACGTTGTTGTCGACGACTTGGATTTCCACGGAATGAACTCACCTCGCTTCCGAAATACTGAATTTTTTCTGCGCATGCAGAAGCGCAAAGCTTATCGCAGGAGCAAGGCGAAATCAAGGGCAAATCGTCGCGATTGTTCACTCAATCGAGGCGGGCGGCAAAAAGGGTGACGCCGATGCCGCCGTTGCTCAGCCGCGCCACGGGGATGACGGGGAGCCCGGTCGCCCGTGCCGGCGCCTCGTCCGGGGCGAGAAACGCCACTTGCCAGCCACCGAAGCGCCGCCCGAGCCCGCCGAGCGTCCGGAAAAGGGGGCGCAGATCCTGCGCCGCGCCGAGGCGCTCTCCGTAGGGGGGATTGCACAGCACCAGCCCCCCCTCCCCTCCGGGCACGACGTCGGCGAGGTCGCGGCAGTGAAAATCGATCTGCGCCCCGACCCCGGCGCGCTCGGCGTTGCGGCGCGCCTCGTGCAAAACGGCCGGGGCCCCGTCGGAGGCGACGATGCGCTGCGCAGCGCTTCGCACGGCGCGGTCCGCCTCGGCCTGGAGCGCCTCCCACAGCCCCGGCCGCCATCCAGGCCACTGCATGAAGGCAAAGGAGCGATGCCGCCCCGGCGCCATGCGTCGCGCGAGGAGCGCCCCTTCGACGGCGATCGTCCCGGAGCCGCACATCGGATCGAGCAGAGGCGCCTCCCCCTGCCATTGCAGAAGCCCCAGAAGACCGGCGGCGAGCGTCTCGCGCAGCGGCGCCGCGCCGCCATGAAGGCGATACCCCCGGCGGTGCAGAAGCTCCCCCGAGCTGTCGATCGAAATCACGCAGCGATCGTCCTCCATGCGGACCAGCACCAGTTGTTCTCCCTGGAGCGCCTGCGCTCCGAGGGCGCGCGCCGCAGCGTCGGCGACCGTCTCCTCAATGCGGCCGGTGTGCACCAGACGGGAGCGGCGGCTCATCGCCCGCACGCGCAGCGCCGTTCCGGGCCGGATGAAGCGCCCCCAAGGGAGGCGGAGCGCTTTTTTGTGGAGATCGGGAAAATCGCGGCACCCGAGCTCCCCCAAGCGCACGACGACCCTTCCGGCGGTGCGCAGCCAGAGATTGGCCCGGTACAGCGCACGAAGATCACCGCGAAAGGCGACCCCTCCGGGCGCGATCCGCACCTCTTCGAGCCCCAAAAGGGCCGACTCCTTCGCGCAGACCTCCTCGAGACCCGGAGCGGTGACGGCGAAACACTCCTCGACGCTCTTTTTCAACAAGACTCCTTGGCGCCCCTCGAACCGACCGGGCGACACGCTGCAGCCCTTTTCGGCTGCGAATGGAGAGAAAGGGGATCGGCAAAATAAATTTGGGCGTGCCGAAAAAAAATGTATAATGCCCCCCTGCCGCATCTTACGGGCCGCACCGCACCGGCGGCCCGCCTCTGCATGGTGCACCGGGTAGAGAGACAATGCAGTTTTCGCGCTTTTACAAAAACGGCCAGAAGATCATCCTGCGCGCCCTGGACGGTTCAGCGGCGGCCGGCAGTTTCGATTCCCTGACCGCCTACCTGCAGGAAAGCTCCGCGGACCACTTCGACCTGCTGCTCCCTTACGATTCCTCCGAAGGGGAGAACTACCCTTTCACCCCCCAGATGTCCTTCGAGCTCCTCTCCGACTCCATGGGGCTCGGCCTGCGCATGAGCGCCACCTTCAAGGAGCAGCTCGGAAACGATCGGGTGCGCCTCGCCATCAACAGCGATGCCCAGGTCTTCCAGCGCCGCCAGTACCGGCGCCTCGATCTGACGGCGGGGCTTCGCTACACCCGCGGACGGGGGAAGCTGCGCTCGTTTCGCGAGCAGTGGCAGAAGAACCTGCAGATCCTCGCCAAAGGCGAGAGCGCCCGGCTCAACCGCTTCCCCAGAGCCAACGTCAACCTGAGCGCCGGGGGGATCCGCTTCAGCCTCAAGGCTCCCGTCGAGATGGCCGATTTGTGCCTGTTGCTGCTGGAGCTCGACGCCCTTGCGCCGATCTGCGCGCTGGCCGAAGTCGTCTGGGTTCAGGACAAGGTCGTCGACGAGCGGCAGGTGGCGGGACTTCGCTTCATCAACATCCTCGAATCGGACCAGCAGATCATCGACGGCTATGTGCGCCGCCACGCCCCCCAACTCGAAGGGACGCCCGACCTCCGGGGCGATTATTGAGGGGCATCCGGGAAGTCGGCCGGCGCTGGGCGAACCGACGGCACGACCCCGCCTCGCCTCAGTCGTTCGAGAAACTCCTCCCTGCGGATGCTGCGCGCCCCGAGGCTTTGCAGGTGCGGGGTGGGGAGCTGCCCGTCGATCAGTGAAAAGCCGCGGGCGTCGAGTGTGCGCGCCAGCGTGACGAAGGCGACCTTCGACGCGTCGGTGCGGCGATGAAACATCGACTCGCCGAAAAAACACCGCCCCATGGCGACGCCGTACACCCCTCCGACCAGAAGATCCCCCTCCCAGCTCTCCACCGAATGGGCGAAGCCGAGCCGGTGCAACTCGACGTAGGCCTCCTTCATCCCCTCTGTAATCCACGTCCCCTCGCCCCTACCCCGCCGCACCTCGGCGCACCCCTCGACGACCTCGGCAAAGGCCCTGTTGAAGGTGACGGTGAAGCGCCGCTGCCGAAGGACCTTGGCGAGGCTCCCCGAAACATGCACCTTGGACGGCTCCAGAATGCAGCGCGGATCGGGAGACCACCACAGAATCGGATCGCCGTCGCTGAACCAGGGGAAGATCCCCATCGAATAGGCCAGAAGGAGACGCGGCGCCGACAGATCCCCTCCCACGGCGAGCAGACCGTCGGGGTCGGCAAGATCGGCGGGGGGGAATGCGAGCTGCTTGATAAGCTGGAAAACGGGCATGGAAAATCAGGCGAGAGGCCATAGGCAAGAGGCCATGGATCTCTCCATAGCGCCTCTGGCCCATCACCCATCGCCTGCCTAGGTTACGAATAGCTGAAGGTGAGTTTTTCGGCCTTGACCCCGATGCGCGCCGTTCCCCCTTTGCTCAGGCGGCCGAAGAGGATCTCGGCGGCGATGACGTCGCCGATCTCGCTCTGGATGAGACGCCCGAGGGGACGCGCCCCGTAGACGGGGTCGTAGCCGCGGCGGGCCAGATGGAGGCGGGCGGCCGGAGACAGGGTGATGGAAATCCCCTTGTCGTGCACGCGCTCGCCCAGCTCGCCCATGAACTTGTCGACGACCTTGCCCAGTGCCTTTTCGTCGAGATGGGCGAAGGGGATGATGGCGTCGAGGCGGTTGCGGAACTCGGGGGAAAACGCCTTCTCGACGCTCTGCTTCGGGTTGGCGGCGGGGGCGCCGCCGAAGCCGATGGGGTTGGCACTCATCTCGCGCCCCCCGGCGTTGCTCGTCATGATGAGCACGACGTTGCGAAAATCGGCCTTCTTGCCGTTGTTGTCCGTCAGGGTGCCGTGGTCCATCACCTGCAGCAAAATGTTGAACAGGTCGGGGTGGGCCTTCTCGATCTCGTCGAGGAGCAAAACGGCGTACGGATTTTTCACCACCGCCTCGGTGAGGAGCCCCCCCTGCTCGAAGCCGACGTAGCCTGGCGGTGCGCCGATGAGACGCGAGACCGAATGCTTCTCCATGTACTCGCTCATGTCGAAGCGCAGAAATTCCACCCCGAGCCGGATCGCCAGCTGCCGGGCGACCTCGGTCTTTCCGACCCCCGTGGGACCGGTGAACAGGAACGAGCCGGTCGGCTTCTCCGGATGCCCCAAGCCCGCCCGTGCGCGCAGGATCGAGCGGCTGAGCGCCTCGATGGCGGCGTCCTGTCCGAACACCACCTTCTTCAAGTCGCGATCGAGGCTCTTGAGGCGCCGGCGGTCCGAGGCCGAAACGCTTCGGGCGGGGATGCGGGCCATCCCGGCGACCACCGCCTCGATGTCGGCGACCGTCACCTCGTTGGAGGCCCTGGGATGGATGCGGAAGTTCGCTCCCACCTCGTCGATGACGTCGATGGCCTTGTCGGGCAGGTGGCGAAAGTTGATGTGGCGGGCCGAAAGCTCGGCCGCGGCGCGAAGGGCGTCGGCGCCGTAGCGCACTCCGTGGTGCGTCTCATACTGCTCCTTGAGCCCCCCCAGGATCTCCACCGTCTCCTCGACGCTCGGCTCTACGATGTCGATCTTCTGGAAGCGGCGCGACAGCGCCCGATCCTTGTCGAAGAGATTCTTGTACTCTTCGTAGGTGGTCGAGCCGATGCAGCGCATCTCCCCCGAGGCCAGAACCGGCTTGAGGATGTTGGAGGCATCGAGGCTTCCGCCGCTCGTCGCCCCCGCCCCGACGATGGTGTGAATCTCGTCGATGAAGAGGATCGACTTGGGCTTTTTGGTCAGCGCGCCGAGGACCGCCTTGAGGCGCTCCTCGAAATCGCCGCGGAACTTGGTCCCCGCCAACAGCGCCCCCATGTCGAGGGAGTAGATCTCGAACTCGCGCAGCAGATCGGGGACCTCCTCGCGGTGGATCATCAGGGCCAGCCCCTCGGCCAAGGCGGTCTTTCCGACGCCGGGCTCGCCGACGAAGATCGGATTGTTCTTGCGCCGCCGGCACAGCACCTGCGTGGTGCGTTCGAGCTCGCGGCTGCGGCCGATCAGCGGATCGATCTTTCCGGCGCGGGCGCGCTCAAGCAGATTGATCGTGAAGGACGCCAGAGGATCGCGCCCCCCCTTCGCGGGCGCCGCTGTCTCATCGCTCTGGGGAGAGACGGGGCGGGGGTCGTCCCCCTGCCCCCTGGGGACCTTGGCGACGCCGTGCGCGACGAAGTTGAGCACATCGAGGCGGCTGATCCCCTGCGACTCGAGGAGCCGGGCGGCGTGGGAGCTCTTCTCCTCCAGAATCGCCGCCAGCACGTCGCCGACGGTGATCTCCTTCTTCCCCGCGGACTGCTGGTGCAAAACGGTGCGCTGCAGCACCCGCTGCAGTCCGATCGTCTGCTCCGGCACCGACTCCTGCTCACCGGGCAGCGTGTCGAGATGCGCGATGAAGAATTCCTCCAGCAGCTCGCGCAGACCTTCGAGATTTCCGCCGCAGTTGCGGATGATGTCCTGCCCGCTCTCCTCAAAGAGGATCGCGTACAGGACGTGCTCCGTCGTCAGATATTCGTGCTGACGCCGCTGCGCTTCGCGAACCGCCAGAGTGAATGTGATCTGTACTTCCTGACTGAACATGAAAGACGTTACGCCTCTTCCAGGCTGCACCGCAGAGGGTAGCCCGATTCCCGAGCCAGGGCATGCACCCGGCTCACTTTGGTTTCCGCGACCTCAAAGGGATAAGTGCCGCACATGCCGACCCCTTTGAAATGGATGTTGAGCATGATCTGGTTGGCCTCGACGCTCGGTTTGTGAAAAACGCTCTGCAACACGTGAACCACGAATTCCATGGTGGTGTAATCGTCGTTGTGCATCAGAACCTTGAACAGCGGCGGTTGGACCGCCCGGCTTCGGCTTTTTTCACGAACCCGCGTCTCTCCCGCCGGCAATTGCAACTTGCTCACCCGATACCGCTCCTCGGAAAATTCTTAAAGCAATCGTAGCATACCTTTTTCCAAAGTTCCAAGCGCGCCCTGAACGGCCACCCCCGGCTTTTTGACATTTGGCACGCGGCTGTCAGAATCAAACGAAATCCACTCTGCAGGAGGCGCAGCCGATGAACCAGACCGAGGCCAGGACCCAGGGATTCAGCGCGCAGCAAAGAGAGAGCTGCGTGGTGAAGCTCACCGAACTTTACGAGCAGCTACTCAAAGTCGCCGTGGACGTGCAGAAAGTCTACGGCAAGACGAGCCGCATCGGCCACGAGGCCGACCTTGCAACCAAAGTCCTGTTCAATTTCAAGAACGAGGTTGCCAATCTTGATTAGCAAAGTTTCATTCCTTGCACCCAAACCTTCCTCCGTAAAATTTCACCTGTATAAACAAAAGGTTATTTATCTCCGGCGGCACACAAAAGAAGGGCGGGGCGCCTTGACGGCCCCTTTTTGATTTGTAGGATTTAACCTGCGCGAGCTTGCCCATGCGGCCGACGGGGGCGGAAGGTCCTGCGGCGGCGGGCAACGATCAGATCTCCCTCCAAGGAGGCCTTTCAAATGGGGAAGAGAACCGCCGAGTCGCAGAGCAAGCACGACTACATGATCACCTCCCTCGTCCGCTATCTCGTCGAGCAGGGGTATTCCGACATCAAATGCAGCCATCTCGGTCACTTCGACGATCCCGACGAGATGGTGGGGCGCAACGGAAACAAATACGTCTCCGACGTCATCGCCTGGAAAAACGGCAAGCAGTACGTCTTCGAAGTCGAGACGAACGAAACGATCGATATGGCCTATACCAGAGAGCAGTTCGAAGCCTTCTACGATTTCGCCAGGGGAAACGAGGCGGAGTTCAGCATTTTGGTGCCGAAAAAGTGCGAAAGCGCCGCCAAACACGTTCTCGACGATCTGAACATGCCCGAAGTCAAGGTCTGGACGATCTGAGCGCGGGCCACGCCTTCCTTCAGAACTTTTCTTCAGCGAACAGATGGAGCGCCGGCCTGCGCCGCACGGGGCTCGAAAAAATCGCGATTCCGGCTCTGTGCGCTCCATTGCCGTAGAAGCAGTGTGTAATTGCGCGTGGCGCGCAACTCTAGCGCCAACTGGCGCAGCGCAACCCCGTGCCGGGGCGTTCCGCTTCCGTAGCGGCGCTTCAGTACGCTGTGGATGCGCGAGTAGTTGGCGACCAGGGGGACGCGAAGCGACGTGCGGCAGGCGGCGAGAAATTCCCGTCCGCGGGCCGAGGCGCCCAGCAGGTGCAGGTAGAGCGGACCGCTTCGCAGGTGGGCGTCCATCTCCTCGGCGCTCACCTCGTTGAGCACATGGGCGAGGAGGCGCTGGACGCGGGTGCGGGTCATGTGCCGGGACTTGACGGCCGAGACGAGCTCGCGATAGGTGCGGGCGCCATCGGCCGCGCGCAGCAGACGCTTCTCGATACCGTCCTCGACCAGGTAGATGCGCTGCAGGCTCTCCTCACCCCGGAAGATGGCACACAGCAGCAAAGGAAGCATCTTGTCGGCGTCGGCCACCGCCCCACACGCCACGGCCTGCCGCAGGATCGCCTCGACCTCTGGGGGGAGATAGGGGGCGGGATCTTCGCCGCGCTGCATCATATGGCGGATTCCGGTGGCGCTGGCAATCCCCTCGACCGCCTGCGTGTCGCCGTACCCGGCGCCGATGCGCCGAACGGTCACGGGGCGCATGGCGCTGTCTGCGCTACGAAGCGCCCGCAGGTAGGCCACCGCTAGAATGTTGTTGGGGTGCGCGAGGATCGGGGCGTGCCGCCGCCCATCGCCGTGCCCCGAGACGGCGGCGGCGCGGGCCGTGGGATAGTTGACGCCGCGGCGCAGGGCGGCGCCGGTCGCCTCGTCGAGCCGCGCCCCCTGCTCGTCAAGAAAAGAGGCGCAGCGCTGCAGCGCCTCGATGTCTCCGGATTCACTGCCGAAGCAAATCGCGTCGACGGCGCCCAGGGCGTCGAGGGCGCCGATCGCCCCCGCGGCGAAATGCGGCGCGCTGTTGCACGCCCAGGCGAAGGGGAGCTCGATCACCACGTCGACCCCTGCGGCCAGCGCCATCCGGGCGCGCACCCATTTATCCGCGAGGGCGGGCTCGCCGCGCTGCAGAAAATGTCCGCTCATCACCGCCACGGCCACATCGGCGCCGCAGATCCGCAGCGATTCGCGCAGGTGATGGAGGTGTCCGTTGTGAAAGGGGTTGTACTCGGTGACCAGCCCGGTGGCGATCATGACGGGCGTCAGGGGCAGGCGTGGGCGGGGAGACGCGGATCGCACAGGTGGACCATGCGAAGGTAGTCCTTCCAGTGGGCGATCTCGTCGGGGTGCGGAACCCTCCTCCACGATTTTTGTACCGCGTAGAAGTTGTGGTGCCCCTCCACCGCCTTGAGCCAGGTGTGCTCGGGCTTTCCGCTGGCGGGGCTCGACGGACAGGTCAGGCGACCGAGGACGTAGGGATAGCCGTTCTGGATGCCCGAATCGACGAGCGCCACCTCCGAACCGGGGCAGCTCAACTTCCACAGATCGGCGAAATGGTCGTAGAATCCCTCGGGCGAAACGCTCATCCCCCCGAAAAAAATCTGGGTGGTGAGCATCTCGGTCCAGTTCTGACGCACCTCCCCCACGGGGAGGAGCTCGATGGTCAGGATCTTGCCGCGGCGCTGCTCCGAATAGACGGCGAACCCCTCGGGAACATCCTGTTGAAGCTGCTCGCTCCTCAGCTCTGCGGGGGCCGCCAGAACGAACGCGAACAGGCAGATAAGTGCCAGAGCTCTCGTGGACATTGTTCCTTACTCCATCCTCTGTGGAATCGGGCTTCCGATTCACCTGGCACTAACCTACTATTTTTCTGCGATATTTTCAAACAAATCGCGACGCGCCACCCTTCGGTGAGCCTCAGCCCATGCAGCAGGTCTCGCGCCCCCACTTGACGGCCTGAAGGTAGAGCGGCGGGAGGACGGTTTCGTCGATGGCCAGTTCCTCGGCCAGCCGGGAGAGACTCTCCCACTCCCCCCTTTCCAGGGAGACGACAAGCCGAAGGAGGGAGTCGAGCGTACCCCCTTGCTGGAGAAGAGCGGCGTGTACGTCGTCCTCCACATGGACCTCGGAGAGAATTTCATCGAGGGGGCGGTCGAGAATAGCGTCGAGCAGCGAGAAGAGACCGAGAAGAAAAAGGTCTGCGCTTCGGGACGATTTGGAGAGCGCCGGCGCCAGAAGCTCGCAGAACTTGGCTCTGACCAGCGAGGTGTGGACGAGCTCGGTCGGCTTGTCCTTGGCCATGCCGGTCAGGCTCAGCAGCGAAATCCACTTCTTGAATTCGTCCTCTCCCAGAAGCGCCAGCGCCTGCAGGATGGAGGTCACCTTGAGGCGCAGGCCGAAGGCGACGGAGTTGGTATAGCGCAACAGCTTGTACGTTATCGCCACATCCCCCTGGATCGTCTCGGCCAAGCGGCGGAAGTTGACCTCCGCAGCGTTGATCTCCTTCAGAATGCGAAGGTATTGGAGTTTGAAAATCGGAACGTCTTTGCGCGAAATGATGACCGGCTTGCTGAAGAAATACCCCTGGAAGTAGGAATACCCCATCTCGAGCCCCTGCCGGAAATCTTCCTGCGTTTCGACCTTCTCCGCCAGCATCTTGATGCCGCGGGGGATGAAGACCTCGGCGAGGCGCCTGCGCTCGCGTTCGTCGGTATTTCGAAAATCGACTTTGACGATCTGGGCGAGATCGAGAAAGGGGTGAAACTGCGGATCGTCGACGTAATCGTCCAGAGCGAGGATAAAGCCGTGCTCTCTCAGGTTCCGGCACGCCTCGATCACCTGGGGATCGGCCTCGAGGGTTTCGAGCAGCTCGACGATGACGAACTTGTTGGGAAGGAGTGTGGCGAAGTTGTTGATCAGAATGTTGCGGGTGATGTTCAAAAAGACCTTCGCTCCCCCCGACATCTCCTCGATGCCGAAGAGAAACGAGCTGTTGGCCATGACGCGGGAGCTCGCCTCGTCTTCGTCCTCATGACTGAAGAAGTTCTCCATCCCCGAGCGAAAAAGGAGCTCGTAGCCGAAGATATTGAGGTTTCTGTCGAGAATCGGCTGCCTGGCGATGAAATGCTCCAGCGTCATCTCGGGCGGCACGGGATGGGACGGTACGGAATCGCTCATTTCCCCTCAACCCATCAGCACGATGCAAAAAGGCCGCAGACCGCTCTGTCGCGGCAGCCGCTCCCCGTCTTGTCACCTTCACTGAATTTCATTCGTCCCCCCCATTATGATTAGAAATTTCTTTTTAAACCTTTTTCCGGCAGCCTGTCAACTCTTTTAGCAGACCCTTCAGCGCACGAGTTGTCCCGTGTGGTTGGTCGTGTCAAATAATTCTGAGGTATTTTTGGTGCTGTCAAGGCGTCGCCAACGCAGGCCTAGCCAAGCGCTAGGTCAAGCTGGCGTAACGCAGACAGCGCCGAAAAGAGCCGGAATTAGAAGACACGATTGGCCGCACGGGGCACTAGATCAAAGGACCACCGGCAGCCGCTCTCCCACCCGGTTTTCCTGGGGCGTAACGATGCTGCGGCAGGCGATGATCTCCACCCCCTGCGAGGCGACCTCGCGCAGGGTGCGGCCGTAGGCGGGGTCGATGTGGTCGGCGGGGCGAAAGGCCGTCGCCTCGCCGCGCTGCACCAGAAAGAAGATGACGGCGCGGTGCCCCTGCTGCACGGCCCGCTGCAGATCGTTCAGGTGCCGGCGGCCGCGCTCGGTGACGGCGTCGGGGAAGCAGGCGACCTCGCCTCCGTCGGTGAGGGTGACGTTCTTCACTTCGACGAAGACCTTCTCCTCCCCCTTTTTCAGCAGAAAATCGAGGCGGCTCTCCCCGAAGCGGGATTCGGGGAAGACGTCGTATCCCTCCAGCCCCGTAATCCGCCCGCCGCGCAGCGCCTCCTCCACCACGCGGTTGGTGCGGTGCGTGTGGGTGTCGACCCAGTGTCCGTTGACGCGGATGAGCTCGAGGGTGAAGGGGAGCTTGCGCGCCGGGTTGTCGGCGCGCGAGATGAGGACCGCGTGCCCCGCGACGGCGCACTGCAGCATGCTGCCGGTGTTGGGGGTATGGGCGGTGACGACGGAGCCGTCGGCGAGCTCGACGTCGGCCAAAAAGCGCTTGTAGCGCCGCACCAGCGTCCCTTCGACGAGAGGGGCGGGGAGCTTCATCCGCCGATCTCCGCCATGTCGCGCTCGGAGAGGCCGAGCAGATAGAGAATCGAGTCGAGGCTCTGCTGGTTGATGTGGGTGTCGGCCTGCTCGCGCACCCGCGCCTTGGCGTTGAAGGCGATCCCCAGCCCAGCTTTTCCGAGCATCGGCAGATCATTAGCGCCGTCGCCGATGGCGATGACCTGATCGAGGGTGATCCCCTCGCGGGTCGCGATCTCCTCCAGAAGCTCGGCCTTGCGGGCGCCGTCGACGATGGGGCCGCTCACCTCGCCGGTGACGCGCCCCGCCTCGATCGCCAGAGCGTTGGCGAAGGCGTAGTCGAGGCCGAGCTCGCTCTTCAGCCGGTCGGTGAAGAAGGTGAAGCCGCCGGAGATGACGGCGGTGCGAAAGCCGAGGCGCTTGAGCACCCGCACCATCGTCTTGGCGCCGGGGGTGAAGGGGATGTTGCGGTAGACCTCTTCCAGGGCGTTGGCCGGCAGCCCTTTCAGCAGGGCGACCCGGGCCCGCAGGGCGCCTGCGAAGTCGAGCTCGCCGTTCATCGCCCGCTCGGTGATCTGCGCGACCTCGGCCCCCACCCCCGCAATCCGGGCGAGCTCGTCGATGACCTCGATCTGGATGAGGGTCGAATCCATATCCATCACGATGAGGCGCTTGGCGCGGCGGTAGAGCCCCTCCTTCTGCACCGCGATGTCGACCCCTAGGGCGCTCCCCTCACCGAGCAGGGTGCGGGTCATCGCCTTGACGTCGAGGGCGGGGGGGACGGTCACCAGCATCTCCACGCAGCGCAGCTGCCCCTGGGTGAGCTTGGAGATGCGCTCGATGTTCACCTCGTTGCGCGCCAGGATTCCCGAGACCTGCGCCAGGGCGGCGGCGTTCACCTCCCCCCCCATGATGGTGACGACGTGGGCGTTGCGCGTCGTCTTGCGCCGGTAGTCGGCCTCGGTAAGGACCTGAAAGTCAAGATCGAGCCCCATCTCCTTGGCCAGAAAGAGGAGGTCCTTCACCAGCGGCTTCTGGTCGCTCTCGCCGGAGGTGAAGTCGATGAGGACCGAGAGGGAGAGGAGGGTATGGGTGACGGTCTGCTCGATGTCGCGGATGCGCGCCCCCGCCTCGGCGATCTGCCCCGTTACCGCGGCGATGATGCCCGGGCGGTCGGGGCCGGTCATGGTGACGAGAACCATGCGGTTGTCCATGGGTGTTCCTTCCTGGATTCAGTCTGAAATTGGATCAAATTCTTATAGGTCTCATTCGTCCCATGGGTCCTATGAGACGTATGGGACGAATGGAATGCCTCTCTATTCCCCCAGCGCCTCCAGCTCCGCCCAGCGGGCGTAGGCCCCCTCCAGCTCGTTTTCCAGAGTCTCCAGCCGTGCTTTCGCGGCCGCGACCTTCTCTCCCGCTTCGCGATAGAAGTCGGGGTCGGCCATCGTCTCGTGGAGCCTGGCCTGCTCGCCCTCCAGCGCCTCGATGCGGCGGGGGAGCTCGGCGAGCTCCTGGCGCTCCTTGAAGGTGATCTTGCGGGGGCGCTCCTTCTGCGGTTTCTCCTTCACCCCCTTCGGCGGCTCCTCGGGGGCCGCGGGCTGCGGGCGCTGGCGCAGCCAGTCGTCGTAGCCGCCGACGTACTCCTCCACCCGCCCCTCCCCCTCGAAGACGAGGGTGCTCGTCACGACGCGGTTGAGAAAGTCGCGGTCGTGGCTGACGACGAAGACCGTCCCGCCGAACTCGGCCAGAAGCTCCTCCAGAAGCTCGAGGGTCTCCATGTCGAGATCGTTGGTCGGCTCGTCGAGCACCAGCACGTTCGCTTCGCGGGTGAAGAGGCGCGCCAGCAGCAGGCGGCTGCGCTCGCCGCCGGAGAGGATGCGCACCGGAGTGCGGGCGCGGTCGGGGGTGAAGAGAAAATCCTGCAGGTAGCCGTAGACGTGGCGGGGACGCCCGCCGACGAGGACGGTGTCCTGATCGCCGCTGAGACTTTGCTGCACCGTCTTGTCCGGGTCGAGTTGCTCGCGAAGCTGATCGAAATAGAGGATCTGCAGATTGGTGCCGAGACGCACCGTCCCCTGCTGCGGAGCGAGCTCGCCGAAGAGGAGTTTCAGAAGGGTCGTCTTCCCCGCGCCGTTGGGGCCGATGATCCCGATGCGGTCGCCGCGAAGAACAGTGGCCGAAAAGTCGGCAACGACGGGAGTCTCACCGTAGCCGAAGGTGACCCCTTTCGCCTCGGCGACGAGGGTGCCGCTGCGCTCGGCCTCTGTGAGCTGCAGCTTCGCCTTGCCGGTGCGCTCGCGGCGGCGCCGCCGCTCTTCGCGCATCGCCTTCAGGTCGCGCACCCTCCCCTCGTTTCGGGTGCGCCGAGCCTTGATCCCCTGCCGGATCCAGACCTCCTCCTGGGCG
>JBJHBH010000048.1:0-26903 GCA_050485365.1 Desulfuromonadales bacterium | reverse complement strand
CGGCGACCGATCAGACCTATCTCGTACCCGCAGCCGCTTTGAGGGGCGAGAGGGACGGACGTTTCGTGACGGTGCATACCGACGATCAGATGATCGACCGTTTCTACGGTGTGGCGCCCCATTTCGGGGACGAGGCGCGTCTGCTTACGCCTGATGACCAGCACGCTGTACCTAGGGCGACCGAGGTCCCCCCGGTCCGTTCGATCGACTAGAGCCGGCATAGCAGTAGTACATCAATAACCTTGAACGGCTGCGGTGAAAACCGCGGCCGTTTTTTATGCGGAAAATCCGAGGGGGGAGGCGATGCTCAGAAGGGCGCCTTGGAGAAATGCCGCTTCGCCGCGTCCTGCAGTTTGGCGACGGCGTGAAAGGACTCGCGCAGCAGATCCTGCTCGTTGGGGGAGAGGGAGTAGGGGTCGATGTAGTGAGACGGCTTCTTCCCCTGTTCGATGAGGTTGACCTCGTTGCGCAGGCGCAAAAAGGAGAGCGCCTCGAAGGCGGCGCGGACATGCTCGGCCGTCTCCGGGGCGAAGACGTTGAGCTGAACGAGCTCTTTGAGGCGGTCGAGGGTGGTGACGGACTGGATTTCCTTCTCCAGAGCGAACATCCGGATGCAGTCGACCAGATAGATCGAGCCCCCCTGCTTGAGGGAGAGCTCCCCTTTGCGCTCGCCGTCCTTTTCGACCAGAAAGCGTCCGAAAAGCCCGACGGGGACCTTGTAGCGAAGGTCGAGCGACATCATGTGATAGAGAAATCCCTGGAACTGACGGATCTGGTCGGTGACGATGTGGCGCAGGTCGTGGGCCAGGCTGGGGTCGCCGGTGAGGGTGACGAAATCGAAGAAGATGGACGAATAGCGCACGGCCTGCGGCTCGGGGTCGTTCACCCATCCACGGATGCGCGAATACCAGTCGCACAGTCGTCCGCGCCATTGGGGGTTGTTGGCCATGACCCTGCCGCGGCACAACGGGTAGCCGACTTCGGCGAGCGCCTCCACCAGACGATCCGACAGAGGGCCGTAAAAGGCGTCGATTTCGCCGAGTCGCGCATCGGGGACGTTCTCGAAGACGAAGCCGTGGTCCTGATCGGGGCGAAGGAGCATCTCGCGCCGCCCGCCGCTCCCCATGATGATGAAGGCGAAGCGGATATCGGGGAGCTGTCGCCCCTCTGCCTTGGTCTGTTCCAGGCAAATCTCGAAGGTGCGCCGAATGATGCTGTGATGGATATAGGAGAGGATCTCCATCACCTCGGGGGCGCTGCGCGTCTCGGAGAGGAGCGAACGGGCGACGCCGACCGCCTCTTTGTGAATGTCGGCAAGCCCCGCGATGGTCGTCTCGTCCCGAATGCTCCCCACCAGAATCATCGCTTTGTGGCTGCGGTAGCGCATCAGATCGCGCAGCGAGACGATTCCGACGAGCTCTTCGGCGTCGACGACGGGGAGGTGCTTGATGCGATGACCGATCATGAACGACATCGCCTCGTACATGAAGGTCGACGGAGGCAGGGTGAAGGTCTCCGCGGTCATGATGTCGCGGGCGCACAGGGCGTCGGGATCTCCTCCTTCCGGCGCGAGGACTTTGGTGACGAGGTCGTTTTCGGTGATGATGCCGCTCAGGCGGTTCTGCTCGTCGACCACCGGCAGTGAGCCGATCCTCTTCTCGGCCATGCGCCGGGCGACCACGCGCACGCCGTCTTCGCCGAGGCAGGTCTCCGCCGGGGTGATCATGACCTCGGAGAGGCGTTTCTTGAACGGATACGCCTCGACATGGGTGAGGGCCATGCGGTGATGATCCGAGACGATTTCGAGATAGAGCTGGCGAAGGCGCGACAGCACGAGCCGGGTGAAATATTCGCGAATGCCGGGACAGTCCCTGGCCGCACGGCGCAGAACCTCCTGAGGGATGAGGTAGCACTGCGTCGTCTTGACGGTCCGCGCCCCGCCGGTGTAGGGCTCTTCGGTGAAGATCGGGGTCCCGCCGAGAAAACTCCCCTCCTTGCGGTAGTCGACGACCATGTCGGTGCCGCCGGGGGTGATGACGGTGATCTCCACAAGCCCCTCCTTGACGACATAGAGGTAGCCGGTGGGATAGTCGTTCTGCTGGAAGATGAAGGTGCGCGGAAGGTAGGTTTTGATGGTGGCGGAGGCGGAGATCTCTTCGAAGAGCGCTTCGGGGATCTGGTTGAACGGCTCAAGGTTTTGCAGATAGCTGACCAAGCCCATGAAAGAACCCCGAAAGTGAAAGGTAAACGATTTCACATCCTATCATCGCCCTCGCGAAGGGGCAAGACAAAGGCGCAGTCCGAGCCGATGGAGGTGGTGCGGTCCCGGGGGGAGATGGAGGCGTGGTGATCAGGAGCCCTTGCGGGGTGCGCCTTTTTTCTCGCGGTCGATGAAGATCCCGAGGGCGAGGCACAGAAGGGAGGCGATCATGAGCTCGCCGACATGGACGAAGAAATCGCGCGTCACCATCATGTCGACCCCCATCAGGACGATGCCCAAAACCGAAAAGCTCATGGCGATGCGTTTGCGGGTGAACATGGCAGCAACTCCACTAACGCCCCGGAGCTGTCGCCTCGGGGCGATCGCCCGCAGAAGTGGCGCCTTCCATCTCGTCGGGGATGTTGTGCAGCCTGCGCAAAATGGAATCGGACTTCATGGCGGACTCGGCGGTGACCTTTTCGTGGGTCAGGTTCGAGACGATGATGTTGATCAGAAACGCCAGGGGGCAGACGATCAGCGCCGAGCTGGTGGCGGGCAGAATGCCGGTGTCGCCGAAGGCGGGGATTCGCAGCATCCAGCCCGCCATGGCGATCAGGGTCATGGTCAAGCCGAAAGTCATCCCGGCCAATGCGCCGTACTTGTTGGCCTTGCTGTACCAGACCCCCAGCACGCAGGCCGGAAAGATGGTGTTGCCGGCGATGGCGAAGGCCATGGCGACGATCTGCGCGATGAGGGCGGGCGGGTAGAGGGCGGTGACGACGACGATGCCGCACAGGACGGCGGTGAAGAGCCGCCCGACAAAGAGGCGCTGCCTGTCGTTGCTTGCGGGGCGCAGCACCGTGGCGTAAAAATCGTGGGCGACCGCCGAGGCGCCGGCGAGCAGCAGCCCCGCCACCGTCGAGATCCCCGCCGCCAGAGCGCCGGAGGCGAGATAGCCGAGAAACGCCTGCCCCATCCCGGCTCTCTCGGGCGCGGAGAGGATGATGACGTCGGCGACCTGAGCGCCCCCCAGCGGGTTCCAGAACTTCCCCATGGCGGCGTAGACCGGGGAGGACCAGTAGAGCAGGCCGATGAAGAAGAGGCCCCACAGGACCGAGCGGCGCGCGACATCCTCGTTCTTGATCGTGTAGAAGCGGATCATGATGTGGGGCAGGCCCGCCGTGCCGACCATGAGGGTGAAGACCAGCGCGATGAAGTGGTAGATCGTCCCCCCCGTCCCCCAAGGGAGATAGACCCGGCTCGCCTCGATGAGGTCTTCGCCGGTGAGGCGGCCCCCCGCCTCGGCGGCGACGTGCCCTTCCATCAGCCCGGCGAGGATGCTGCCGTACTCGAGCTGAGGGAGGATCCCCGTCCCCCCCGCCTTTCGGATCAGGATCCACAGCGGGATCAAAAAGGCCGAGATGAGGATGACGTACTGGATCTGCTGATTGCGCGTCACCCCCGACATCCCCGAGATCAGCATGTAGGCGCACACGACGCCGGCGGCGAAAAAGACGCTGGCGGTGTAGCTCATCCCGAAGATCCACCCGCACACCAGGCCGATCCCCTTGAACTGCGCGGTGGAGTAGGTGATGGCGATGATGACGGTGACCGAGGCGGCGATGAGGCGCACCGAATGGGAATCGTAGCGGTCGCCGAGAAATTCAGGAATGGTGAATTTGCCGAACCGTCGAAGCTGCGCGGCCAGCAGTACCAGGAGCAGGACATACCCCCCGGTCCAGCCGATGATGTACCCAAGGCCGAACCACCCCTTGAGGTAAAGCAGCCCTGCCACCCCCATGAACGAGGCGGCGCTCATCCAGTCCGAGGCGATGGCGGCGCCGTTGCCGTACTTGCCGATCCCCTGGCCGGCGACCCAGTAACCGGAGGTGTCCGATACCTTGGAAAGAAATCCGACCCCGACATACAGGGCCAGTGTGGCCATCATGATGATGGCCGGGATGAGCTTGAATCCCTGCTCGACCTGATAGATCTCTTCGCCCGCAGCCATGGCCGTCGCGGGGAGAAGGAAAAGAAGAAGGAAAAGGGTGGTGAAGGTCCGGCGCATGGTCGTTACCATCTTGAACCCTTCTGCGCCGCCGGCGCATGGGGTTTAATCCGCTTGTCCCACAACGAACAGTAGAGCTTGCACAGCAGGACGTAGCCGATGGTGCACCCCTGCGCGATCAGCCAGTAGTGAAGGGGAAATCCGAGGAAGATGGTGTCGGTCATGAACGAGCGCCCGAGCCCCGTCGGATCGCCGAGCCCTGCGACCCAGATCAGCACGGGGATGCCGAAGGACAACGCGCCCCAGATCGCCAGGATCGTCCAGGCGACCCCGACTTCCCGCTTCATGTTCTGCGTGGAGGGACGGAAAAAGTTGACTTCGACTCTTCTGGGCACCGGCATTGGGCAGACTCCAAAAAATACTGATCCGGTATGGTGCGCGACGAGGTGTGAGGACGGCATACCGCAGGCAGGTGAATAGCGGCTAGGTGCGATGGTAGGTTTAGTACAATGTTTTGTTCGAGTCAATTGAAAAGAGCGCCTGCACCTACAGGGCTCCGCGGCCGAAGTGGCGGCGGGCAGAGTCCTGCAGTTTGCCGACAGCGCGAAACGATTCACGCAGAAGATCCTGCTCGTTCTTGCTCAGGGCGTGCGGGTCGATATAGTGCGTCGGCGCTTTCCCCTCCTCGATCAGCTCGATCTCATGGCGCAGGCGCAAAAAGGTGAAGGCCTCGAACGCCGCCTTGAGGTGCTCCGCCGTCTCCTGATCGAAGACGTTGAGCTTGACGAGTTTCTCCAGTCGCTCGACGGTCGTTGTCGCATCGAGCCCCCGTTCGAGCAAAAAGATGCGCAGGCAGTCGACGATGAAGATGCTGCCGGCCTGTTTCAGGGAGAGCTCCCCTTTGTGCTTGCCGCTTTTCTCGACGAGGAAGCGCCCGAGGAATCCGAGGGGGGGCTTGTGATTGAGATCGTTTTCGAGCAGGTGATAGAGAAAGTGCTCGTTGCCGCGAAGCTCGCGGTGAACGATCTGCCGCAGGTCCTTGCACAGGGTGGGGTCGCCGGTGAGCGGCATGAAGTCGAAGAAGATCGTCGAGGTCATGACCATCTGCGGCTCGGGTTGGGTGATCCAGCCGGAGACGCGCTTTTGCCAATCCTTAAGGCGTCCTCGCCACAGGGGGTTGTTGAGCATGACCTCCCCGTTGCAAAAAGGGTAGCCGACTTCGGCGAAGGCGGATGCGACGCGATCTGCGAAGGGGACGAAGAATGCGTCCACCTCCTCCAGGCGCTCGTCGGGGAAGTTTTCGTAGATGAGGCCGTTGTCCTGATCCGGCGCAAGAAGCATCTCTTTTCGGCCCCCGCTCCCCATGATCATGAGGCAGAAGCGGATGTCGGGCGGGGTGATCCCCTCCTGTCTCATCTGCTCCAGCACGAGATCGAAGCAGCGCCGCTGAATGCAGTGATGGATGTAGGAGAGAATCTCCATCGTCTCGAAGGGCGAGCGCGTCTCGCTCAAAAGGGCCTTGGCCACCTTGACGACCTGAGCCTTGATGATCTTCAGATCGCCGATCGAGTGCGCCTCCTTGACGCTGCCGATCAGCAGCATCGCCTTCTGACTGCGGAAGCGCAGCAGATCCTGCATGGTGACGATCCCCACGGCCTTCTCTGCGTCCACCACGGGGAGGTGCTTGATCTTGTGGCCGAGCATGTAGGACATCGCCTCGTACATGTATTCGTCGGGCGACATCGCGTAGGGGTGCTCGGTCATGATCACGCCGGCGGTGGCCGTGCGTAGGTCGCCCTCTGCCGGAGCGACGACCTTGGTGACGATGTCGCGCTCGGTGACGATGCCGATGGGAGAGTCGAAGTCGTCGAGGACGAGGACCGAGCTGATCCCCTTGTCGCTCATCTGGCGGGCGATCTCCTGGGCGGTGGACTGCACGGAGCAGACCTCGACCGGGGTCGACATGATCTCGGACAGGCGTTTCTGAAAGGGAAAGGCCTCCATCTGCGTTAGGGCCTTTTTGCTGTGCTCGGTGACGATGTCGGCGTAAAGGTGCTTGACGCGGGTGAGGACGAAACGGGTGAAGTAGTCGCGAAGCTGCGGAAATTCGCTCTGCGCCTGGCGCACCACATGCTCGGGGACGACATAGCATTCGGTCGCCTTCACGGTGCGCGCCCCGGCGGTGTATGGCTCCCCGGTAAAGATGGGGGTTCCGCCGAAGAATTCGCCTTCGTGGCGGTAATCGACGACCATCTCGATGCCGCTGGGAGTGGAGGCGGCGATCTCGACGATTCCCTTTTTGATCAGATACAGATAGCCGGTCGGTGGGTCGTTCTGCTTGAAGATATGCGTGTGCGGAGGGAACTTTTCGACGACAGCGGCTTCCTTGAACCGCTCGAAGACCGCGTCGGGGAGTTGATCGAGCGCTTCGGAGCTTTTCGTGTCCTTTCCGACGTCCATCGTTTCCTCATCTCTCGTCTACGGGCGGCGCGCAGGCGCGAAGGGTTGCCGCAGGGCGCCTGCTACTTTTTCTTGTCCTTGTTGACGCTCCAGGCCTTGGGGTGTGCCTGGCGGCTGATGATGAAGTCTGCGAAGACCTTGAGCCAGATCGTCGTGCCGGCGAGAGCGCTCCAGGCGTCGAAATGATGGAAGGGGCCGATGCGAAGCCCCGTGGCGATCCAGATGGGGATGCCGATGATAATCCAGACGGCGACGACGCCGGCAATCAGATTGACCGAGCCGGTGTAAGGCGCCCATTTCTTCGGATTGGGCGGCGGCTCTCCTTTTTTTAGCGCGACTTCAGAATGGTCGCGCTGAATGAAGATCCGGTGAGCGCGGCGAAGCCAAAAAAACGCCATGGGAAACAGAGCCAGGAACAAAATCCATGTCATGGCGGTATAGACGTCGAAAACCATTCGCGCAACTCCTGTCGACCCGATCGAGGGGCCGGTTCTTTGTGAGGCTATGCCTACGTTGTACCCGAGGAAGTTGAAACAATTCAACAGAATTTTGGAAAAAAAACCCCCGCCGGCTAAGCCGGCGGGGTATCGAATTTACATCGACAGCTGCAGATTCAGCCGAAGATTAATGTGCGCCCTCGACGCTCTTCGAAGCACCGCGGGGGGTACGAACGTCTTCCACCATGTGCTGGATGTGATCCGGGCACGCGGGGGTGACCTTGCTGACCACATAGGCGGTTCCGAAGTTCACCAGCGCGCCGATGGCACCGAAGGCCTCGGGGGTGATCCCGAAGAAGGAGTTCGTGCCGCCGATCAGCTCGACGAACTCGGTGCCGCGGATGAAGAAGATCCCCTTGTGGGCGAAGACGTAGATGAGGGTGACCGTGAGGCCGGCGATCATCCCGGCGATGGCCCCTTCCTTGTTCATCTTCTTGTTGAAGATACCCATCATGAGGCAGGGGAAGATGGAGCACGCCGCGATACCGAAGGCGAGCGCCACTGTCCCCGCCGCAAATCCTGGTGGATTCAGCCCCAAATAGCCAGCGACGACGATGGCGAGGGCCATGGAGATCTTGCCGGCGAGGAGCTCGCCTTTCTCCGAGAGGCTCGGCATCCAGATCTTCTTCAACAAGTCGTGCGAAATCGCCGACGAGATCGCCAGGAGCAGACCGGCGGCGGTGGAGAGGGCTGCGGCGACGCCGCCTGCGGCGGTGAGGGCGATAACCCAGTTGGGCAGCAAGGCGATTTCGGGGTTGGCAAGAACCATGATGTCAGAGTTGACGGTCAGCTCGTTGCCGGCCCAGCCCACAGCGGCAGCGCGCTCCTGCATGGCGGGATTGCGGTCGTTGTAGTACTGAATGCGGCCGTCGTTGTTCTTGTCTTCCCAGCGCAGCAGGCCGGTGACTTCCCAGCGCTGCATCCAGTCGGGACGCTCGTCGTACACCAAGCCACCGCCTTCGACGACGAGGGGCTCGCCTGCGTGGACGGCAGGGTGAACCGTGGCAATCAGATTGTAACGCGCCATGGCGGCGACCGCGGGGGCGGTGGTGTAGAGGATGGCGATGAAGACCAGGGCCCAGCCGGCCGAGGAGCGGGCAGCGGCGACCGAGGGGACGGTGAAGAAGCGGATGATGACGTGCGGCAGACCGGCGGTACCGATCATGAGCGACACGGTGTAGACGAACATGTTCAGGGTGCTGCCGGCGACGGTGGTGGTGTACTGGCCGAACCCGAGGTCGGTGACGACCTGATCGAGGCGGGCCAGAAGGTGCGTGTCAGTGCCGGCCAGCGTGGATCCGAGGCCGAGCTGGGGCAGCGGAATCCCGGTGAGCTGGAACGAGATGAAGATCGCCGGGACGGTGTAGGCCGAGATCAGAACGCAGTACTGGGCGACCTGGGTGTAGGTGATCCCCTTCATGCCGCCGAAAACAGCGTAGCAAAAGACGATACCCATGCCGAGATAGATCCCCATCTCGTTGGTGACGCCGAGGAAGCGCGAGAAGGTAACGCCGACGCCGGTCATCTGGCCGATGATGTAGGTGATCGAGGCGACCAGGAGGCAGATGACCGCCGTGGCGGCAGCCGTCTTGGAGTAGTAGCGGTCGGCGACGAAGGCCGGCACGGTGAACTTGCCGAACTTGCGCAGATAGGGGGCGAGCAGACACGCCATGAGGACGTAGCCGCCGGTCCAGCCCATGAGGAAGAGGCCGCCGCCGTAACCCATGTTGGCGATAAGGCCGGCCATCGAGATGAAGGAGGCCGCCGACATCCAGTCGGCCGCGGTCGCCATACCGTTGGTGACGGGATGAACCCCGCCGCCTGCGACGTAAAAGTCTTTGGTGCTACCGGCACGGGCCCAGACGGCGATACCGATGTACAGCGCGAAGGTGGCGCCGACGACGAGATATGTAAGAGTTTGCAGTTCCATTTAGGTCGCCTCCCTATTCCTCGTGAACATCAAATTTGCGGTCAAGATTACCCATCAACTTGGCATAGACGAAGATGAGTGCGATAAAAACATACATCGACCCCTGATGCGCCCACCAGAAGCCGAACGGGTAGCCGCCGATCATGATGTTGTTGAGCGCCGGCGCCAGAAGGATGCCGAAGCCGTACGCAACCACCGCCCAGATGGTCAGGATGACTGCCACCAACTTCAGCACCGCGTGCCAGTAGGCTTTTCCACTTTTGTCCATGAGTGCCTCCTCTCTCTTCTTCTCTTTTTCGCAAGAGACCTTGAAAATGCTTTCCAGCGAAACCTGACAGCGAATAAAACGGTTTGATGTGCCTTGTGTCCTTGTACGTCCTTTCGTCCCCTTTCGTGATGGAATGTGATTTTCTGTAGAGTCTTCGGTAGCCCCCCGAGTCCCTCAACTCTTCGGGGATACCGCTTCGCCGTGAAAGCTGTGAATCCTCTTATAAAACAGTTGCTGGAAAAATAATACAGTGTTTTATATCTGTCAAGAACATTGTTTCAGGAAAATATGCCCGTGAAGCGAAGCCCTGTGTAAGTAGTTGAAGTGGTGAATATTTTTGAACGAACGACCCGTTATGCCGTGTTGGAGATTTGATGGGTCTCTTTTCCATAGCCGCCGTCGGTGGTCCTGGTCCTTGGTGGAGACAATCCGTCTCAAATGCCGGGAGGAGGAGGCGCCTGGTCAGTCATGGCTCCGACACGATACGAATGGCTCGCTGCGGTTGCCGATGTCGCAGAAAATGATGAAGCAGCCAATGATTCAGCATAGTTTACAGGATTTCACCGAAATAGCCGAGCTTGGAAGAGATGATTTCGCCGGACTCTCGCAGTTGGGGGAGGAGCTCGTCTGCGACCTTCTCTTCGGTCAGCCGGTATTCGGGTCCGACCATGCAGAGACATCCGCAGAGCTCTCCGCCTGCGCGAAAGAGGGGGACGGCCAGGGAGACGATCCCCTCATCGGGTGTTCCGGTTTCAATGTGGAATCCCTGCTGTCGGATCCGCTGGACCTCTTCCGCAGGGAGAACTGGCGTTCTGGAGGGTTTGCCGTGGGCGGGGGGGGAGGCTCCTTTGCCCTGGGGATGGGCGAGGATCACCTTGCCGGCGGCGACGCTCGCCAAGGGGTAGCGGTTGCCCAGAAGGGAGACGACCTTGACCCGGTGGCTGGTCTCCACCATGTCGAGGAAAAGGACCTCGTCGTGGCGGGGGATGGCGAGGTAGACCGCCTCGTTGCATCGGCGTCCGAGTTGTTCCATGACCGGGCGGGCCTTGCGCAGCAGCCCCATGCGGGAGAGGAATTTCTGCCCCATCTCGTAGGCCGAGATGCCGAGGCGATATCGCCCGGAGCCCGATTCTTTCTCGACGTAGCCGCGATTTTCGAAGGTTGCCATGAGTCGAAAGACGCTTGTCTTGTTCATGCCGAGGCGCTCGCTCAGGCGCGAGATCCGCACCACTTCATCCTCTTCGCAAAGGGCCTCGAGGAGCGTCAGTGCGTTGTCGACGGACTGTATGGAGTACGAATCCTTGCTTCGTGTCGATTGAATCTCTCGTGCCACTGTCGCTCTCCCTTGCGTTTCGCACCGTCGCGGATCGCCCGAGGGGTGCCGAGCGCAGTTCATTTGTAATACCATGTTCTATTTTTGTCAAACAGAATTTTGTTTTTTGTACCATTCTTACAAATGAGCGAAATAAATACAAAAAGGCTATTTGATAAGAGAGAAAAGATACCAGATCTGACCTGCTTTCGTCCGGCCGGGAGAATCGTTTGCATAAAGTGAAAACTTCTGTTTTATTCGAACATTCGGGCACATGTGGCGATGAGGGATGAATGGCTGGATTAAAATACCGCCGCGAGACGGCGTTTACATCCGAGAGGGGGGTTTTTTGCTGACAGCGGGGAGGAGGGTGTGATAAGTGAATCGGCGCGGCACCCAATCACCAGCAGGAGTTCATTCGATGTCCAAGCTCTCCGACAAGGGGCGGGGGATCCGGGAGATGTTCGATTCCATCGCCCCCCGATACGATTTGCTCAACCGATTGCTTTCGTTCGGGATCGACAGGAGGTGGCGCACCTTCGCCGTCGCCCAGCTGCAGATCCCCGAAGGGGGGAGGGTTCTCGACATGGCGACCGGGACCGGCGACATCGCTCTTGAAATCGCCGCCCGCACGCCGCCGTCGGTTCGAATCGTCGGAGAAGACTTCACCCAAGGGATGCTGGTCATCGGGAAGGCCAAGATCGCCGGGTCCCCCCATGCCGAGCGGATCGTGCTCGTCAACGCCCCCTGCGAGGCGATTCCCCACCCGTCGTCCTGCTTCGACGGCGTCACCATCGCCTTCGGCATCCGAAACGTCGTCGATCGCTCGGCGGGGCTCAGGGAGATGTGTCGGGTGCTCAAGCCCGGAGGGCGGGCCGTCATTCTGGAGTTTTCCAACCCCCGAAGCCGCCTCGTGCGGCAGGTCTACAATTTCTACTTCTGCACACTGCTGCCCCGCATCGGCGGGCTCATCTCCAAGCGCAGCGCCTATCAGTATCTGCCCGATTCGGTTCTGGAGTTCCCCGACCAAGAGACGTTCAAAGGCCTCATGGCGGATGCCGGCTTCACGAAAGTGCGGCACGTCGATCTCACCCTCGGCATCGCCACCGTCTACGTCGGGGAGAAGTGAGGCGAGGTCCCTTCGCCGAAGCCTGGGCGAAGGCGGATCACTCCGGGCGGGCGAGGTCTTCGAGGTTTTCGATCAGCCGGCCCGGCAGGCCGAAGATGCGGCGGAAAATACCTACGGCCTTTTCCGAGAGGGAGGTGACGGGGACGGGGACGACCTCGGCCGCGCTGAAGGGGCCTCGGAGTTGAAAGTGCGCGGTGATGAGCGCTTTTTCCTCCCCCGCCAGGATCCATCCGGCCACCGGAATCCGGGTGACGATCCTGTCCACCGTGCGCAGCGGCTTGACGGCGATCAGCGCGTCGACCTTCTCTGAAACGAGATCGAACTCGCCGACCAGAGACATGTTCATGGCGGGGCTGTCGATCAGCAGATCTTCGCTCTGCAGCACCCCGTCCTTGAGCGAGAAGCTGGCGCTCAAGCGATGAAAAGGCATCCCTTCGCGGGCCGGGTCGGGGAGTTGGCGGGAGAAGAGCTGCGAGACGTTCAGAAAAGAGAAGATCTTCGACAGAGAGTTGAACCGCAGCAGGACTCCCCTTTCCACATCCAGGGACACCCCCCCTTGCGCGGTGCGGCGAAAGTCGTCCCCGATCTCCCCCATGATGAAGAAGTCGCTCCGCACCGTCCCGGTGACAAGCCCCCTTTGCTGAAGCAGATTCTGCTGCAGCTCCGACGCCTCGGCCCCTTCGAGATGCCCCGAGACGTACAGAAGGTGCCGCTGATCCGCACTCTCGACCATCACCCGCCCGGTGCAGCGCCCCTGCGCGGCGTGAAAGTGCAGAGGGTGGATCGTCAGCAGCCCCTGCTCCCACGAAATGATCCCCTCGGCCTTCTCGAAGCTCAGGTTGCTGATTTTCCCCTCGGCCACGGCGGCGCGGATGCGCACCTGCACCTGTGGGTTGTGATCGCGTCTCGGCGCCGGAATTCGGCGCCCCGCTTCCGGCCGCCTGATCCATAAGGCGATGACCTCGTCGATGTCGCCGTAGTCGGCCCCGATCTCCAAGGCGACGGAGGGATTCGAGAAGTCGACGACCTCTCCCGTCACCGAGGCGATGGTCCCGCCTTCGATGCGAACGTTGACCGGTGAGAACGCGACGCGGCCGCGCTCGATGACCAGGTGTCCGTCGACATCGTGCAAAACGGCGTCGGCCGAGGGGAAGATGATCTCATCGGCCCGGATCGTCTCGCCGCGCACATGCAGCTGAAGTCGCGGCTCGGCGAAGTTCTCCAACTCGCCCTCGACCCGAACCGCCGAGGTGCCGAGGCGTGCGGTGAGGTTTTCGATCTGAGCCCCCTTCGACGTCAGGCGGATGTGACCCGTCGCCTCGTTGATCTCGGCCACGACCGGCGGACGAAGACCCGCCCTGCGAAGATAGAGGGTCCCCTCGCTTCGGATCTCGCCGTCCGTGCGGGTGACGACGCCGCGCACCTCCGCCCCCCCGCGGGCATCGATCTTCTGCAGGGGAGGGATGAGGGCGTGCACCTTGCGCAGCTCCGGCGCCTCCAGGTGGACATCGAGTCTGGCCTCGCCGAAGCCGTGTCCGGAGCCGTTGGCGCGAAGGTCGAGGCCCGGGAGACTGAGGCGGGCGAAATCGAGGCTCCACGCCTCGGCGCCCGCCCGAAGCGAAAGGGAGAGCGACCCGCCCCGGCCGGCTTCCTTGGCGAAAGCCGGTTCCCAGTAAAGCCCAAGCGAAGCGAGATCGGCGGCGGCGGCGAGGCGCATCTCCTTCGGTTCGCCGAAAGCCTCGACGGTCATGGGGATGTCGCCGCTCACGGTGAGCTTTTCGCGGATCGGCGGCGGCAGCAGGGGAAGAAGGCGATCCGCTGCGAAGATCGCCCTGGCATCCCCCCTCACGGTCGGCGACGGCGTGAAAAGGCCGTCGAGGGAGGCGCTGAAGCGCACGGGAGTCTCCAGCACCGTGGCTCGCCCTGCTGCAATCTCCAGGCACCCGTCTTCGAGGCGCAGCTCGGCGTGAATCCGCTCGATCGGATGAGGCGCCAGACGCACTTCGACGGCGTCGAGGAGCGCCTCGGCGCGAAGGGCCGAGGCGAGAGCGCTCCCGTCGGCCAGCAGCGTCGACAGCCCGGCGAATTCGAGGTGGGTCAACGTCACGGTGCCGGAGACGCTCTCGGGCGCATCTTCGGTCATGCCGGGGAGGTGGCGTACGAGCGAGGCCAGATCGAGGGGGTCGGTGCGCAGTTGCGCCGCGAGCCAGAGCCCCTCTGGAGACGGTTCCCACCGTGCGTTTCCGTGCACGACGGCCTCGCCCAGCTTCAGCGACAGATCTCGGACGCCCTGGGCGGCGTCGTCGGCAAACCATGTGGCCGCAAGCTCCACGGGGGGGATGGGCGCCCCGTTCGCCGAGCCGAGGGTGAGAGTCCCGCCTTCCAGGCGGGCGCGGGTGCGCACCCCCTCGGCCGCGCTGCCGTCCAAGGTGACCTCCAGGCGTCCGTTCCCGGAGACGTTCCCTGCCCAAAGAGGCTGAACGTCGTCCAGGAGGCGCAGCGGGAGCTCCTCGAAGAGAAGTCCCAGACGAATCGTCGTCTGCCGCCAGGAGCCCGCGCCCAGAGCGATTTCGCCGGCCGCGATGAAGTCGGCGGCATGCTGCTCGCCGCTCAGGCGCCCCGAGAGGCGCACCCAGGCGGAGCGATCCGCCCCGAAGTCGCTGATTTCGCCGTCGATCTGCTCAATCCGAAAGCGCCTGTCGCCATCGGCGCCGGAACGATCTTCGATGACGACGCGCCCGTTTTCGACGGTGAGAGAGGTGATTCCGGCCGCGCCGAGGCGCTGCTCCGGAGTGGGGGAGGGCGGGATCTGCGCCTGCGCGCGCATCTCGGGCAGGGCGATGCGAAGCTGGGGGCGAAGCATGACGATGCGTGAAAATTCTGCCCGGCCGTGCAGCAACTCGTCCCAGTCGAGGCGAAGATAGAGCAGATCCGCCCGAAGGGAGATCCCGACGCTGTGGGCCTCGATGTGAAGGTCCGAAACGGCCAGGGCCGGGCCGCGCCTCAGGGAGAGGGCCGCTTCGCCGATTCGTACGGGGTGTCCGAGTGCGGCCGACAGCTCGGCCTGCAGGCGTTCATGGTATTCGTCGCTGCCGAGATAGCTCGCCAGATAGAAGAGTCCGGCACCGAGCAGCAGGAGCAGGACGATGGCAACAATCGAGAAAGGGTGGCGGCGCAGCATCGGCAGATCGACGAAGGGGTCAGCAGTGTTGAGGGGGCGCGAAGCCGAGCGCTTCGAGCACGGCGGACAGATCGGCGGGGAGCGCGGAGCGCAGGTCGATGGGGCTCCCGTCGAAGGGGCTGACGAAGCTCAGACGGCAGCAGTGCAGAAAGAGACGACCGGAGGCGACCGGGTGCGCACCGCCGTAGCGCCGGTCGCCGACGAGGGGGTGCCCCGCTTCGGCGAGTTGGCGGCGGATCTGGTGCGTGCGGCCGGTGCGAAGGCGCATCTCCAGCAGCGTGAAATCGCCTCGCGTCGCCATGACGCTGAAATCCGTCACAGCCTCCTTGAGCTTCCCTTTGGAGCGAACGGCCGTGGTCAGTCTCCCCCGTCCTTCGATCCGCCCCGTGGCGAGTCCCCAGTAGATCTTCTGCGCCTCGCCGGCCATGAAGAGTTTGCCGAGCTCTCCGGCGGCGCGGCGCCCCTTCGCGAAGAGGAGCGGACCGGACGTCTCCAGATCGAGCCGATGGACCGGAGCGCTGCGGAAGGTGACTCCGCGTCTGGCCATCAGCTTCTCGACCCGCAGGGCGAGGTTGTCCTGCTGATGCCCCTGCCCGCGATGGACCGCGAGCCCCGGAGGCTTGCAGACCGCGAGGATCTCGCGGTTTTCGAAGAGGATGTCGAGCGCCTCGCTGCGCGCCTCGGCGAGCAGTTGCTGCAGGCGTGCGCTGCTCGGCAGGCGCAGCAGGTCTCCTTCGGCGCATCGGCTCTGCTCCGAGGCGGTCGCCTCTGCCCACCGGATTTTGCCGCTGCGCAAGAGCCGACGCAGGTAGCCCTCGGGGGCACCGGGGATGCGGCGCCGCAGGACCTCCAGAACGGGCAGCCCCTCTTCGTCATGACTTATGTGAATCTGCATAGAACGCCATGATACGGCTCAGGGGGTGCGGGGGACAAGTAAAAATCCGGTAAAAGTGCGCCCCTGTTCGCAATTGCAGCCGCCAGCGGGGCAGGTTAATTCTTTACAGCCCCGGCGCCGATTGTTAACATGCCCGGCTATCGCGACCCGGCCGGCCTTTTCGCCGTCGGCCCCTGGCGCCGAGCCCTGCGGATGAAGATCAAGCGTGTCGAAATCGTCGGCTTCAAGTCGTTTGTCGAAAAGGTCTCCCTCGACTTTCAGGAAGGGGTGACCGCCGTTCTCGGCCCCAACGGCTGCGGCAAGAGCAATATCGTCGACGCGCTTCGCTGGGCGATGGGGGAGCAAAGCGCCCGGAACCTGCGCGGTCGCTCCATGGAAGACGTCATCTTCGGCGGTAGCGAAACCCGCAAGGCTCTGGGGATGGCCGAGGTCTCCATCGTCTTCTCCAACGACGGCGTCGCGGCGCCCCCCGCCTTTCGCGACTACGCCGAGATCATGGTCACCCGTCGCCTCTACCGCGACGGCGAGAGCGAGTACCTGCTCAACAAGACCCCCTGCAGACTCCTCGACATCACCGAGCTTTTCATGGACACCGGCGTCGGGGCGCGCGCCTACTCCATTATCGAGCAGGGAAAGATCGGCACGATCCTCAACGCCAAGCCCGAGGAGCGCCGCTTTCTCATCGAGGAGGCCGCCGGGGTCACCAAATTCAAGGCCCGAAAGCGCTCGGCGCTGCGCAAGATCGAAGCGACGCGGCAGAATCTGCTGCGCCTGGGGGACATCGTCGCCGAGGTGCGCCGGCAGCTCTCGAGCCTCAAGAGACAGGCGCAAAAGGCCGAGCGCTTTCGAGAGCTCAGGCAGGAGCAGCGGCGCATCGAAGTCGCCTTCGCCCAGCAGAGATTCGAGGTGCTTTGCGCCGAGGCGCAGAAGCTTGAACGTCAGCTGCAGCAGCACCGCGAGACCCTCGCCGCCTTGAGCGCGCGTCATGCCGAGCGCACGCTACGATGCGAAGAGATGCGCCTTCGGCAGAGCCTGCTGGAAAAAGAAGTCGCCGCCGAGCACGAGAATATTTTTCATCTGGGCGCCGAGATCCAGAAGGTGGAGAGCCGCATCGAGATCGGCGCCCGCGAGACGGCGAATCTTGAACTGCAGCGCGAGCGCCTCATGGCGGAGGCGCAGCAGAGCGCCCGCCGCTTCGGCGAGCTCGACGCCGAGGAAAAGGACCTCGAGAGCCGCCGCGTCTGCCTTGGCGAAGCGCTTGTCTCGGAGCGGCGCCGTCTCGCCGAGGGCGAGGCTTTCCTGGAGGAGATCTCGTCTCAGGAGGCCGATGTGGCCGCGCAGTTGGAGGAAGGGCGCGGCGCCCTCTTTGCACTTCTCACCGAGATGTCGCGCCTGGCGTCGCGCTGCGATGAGGGGGAGCGGCGCCTGCAGGCTCTGGCCGAGCGCCGCGCCCGCAACCGCGCCGAGGCGGTGAGGGTGCGCGAACAGCGCGCCGAGATCGGAGCTGCCCTTGCCGCAGCGCAGCAGGAGATTTACCGTCTCGATCGGGAGCGCGATCGTTTGAAGACTGAGCGCGACCGAGCGGACGAGCAACTGAAAGGGTTGCGGCGCCGGATTGAAGAGAGCGAAAACGATCTTCAGGGGCGCCAGGACGATTTCAACCGCACGCGCTCCCGGCTCGAATCGCTTCGGCATCTGGAGCAGGGTCTGGAGGGGTACGGCTCCGGCGTGCGCGCATTTTTGGAGCAGGACGATTTCCGAGGGCGCTTCCGGCAGATGGCCGCCGACGTTCTCGACGTTCCGCCCCACCTGGAAGCGGCCGTCGAGGCCGTCCTGGGCGAGCGGCTGCAGGCGCTGATCGCCCCCGGGGCGCAGGACGCTTTGGCCGCCCTGCAGGGGTTTCGCGGGCTGGAGGGGCGCTGCACCGTTTTCTTGGCGTCTTCTGCACAGACGGCGCATCCCGGGGGCGACCCGCTCTCCGGAGGGACTCCTCTGGCGCGACTCGTCACCGCGGCGCCCGGAGCGCAAGGGGCGCTTGCGCTCCTTGCCCGCGTCTACCTCGTCGAGTCCCTCGCCCCGCATCTGTCCGCAGCGCTTGAGCCCGGAACGATCCTCGTCACCGAACAGGGGGAGACTCTGACCCACCGCGGCGAGATCACGGGCGGTGGGCGCCAGGGGGGAGGAGACGGGGGGCTCCTTCAGCGCAAGCGCCTGATGAAGGAGCTGGCCGCCGGCTGCGAAGAGCTCGCCTCGGTGGTGGAGAGGCTGCAGCGGCAGCGCACCGCCCTTCGCGAGGAGTTGGCCGAGGTGCAGGAAGATCTGCGCACGTTGGAAGGAGAGGCCCATCGCACCGAGCTCAAGGCGGTGGAGAGCGCCAAGGACTCGGAGCGGCTCGGGCGCGAGATGCGGCGTCTGGAAGAGCATCTGGAAGTTCTCAGCCTCGAAGAAGATCAACTCCACGGCGAGGAGGAAGAGCTGCGCCTGGGTCTCGCCGCGAGCCGGCGGGACAGGGAGGCGGGGGAGTCGCGCCGCGAAGGGCTCGAGGAGCTCGTAGCTCTTCGGCAGGAAAATCTGCAGGTTCTCAAGAGGGAAGCCGACGTGCTGCGCGAGTCGGTGACGGCCCTGAAGGTCGCCGTGGCCGGTCTGTCGGAAAGAGAAGAAGGGGAGAGGCGAAGCCTCGATCGCCTGGCGCGACTGCGTGCCGAGTTGCAGGGGCGCCGGACGCTGCTGGAGGCACAGATCGCCGAAGGGCAGAGCGAGACGCTTCGCCTCGGCGAAGAGTCGGCGCG
Organism: Desulfuromonadales bacterium; assembly: GCA_050485365.1. Taxonomy (GTDB): domain Bacteria; phylum Desulfobacterota; class Desulfuromonadia; order Desulfuromonadales; family JACZKF01; genus JARFUG01. The sequence continues at coordinate 8,234 of JBJHBH010000048.1, read as the reverse complement.
ACACCGAGCCGAGCTCGAGATCCTTCTGCGGCGTCGCGAAGAGCTTCAGGGGCGCTTCGAGGCCCGGCGCGCGCGCGTGGAAGAGGGGGGCGAGCGCATCGCCGGCGAAGAGAGGGAGATAAAAGATCTGCAGGAGCAGCTCGGCAAGGTGAAGGAGGAAGGCGCCTCCCTGCACTTGCGGGAGCAGGAGCTCGCTCTCGAATCGGATCATCTGCGCCACTCCTTCCAGGAGCGATATCAGATCGATCTGGCGAACCTCGCCCTCTCGGACGAGGACTTCGATGAGATCGCCGCCCGCAGGCGCCTGGAGCAGCTGCGCAAACAGATCGACGAGATCGGCGAGGTCAACCTTACCGCCATCGACGAGTGCCGCGAGATGGAGGAGCGCTTCGCCTTTTTGACGCGCCAGCAGGACGATCTGCGCCAGTCTCTCGAGGGGCTGCAGGCGGCCATCGCCAAGATCAACCGCACGACCCGAAGGCGCTTTCGCGAAACCTTCGAGCAGGTCAACGGCAAGTTTCAGGAAGTCTTCCCCCGCCTCTTTCGCGGGGGGCGCGCCGAGCTGCAGTTGACCGACGAAGAGGATCTGCTGGAGTGCGGGGTCGAGATCGTCGTTCAGCCGCCGGGCAAGAAGCTTCAGAGCGTCAATCTTCTCTCCGGTGGGGAGAAGGCGCTCACCGCCGTGGCGCTGATCTTTTCGATCTTTTTGATAAAACCCTCCCCTTTTTGCCTGCTCGATGAGGTCGACGCGCCGCTGGACGACGCTAATATCGGGCGCTTTAACGAGATGATCCGGGAGATGTCGGCCGTTTCGCAGTTCATCATCATCACGCACAGCAAGCGCACCATGGAAGTTGCCGACACCCTCTACGGCGTCACCATGGAGGAGCCGGGGGTCTCCAAGATCGTTTCGGTGCGCATGCACGATTTTAAGGGGTAGCGATGTCCTTCCAGGGTGAGCTCTCGGCACTGATGGATCGGGTCCCCGGACTTCTCGGCGTGGTTTTGGCCGACTGGGAGGGGGAGGCGGTCGATTACGTCGCCCGCATGAATGATTTCGAGCTGCGGGTGGCGGGCGCTCACAAAGGGGTGATACTCAATCATCTCAGGGCAGCGAACCCGGCGCTGCGGGAAGATCCGCTGGAGGAGGTCGTCATCACCGCGGCCGGGGGGCGCACCCTCGTGCTGCCGGTCACCGCCGACTATTTTCTCGTCCTCGTGCTCAGCCGCGAAGAGCTGCCGTCGCGGGCGCTTTTCGAGGGGAGACGCTGCCGCGATCTGCTCAGGCGTGAAATCGCCTAGAACGGACGGTCTGCGCAGGGGCATGATTCAGCAACCATCAACGGGTGAAGGAGATATTTAAGAGATGAATTCCGTCCCCTCTTGGCTGCAATGGCTGGGAGACCTTCTGGCACGCCTCGGGGTGCCGGAGGCCTACAGCGTCACCGCGGCCTTCGCACTGATCTATATCCTCGTCACGGTCCTCATTTTGCTGGGCGTTTATCTGCTCTTCCGGTTGCGCAAGGCCAAGGATGCGCAGCGAAGAGCGCCCCCTACGCCGCCGCCTCCTGCCGAGCCAAGGGAGGAAGAGGAGCCGCAGGAAAAAGAAGAGCCGACCGAAGAGGAGGAGGCGCCCGAGAAGCCCGCCCCGCCGCCGAAGGCTCCGGAAGCCGAACAGGAGGCTCCGCCCGTCCCCGTCCCTGCGGTCGAGGCCGCCGAGGAAGAGCTGCGCCCCGCGTCTCTTTTCGAGCGGATGCGCGCCGGTCTCGCCAAGACGCAGGCGTCTCTGGTCGGGCGCATCGACGGCCTCCTCAAAGGGGGGAAGGTCGATGCCGAGACGATGGAGGAGCTTGAGGAGATCCTGATCACCGCCGACTTCGGCATGAAGACGACGCGGGATCTGATGCAGGCTCTTGAGAAGAAGCTCTCTCGCGGCCAGATCGCCGTGGCGGCCGATGTGCGCGAGACGCTCAAGGAAGAGATCCGCAGTTGCTTGCGGGCCGAGGCCGCCCCCGTCGATTTCGCCGCCGCGAGCCCGTTCGTCATCATGGTCGTGGGGGTGAACGGGGTCGGCAAGACGACGACCATCGGAAAGCTCGCCCGCCAGTTCTGCTCTCAGGGAAAGAAGGTCGTTCTCGGGGCGGGAGACACCTTCCGGGCGGCCGCCGCCGAGCAACTCGCCATCTGGGGTGAGCGCGCCGGGGTGGAGGTCGTTCGCCTGGCCGAAGGGGCCGATCCGGCCGCCGTCGCCTTCGACGCCGCCAAGGCGGCGGTGGCCCGTCAGGCCGACGTGCTGATCCTCGACACGGCGGGGCGGCTGCACACCAAGGTCAACCTGATGGAGGAGCTGAAGAAGGTGCGGCGCGTTCTGGATCGGGAGATCCCCGGCGCTCCGCACGAAACGCTCCTGGTGCTCGACGCCACCACGGGGCAGAACGCCCTGACTCAGGCGAAGCTCTTCAAGGAAGCGGTGACGGTGAGCGGCATCGCCCTCACCAAGCTCGACGGAACGGCCAAGGGGGGAATGGTCGTGGCGATCGGCGCCGAGCTCGGGTTGCCGGTACGCTATATCGGCATCGGCGAAGGGGTGGACGATCTTCGTCCCTTCGATCCCGACCTCTTCGTCGAGGCGCTGTTCACCTCAAGAATGAATGCTTGACTTGAAAACGGCCGATCCCCTAGAATTCGGCTACGCTGGAGAAGAAGAATGATGGATATCGATCTGGTGCTTCGCCTCGAAGAAAAAGTCGATCTGATCCTCAAGCGTAACAAAGAGTTGCAAGACGAATGCCTCCGTCTGCGTCAGGAGAACGAGGCGTTTGTGGGCGAAAGAGAACGACTGAAGGGGGAGTTGGACCGCATACTGGCGAAGCTCGATGATTTCGGGCGGCAGGCGCCGTGAAGCGGACGGTCCGGGTCGTTTTGGCGGGGCGCGAGTACACGATCCGAAGCGAAGCCTCCGAAGAAGAAGTGAGCCGCGTCGCCGCCTTCGTCAACGCACAGATCGATGATGTCGCCTCGACGGGCGGCGCCGTCGATACGCTCGACAGGGCCGTTCTGGCTTTGATGAACGTCAGCGGCAAGTATCTGCGCCTGAAGAAAGAAACGGACCTGGAGGCTGAGGCGATCGATCGTCTGCGGCGTCTGTCGGAGAGGCTGACTCGGGAAGTCGCCTCGGCCGAAGCGGCTCCGGGTGCCGGGAAACAATCTCTGTAAGGAGATTAAAGATAGATTGACCGATGGTTTTCGCGCCTGCACGGCGCTTGCTGGGTTCGCGGTTGCCTCTGCTTGGCGACGGGTTTAGGCCATCCACCACTTATTTTACGGCCGCTTTTTTTGTTTCGGGCTCGTGACGGTGCCGATGGCCAAAATCAGGCCGGACTTCATCCATATGTCTTTTCTCATCTGAGCCTCCCCTACAGAGATTTTCCGATGCCTCGGGATCTCTGCCATGCCCAAGCCGACGATTCGTTCGCAGATGCTTGAAAAACGCAGCCGTCTGCCCGCTGAGATCGCGCTCTCTCTGAGTCTCGACATCCAGAACAACGTCCTGTCGCTGCCCGAATTCGTGGCGGCCGAGCGTGTGGCACTCTACAGCCCTTGCCGAAACGAGGTGCACACCGAAACGCTCTTTCGTCGGGCTCGTGACGCCGCAAAGGCCGTCGCCTATCCCCGGATTCGCCAGCGGATGCTGGAGTTCGTGTGGGTGGAGGACCCTGCCGCGATGCAGCCGGGCGCCTTCGGGATTCTGGAGCCGGCAACGGGCGAAATCGCCGACGTCCACGATCTCGATTTTCTGGTCATTCCCGGCGTCGCCTTCGGTCGGCAGGGGTATCGCCTCGGTTACGGCAAGGGGTATTACGACAGGGTCCTGCACGGACTCGACGCGCGGGCCGCTTTGGTGGGTCTGTGCTATGAGTTTCAGCTTATCGAAGGCGTTCCGGTCGAAGCCCACGATGTCCACATGGATCTGGTCGTGACCGAAAACCATATTCATCGGTGCTGACCGGCGCCGGGAACGCATTACCACCTTTTTCAGGGGAGGACACAAGCCTTGAGTATAGAAATCGCTTTGCTGTTGATTGCCGCCGCGGTAGCGGGGGGAGTCGCCCTCGGCTTTTTGCTGCAGCGCAAACTCGCCGAATCGCGTCTGGCCGATGCCAAGCTGGCGGCCGGTCAGATTGTGGAGGAGGCGCGAAAGGATGCCGACAACATCCGCAAAGAGGCCATCATCGAGGCCAAGGACACGGTGCTGCAGGCCAAGACCGAATGGGAGAAGGAATCGCGGGAGTTGCGCAAAGAGATCCAGGCGATGGAGAAGCGTCTGCTGCAAAAAGAAGAATACATCGATCGCCGCGCCACTCAGATCGACACCAAGGAAGAGGAGATCGCCAAGGACGAAAAGGCCCTGCTGCAGCGCGAAGAGCGGGTTCGCTCTCAGGAGAAGGAAGTCGAGGTGCTGCTGCAGGAACAGACAGCGCGCCTGGAGCAGATCGCCGAGCTGAGCGCCGAAGAGGCCAAGAACCAGCTCGTCGAGTCGATTGCGAGCGAGGCGCGCCACGATGCGGCCAAGCGCATCAAGCAGATCGAGGACGAGGCCCGCGAGACGGCGGAGAAAAAGGCCAAGGAGATCCTCTCTTTGGCGATTCAGCGCTACGCCGGCGACTACGTCGCAGAGAAGACGGTGAGCGTCGTTCCCTTGCCGAACGACGAGATGAAGGGGCGCATCATCGGTCGCGAGGGGCGCAATATCCGCGCCATCGAGGCGGCTACCGGCATCGATCTCATAATCGACGACACTCCCGAGGCGGTGATCATCTCAGGCTTCAACCCGGTGCGTCGCGAGGTGGCCCGCCTGTCGCTGGAGCGCCTCATCACCGACGGGCGTATCCACCCGGCGCGCATCGAGGAAGTCGTCGCCAAGTCCGAGGAGGAGGTCGACAAGTCGATCCGCGAAGCCGGTGAGCAGGCCACTTTCGACGTCGGCGTGCACGGCATCCACCCGGAGATCATCAAGCTCCTCGGTCGCCTCAAATATCGAACCTCCTATGGCCAGAACGTCCTGCAGCACTCCATCGAGGTGGCGTTTCTGTGCGGAGTCATGGCGTCCGAGCTCGGAATCAACGTCAAGCACGCCAAGCGCGCAGGACTGCTGCACGATATCGGCAAGGCGGTCGACCACGAGATCGAAGGTTCGCATGCCGTCATCGGAGCCGATCTGGCCCGCAAATACGGCGAGTCGCCGAAGATCGTCCACGCCCTGGCCGCCCATCATGAGGACGAAAAGCCCGAAAGCGTGCTGGCCGTTCTCGTGCAGGCCGCCGACGCCCTCTCCGGCGCCCGCCCCGGAGCACGGCGCGAGACACTGGAAACCTACGTCAAGCGCCTCTCCGACCTGGAGCGCATCGGGACCTCCTTCTCCGGCGTCTCCAACTGTTTTGCCATCCAGGCCGGGCGCGAGATCCGGGTTCTGGTCTCGAGCGAGGAGATCTCCGACGCCCAGTCCCTCGTTCTGGCGCGCGACATCGCCCGAAAGATCGAAGGGGAGATGACCTATCCCGGCCAGATCAAGGTCAACGTCATCCGCGAGACGCGGGCGGTCGATTACGCGAAATAAAGGCAGGCGATACGCGGATAGGCGATAGGCGATAGGCGATAGGCGATAGGCGATAGGCGATAGGCGATAGGCGATAGGCGATTGGGGCTGCTTAAGATCGTCCGCAAGGGGACTCTTCCCCTTGCCCCTTGCCTCTTGCCTGACCAACTAACTTACAACAGGAACCCTCTTGAACATCCTCTTCATAGGAGACATCGTCGGGCGAACCGGGCGTCAGGCGCTGGCCCACCGCCTCGATCGCCTCATCGACCACAATCAGGTCGATCTGGTGGTGGCCAATGCCGAAAACGCCGCCGCCGGTTTCGGCCTGACGGCGGAGATCACCCGCGATCTACTCGGCCTGGGGATCGATGTGCTGACTTCGGGCAATCATATCTGGGACAAGAAGGAGATCTATGCCACCCTGGAAAAGGAGGTGCGTCTTCTTCGCCCCGGCAACTATCCCCCCGGCCTGCCGGGACGAGGCGCGGGGATTTTTACCACGCCCGGCGGAGTGTCTGTCGGCGTGATCAATCTGGAGGGGCGGGTCTTCATGAACAACCTCGACTGCCCTTTTCGTGCCGCCGACCGCCTCGTCGAAGAGTTGAGTCTCCGAACCAAAATCATACTCGTCGATTTTCACGCCGAGGCGACCAGTGAAAAGGCGGCCATGGCCGCCTATCTTGACGGTCGCGTCTCTGCCATCGTCGGGACCCACACACATGTGCAAACCGCCGACGAAAGGGTTCTTCCCGGGGGGACCGGCTACCTGACGGACGCCGGGATGACGGGGAGCCGCGATGCGGTGATCGGCATCCGCAAGGAGCTGGCCATCGAGCGATTTTTGACCCAGCTCCCGGTGCGCTTCGAGGTCGCAAAAAAGGATCCCGTCATCTGCGGGGTCCTTTTCACCGTCGATGAAAAGAGCGGCCGGGCGAGTGGCGTGAAGCGCATTCTTGAGATTGTTGAGAGCTAGTCAGGCGAAACGAGAGTTCGCCGATTCAATTCGAGGGAGAGTATGAAATCGGTTCAGGAGCAGATGGAAGTCATCCGCCGCGGCGCGGTCGAAGTTCTTGTGGAGTCGGAGCTCGAAGAGAAGCTCGCCGCCTCCGTAAAATCGGGTACCCCCCTCAAGATCAAAGCCGGCTTCGATCCGACCGCCCCCGATCTTCACCTGGGGCATACGGTCCTTATTCAGAAGATGCGTCAATTCCAAGACCTCGGACATGAGGTGAATTTCCTCATCGGCGATTTCACCGGCATGATCGGCGACCCCTCCGGAAAGAACGAGACGCGAAAGCCTCTGACAAAAGAGCAGGTTCTGCAAAACGCCGAGACGTACAAGGAGCAGGTCTTTAAAATTCTCGACCCGGCCAAGACGAAGGTCGTTTTCAACAGTGAGTGGATGGGGCCGATGTCGGCGGCGGGTCTCATCGCGTTGGCCTCGCGCTACACCGTCGCCCGAATGCTCGAGCGCGACGATTTCCAGAAGCGTTTCTCGGGGCAGCAGCCGATCGCGATCCACGAGTTTCTCTACCCGCTGGTGCAGGGGTACGACTCCGTCGCCCTGAAGTCCGACGTGGAGCTCGGGGGGACGGATCAGAAGTTCAACCTTCTGGTCGGTCGGGAGCTGCAGAAACAAGAAGGGCAACGTCCGCAGTCGGTCGTCACCATGCCCCTCCTCGAGGGGCTCGACGGCGTCAACAAGATGAGCAAGTCGCTAGGCAACTACATCGGAATCACCGAGCCCCCCAAGGAGATTTACGGCAAAGTCATGAGCATCTCCGATGAGCTCATGGTGCGCTACTACGAGCTTCTCTCCGATGTCGATCTGGCGGGTCTGCAAAAGGTGCGTGACGGCGTCGCCGGTCTGCCCGGCGGAGCCCATCCCATGGAGGCCAAAAAAGCCCTCGGGCGTGAGCTCGTGGCGCGGTTTCATGGGCAGGACCAGGCGCGCCGAGCCGAGGATGAGTTTCTGCACCAGTTCAAGCAGAAGGAGATCCCCGAGGACATCGCCGTCATTCCCTTTGCATCGGGCGATCCCGTGTGGATCTGCCGCCTTCTGTCCGAGGCCGGTCTCGTCTCCTCCAACGCCGAAGCGAGGCGTCTTGTCCAGCAAGGAGGAGTGAAGCTCGACGGGGAGAAGATTGCCGATCCCGATGCGGAGATTCCTGCTCTGGGTGAGATCGTTCTGCAGGCGGGCAAGAGGCGTTTTGCCCGCATTGTCTTTGGTTAAATTTAATCGAAAAGCCCATTGACACTTTCTGCCCTTTCCCCTATATTCTCGCTTCTTCCGACGGGGCGCCGACGCACTCCGACACGGTCGAGAAAGAGGGTTGACAGGCAACGATCCATCGGGTATAAACACCGCCTGTTGTCGAAAAGGCCTCCCAGGGAGGCGGTAAGTAGACACGGCAGCCCGGTTGCTTGACAATCGCTGATTGCTAGATAACCTGTCCTTCCGTCGAGAAAGTCGGCGGCGGACAGAACCTCGGTCTTTGAAAACTAAATAGCAGAACGCTAGATAGATAGTTTGCGGGCAACAAGGTCAAACTAAGAGAACAGAATCAAATTATACAGTTAAACAACTGGAGAGTTTGATCCTGGCTCAGAACGAACGCTGGCGGCGTGCTTAACA
>JBJHBH010000047.1:0-27954 GCA_050485365.1 Desulfuromonadales bacterium | reverse complement strand
GGGCGCGGGCGCTCTCCAACTCATCATGGGCCTGCGCGAGAGCCGATTGCGCGGCCGCCTCCACCGCCTCGGCGCTCTGCGCGCCGAGAAGGGCACCGCGTTCGACACGCAGCGTGCGCACCCCCTCCTCGCGAAGGAGGACTGTCGTCTCGGCCGCCCGCAGGGCCTCCGCGGTCTGGCGGCAGCGCGCCTCGGCGGCGGCGATCTCGGGGGCGAGCGCCTGAAGGCTCTTGCGGGCCTGCTCCTTTTTCTCCTCCTCTTCGCGCCACCGTTCGGCGCGCCCGCGGCAGGCGAGATAGAATTTCTTGGGGTCGGCCTCCAGGGCGGATTTCCATCCGTCGGGAGGACCCAAGGGATCGGCCAGCGCTTCGAGCGCCTCGCGGCAGACCCTGTCGGCTGCTGCCGCGGCGCTCCGGGCGGCGGCCGCCCCGGCGCCGAGCTCGTGCATGCGGCGGCGCAGGTCGAGGGTCTTTTGCTGCGCAGCGTCGCGCCTGCCGCGCTCCTCTTCGGCGGCGCGCCGCACCGTATCCATCTCCCGGCGGCAGCGCTGAGCGCTCCTCTCCCGCTCGCGCAGGTGTGCGGCGGCGCGCTGCGCCTCCTCCATCGCCGCGGCGAGGGGAGAGGGGGCGTCGCCCTCCTGCAGGTCGAACCCGAGGGCTTGCGGATCGAGGGAGCGCCAGCGCTCGGCCGCCCGGCCCAGGGCGGCATCGGTTTCGGCGAGGCGCGCTTCGATTTCCGCGACAAGGCGGGCGGCGGCATCGCGCCCCGCCTCGGCTTCGGCGAGCGCCTTGGCGGTCAGCGCCGACTCCTCCTCCAGGGCGCGCAGGCGCTCCTCCTGCGCATCGACGAGGCGCTCGAAGAGGGGCGCCGCCGCCGTCCAGGGGTGTTCCAGGGCGCCGCAGACGGGGCACGCCTCCCCGTCGCGAAGGGCGGCCCTGAGCGTCGCCACCTCTTCCTTGCGGGCCGTGCGGGCGCTCTGCAGAGCCCGACGCGCCTCGCCAAGCGCCCCCTGCACCTGCGGCAGCGTCTCCAGGCACCGCCGGGCCGCCTCCCCGGCGGACTCTGCCCGCCGGCGCTCCGCATCGAGCTTGCCTCCGAGGGCGGCGCGCTCTTCGCCAAGGCGCTGCGCCTCGCGGGCGACGTCGCCCAAGGCGCTCAGCCGCTGGCGGCGGCTCTCCAACTCCTCCCGCTCCCGGGCGAGATCGTCGCCGTCGAAGGCGGCCGCCTCCTCCTCCAGGGCGCGCCGTCTTTGCTCCAGCTTATCCAGAGCGGCGCCGGCGCCCTCGATCAGCGAGGCGAGGCTCTGCAGCTCCTGTTCCAGGGCGGCGGCTTCTGCCCCGAGCCGTCCGGCGTCCCCTTCGGCCTCGCGCAGCTCGTTCATCCCCCTGGCGTAGCGCCGGAATTCTCCGTCCCACAGCTCCCACCGGCACGCAAGGACGGCGTCGTCTCCGTGCCCGTCGAGCCACTTTTCGGCGTCGGCCAGGCGCGCCTCCCCTTCGGCGCGGGCGGCGAGGCGCTCTTCCAGCGCTTTTGCGTCATGCTCGGCGCGCCGGGCCAGGGACGCCGCTTCCTCGCGGGCGCCCTCAAGCGACCGGTTCGCTTCGCCGAGGCGGATATCGAGGTCGCGGGCCTGCCGGATGGCGGGGGCAAGGCGCTCCCGATGCTCCGCGGCGTCGCGGTGCCGCCGGGCGGCGTCGGCCGCGAGGGCCTCTTCGTGAACCAGGGCCTGCTGAGCGCTGCGGTGCTCTAAAAGCGCCCCCTGCGCGGCGGCGCGGGCTTGGTCCAGATGCAGCGAAGCCGCGTCGCACTGCAGAACGAGGGGGCGAAGGGGCTGCGCTTTCTCGGCGAGCGAGAGCGCCTCGCGCCGCGGAGCGGCCGCGTGCCGCGCCGCTTCGGCGGCGGCGCAGGCCTCTTCTGCGAGGGCCTCGGCGCGGCGAAGCTCTCCAAGGCGCCGGTGCGCGTCGAGAATCGCCTGCAGCCGCTCCTTCTCTTTTTCGGCGGCCTGCAGCTCCGCAGCGGCCGCCTCGCAGCGGCGCTCCAGCTCGCCGCGCGCCTCGGCATCGAGGGGGCGAAGGTCTCCGAGGCGCCCCTCCAGCGCGCCCAGTTTCCCCTTCTCCTCGGCGGCCCGGGCATGGGCGGCGCGGGAGAGGAGGCCGTAAATCTCGGTGCCGGTGATGCGCTCCAGCAGCTCCGAGCGCTCCGAAGGCCGCGCCTTCAGGAAGGCGGCGAAGTCCCCCTGCGCCAGAAGGGCCGAGCGGCGAAACTGCTCGAAGGAGAGGCCGAGGCGCGCTTCGATCTCCTGCAGGACCTCGGTCTTGGTCCGTCCGATGAGCTGCCCCGTCTGCAGATCGCACAGCGAGAGACTCTGGGCCTGCAGGCGTCCGCCGGGGCGGTTGCGGGCGCGGCGCACTTCCCAGCGGGCGCGAAACCTCTCTCCGTCCGCCGTCATGAAGTCGGCTTCGGCGAACCCGTCGGCCGTCCCCCGGCGCAGCAGGCCGCGCACGTCGTTCCCCCGCACCCGAAGCTCCTCCGCCTCCTCGGGGCGCCCCACCGCCGCCGCGCTGCCGTCGACGAGGCGCGGAACGGCGTCGTACAGGGCGAGGCACAGAGCGTCGAGCAGAGTGCTCTTGCCCGCCCCCGTGGGGCCGGTGATGGCGAAGAGCCCGGCGCCGGCCAGCGGTCCCTCGTCCAGAGAGACGGCGAATTCGCCGGCCAGGCTGGCCAGGTTCTTTCCGCGGATCGCAAGGATCTTCATCGCCCCGCCTCTTCGGCGCGCACCGCCTCGATCAGCTCGTGGAAGGCGCACAGGAGCTCCGGGGGCGGCGCGGCGCCGTGCCTCTGGCGGTAGCGCCGCGCGAAGACGTCGTCGGGGTCGAGCTCCCGCAAAAGGGTCTCGGGCCGCATCTCGGCCAGCGTCGCGCCGTCTCCGGGGTAATGGGCGCCGACCTTGAGCAGGCGCACGCACTTGCCCACGAGGGCCTCCTCGAAGCGATGGCGAAGCCCCGGTTCGGGGCGCTCCAGAAGGACCGAGATCTCGAGAAACGGGTGGCGCTCGGGGGGAAGGTCGTCCGGGAGGTCGAGCCCCTTCAGGATGCGCTCGACCTCATCGGGGGGCGCCGCAGGGACGCTCAGGATCTGCACGGCGCGCGGCACCGGGATGGGGGTGATCTCCCGCACCCCGCCGCCCTCCAGCTCGATCTCGACGACCTGATGGGGGTAGGCGCCTTCGGAAAGGGAGAGCGGCAGCGGCGATCCGCTGAAACGCACCTGCTCGAAGCGCCCCACCTTCTGCGCCAAGTGCAGGTGCCCCAGGGCGGCGTAGTCGAAGGGGTCGCAAAAGAGATCGGCGGGGAGGGCGTGCTGGTTGCCGCCGAGGATGCGGCGCTCGCTGAGCTCGGAGAGGCGCCCTCCGGTGACGTAGCAGTGTCCCGTCACCACCAGGCTCTGCCCCGGGCGCCTCTGCGAGAGGGCGACGCGGGCGACCTCGCCGTACAGCGCGCGCACCCCCTCCACGAGCGGGTCGTCACCCGGCACCTGCGGCAGGTCGGCCGGACGCAGGAAAGGAACGAGGGCGCACAGGGCGGCGGTTTCTCCGTCGCGGTTCCGCAATGGGACGAGGAGGCGCTCGGCGTCGAGGGCGCCGTCGGGGCGGCGGGGGAAGGCGCCGATGACGCGCGCCCCGAGGGCGTCCAGAAGGGGGGAGGGGGCCTCCAGGCGGCCGGGTGAGTCGTGGTTCCCCGCCGCCACGGCGATGTCGAGGCGGGGGAAGCGCCCCTTCGCCTCGACGACGAAGCGATAGAAGAGGCTCTGGGCCGCAGCCGACGGGTTGGCCGAATCGAAGATGTCGCCGGCCACGACGAGGGCGTCGGCGCGGCGGCTCTCGATGGCGTCGAGGAGCCAGTCGAGAAAGTGCCGGTGCTCGTACTCGCGCGAGACGCCGTGCAGCGTGTGGCCGAGGTGCCAGTCGGAAGTGTGCAGGATGCGGATCAAGATTGTACTCCGGAGGAGACGATCAAAAGCAGCTCACGCCCGCTTCTGAAGCCAAGAGAGTTCCCCCCTTTGAAAAAGGGGGGCGAGGGGGGATTTCACTGCAAGCAATCCTGCAAATCCCCCAAATCCCCCTTTGCTAAAGGGGGACTTCACTCAGGCGAAATCAGATATTGGTTTGTTTCTCTCTGCGCTCCCTGCGTCCTCAAGTGAGCGCAGCGAACGAGCGTGAGATGCTTTTGATCGTCTCGGAACAAATATGGCGTACGAAGATGGCAGAATAGCAGAGAAGGGAGGAGCGGAGCAATCAGAAGGGGCGGATGAAGAGCTGGGTGAAATGGTAGGTGTCGCCGTCGCGCCAGATGCCGATCCCTGTCTCGGTGTAGGCGTCGCGAAGGATGTTCCGGCGGTGTCCCTCGCTCTGCATCCATCCGCGCACCGCCAGATCGACGGGGTCGGGGGCGTTGACGTTCATGGAGATGTTCTCCCCCGAGACCCGGTAGCGGATCCCCGCCTCGCGCAGCCGATCGACCATCCCCCGCCCGGCCGGATCGGTGTGGGCGAAGAACCCCTCGCGGCTCATCTGCCGGCTGAAGGCGCGGGCGACCCGCGCCAGATCGTCGTTGACCGCGAGCGGATCGAGCCCCTGGGCGCGGCGCTCCTCGTTGATGCGCCGGAGGGTCTGCTCCTCCATGCGGACGATCTGCTGCGACTGGGGTTCGACGGCGGGGGGCTGCGGCGCGACGTCGGAACTGGGCGCTGCCGCAGGGGGGCGCTCGGAGACCCCTCCCATGGCGAAGACGGGGGGAGAGTACAGCGCCGACGCCGACGCGACGAGCGCGCAGAGCCAAAGGCTCATTCCGAAGGCGGACCCTTTCGCTTTCGCAGCCAGGCGCGGATGCCGAAGAAGAGGCCGCAGGCGCTCAGCGTCCAGATGACGGCGGTGACGGCGATTTCGGAGATGGTCATCATGGGGAGATGAAAACATGAAGGCTCCATCGGCAGCAATGACGAAAATCAAATTCCCGGCAGGAAAAGTCTACCGCACCCCGCGCGAAGATCTCAAGATGACGCGCGAAAAGCGTCCCTTGGCATGGGAGTTGTGACCCCATGCCGAACAGTCGCAATGTTCACCCCCTTCAATGCAGCACCGCCCCCTGGTGCGCACCGCCCCGTTCGAGCATCCCGGCCATCTCGGCCGCCTCCAGCGGGTGGGCGAAGTAGAACCCCTGCATTTCATGGCAGCGCCGCCTGCGCAGAAAATCGAGCTGCTCCTTGCGCTCCACCCCCTCGGCGACGACCTGCAGGCCGAGGCTCGTCGCCATGGCGGTGATCGCCTCGACGATGGCGGCGTCCTCGGGGTCGACGGAGATGTCGCGCACGAACTCCTGCGCGATCTTGAGCCGGTCGAAGGGGAAGTGCTTCAGGTAACTCAGCGACGAGTAGCCGGTGCCGAAGTCGTCGATGGCCAGATGGATGCCGCGCACCTTCAGGTCGGTCAGCGTCATGATCGTCTCGGGGACGTTCTCCATGACGATCCCCTCGGTCAGCTCCAACTCCAGGAAGTTCGGATCGTACCCGGTCTGCTGCAGCACGCGGTCGACCATGTCGATGAAGTCGGGCTGGTTGAACTGGCGGCTCGAAATGTTCACCCCCATGCGCAGCCGGGGGAGCCCCGCGGTGTGCCAGTTCACGGCCTGGCTGCAGGCGGTGCGCAGCACCCACTCGCCGATGGGGATGATGAGGCCGGTCTCCTCGGCGACGCGGATGAAGGTGGCCGGAGAGACGGTCCCCGCCTCGGGGTGGCGCCAGCGCAGCAGCACCTCCATCCCCGAGATGGCGCCGGTCGCCAGGTTCATCTGCGGCTGGTAGGCGAGGAAAAACTCGTCGCGTTTGAGCGCCTCGCGCAGCCGCGTCTCGAGCCCCATCTTCTCGACCACCTTCTCGTTCATGTCGGCGGAGAAGAAGGAGAAGGTGTTCTTGCCCAGATCCTTGGCGGCGTACATGGCGATGTCGGCATTGCGGATGAGGGTTTCGACCGCCTTGGCGTCGTCGGGGTAGACGGAGATGCCGATGCTGGCGGTGGTGAAGAACTTCTTCTCCCCCAACCGCACCGGCTTGGAGATCGTCTCGAGGATCTTTTTCGAGAACTCGGTCAGGTCGCGCTCGGTGTGGACGCCGGGGAGGATGACGACGAACTCGTCGCCGCCGAGGCGGGCCACGGTGTCGCTCTGGCGCACGCACCCCAGAAGGCGCCGCGCGATGTATTTGAGCAGGATGTCGCCGGCGGCGTGCCCGAGGGTGTCGTTGATCGTCTTGAAGCGGTCGAGATCGAGGAAGAGGACCCCGACCTTGCGCTCGTCGCGGCGGGCCTGGGCGAGGGCCTGCCCGAGACGGTCGTGAAAGAGGGTGCGGTTGGGGAGCCCCGTCAGGGTGTCGTAGTAGGCGAGCTTCTGGATCTCGCGCTCGGCCTGCTTGCGCTCGGTGACGTCGATGACGACGGCGAGGCTGCGCACCACCTCCCCCTTCGCGTCGTACTCGGCCACCGCCGAGAGGAGGACGTGGATGATCTCCCCCGTCTTCTTCACCATCTGGTAGGGGATGTCCTTGACGAAGCCGGCGCGGAAGAATTCGGGGAAGACCGTCTCCTCGGCGAAGCGGCGCGACTTGTCGCTGAAGAACCCGGTCAGCGGACGACCGAGGACCTCCTCGCGTCGGTATCCCATCGTCTCGAGCCAGAAGTCGCTGACGTTGATGATGCGCCCCTGCGGATCGATGGAGTGGAGCATGACCGGCGTCTTCTGGTACAGCGTCCGGAAGCGCCGCTCGTTATGTGCGAGATCCCGGCTGTAGCGCCCGAGGCGCAGCTCCCACGCGGCGACGACCAGACCGCTCAGCCCCCCCAGAACAAAGGGGAAGAAATAGGCCCGAGGCGAGAAGGGGACACCGAGGTAGAGCATCTGAAGGGTGCTCAGAACGCACAGCACCGCGGCTCCGGCCAGAAACCACACGGCCAGAAAAGCGACCTTCGCCAGGGCGTCCCGATTGAGACCCTTCTCTTTGGTCATCGGAATAGTCCTTTCCCGCCGTGAGCGGGGGAACATCCCTCCTATATCTTCAAGTAGAGCGCATTTGAACGGGGTGTCAATGCGAACCGGACCGCGCTTGGACGGGGGAGAGAGCGCTGGAATGAGCGAGGGTGCCGCCGGGGGGAGATCAGCGAAGAAGCCTTTTCAGTTCGCGCAGCAGGCGCTCGTTGTCGGCGCCGGAGCGCACCGCCACCCGAAGGTAGCGACCGTCCAGGGGGGGGAAGTTGCTGCAGTCGCGCACCAGGATCCCCTCGGCGCGCAGCGCGGCGCAGAGCTGCGGCGCGGCGGGGCCGCCGTCGAGGCGCAGCAGCAGGAAGTTGGCCTCCGAGGCGAAGACGGTGAACCCCAAAGAGCTCAGGGCGTCGGCCAGTTGCGCGCGCAGGGCGGGGATCGCCTCGAGGGTGCGGCGGCGATAGTCGGCCTGCTTCAGACAGGCCCGGGCGGCGGCGAGGGAGGGGGCGCTGAAGGCCCATGGGGAGGAAGCGGCTTCGAGGCGCGCGATGGCGCCGGCCGGTCCGGCAAGGTAGCCGGCGCGCAGGCCGGGGATGGCGTAGAACTTGGTCATCGAGCGAAAGACGAAGAGATCGGCGTCGTCGCGCACGCTGCCGATGACGGAGCGCTCGGGGCAGAAATCGACGAAGGCCTCATCGACGGCGAGGAGCGTCCCCTGCGGCAGCGCCCCCGCCAGCGCCGTCAAGGCCTTGGGGTCGACGGCCGCGCCGGTGGGGTTGCCGGGGTTGGCCAGCAGGACGAGATCGGTTTCGGGGGAAAGTCGGCGCAGCACGGCGTCGGGGTCGAGATCGAAGCCGTCCGCCGGATCGAGCGAGAAGGCCTCGATGACGGTCCCCGCGCGCTCCAGCGCCTTGCGGTATTCGCTGAAGGCCGGCGTGACCAGCAGCGCGCGCCGCGGGCGCAGCGTCCGGGCGAAGAGGTGGATCAGCTCCGTCGAGCCGTGGCCGGGGAGGAGATTTTTCGGCGCAATGGAGTGAAAGTCTGCGATCTCCCGGCGCAGGGTGGCGGCATCGGGCTCGGGATAGTGGATCGACAGAGGGAGAGCGTCGCGGGCGGCCCGCAACACCTCGTCGGGGATCCCCAGCGGGTTGATGCTGGCGGAGAAGTCGAGGATCTCCTCCACCGGGCGCTTCAGCTCCCGCGCCGCGCTCCAGACGTCGCCGCCGTGATCCTTCGGTTTCACGCTCACCGCACCGCCAGCGTAATCCATACCCCGAGCCCCAGGGCGAGGAAGGAGGTGAGATACATCAGGCGCACCATCGCCTTGTAGGTGGCGATGGTCACCGGGCGCTTCGCGTCGCCCAGGGTCGGCTTGGCGACCTTCTGCCCGAAGTAGGTGGCCGGCCCGCCGAGTTGCACGCCGAGGGCGCCGGCGGTGGCCGCCTCGGGCCACCCCGAGTTGGGGCTGGAGGTCTTGTGGGCGTCGCGCACCACCATCCACAGCGCCCGCAGGGGATGGAGCCGCAGAGGGAGAGAGGCGACCACCATGAGAAGGGCGGTGATGCGCGCGGGGATGATGTTGAGCACGTCGTCGAGACGGGCCGACGCCCAGCCAAGCTCGCGATAGCGATCGGTCTTGTAGCCGACCATCGAATCGAGGGTGCTCACCGCCTTGTAGAAAACGGCCAGCACCGGCCCGCCGATGAAGAGATAGAACAGAGGGGCGACGACGGCGTCGGAGGTGTTCTCCGACATCGTCTCGATGCACGCCTTGAGGATCCCCTCCTCGTCGAGCTCGGAGGTCTGCCGCCCGACGATGAGCGAGAGGGAGCGGCGCGCCTCGTCGATATTCCCCTCCTCGAGATAGCGCACCACCTCGCGGCTCTCACGATGCAGCGAGCGAAGGGCCAGCGTGGTGTAGGCGACGACGATGGCCACCGCCTCGCCGATGTAGGGGTGGATGAGGTCGGCCACGGCGATGATGAGCCAGGCCAGCAGGGTGACGACCCCGAGGGTGGTGGCGCACAACAGGATGCCCGCGATGCGCCGCGAGTCGAACAGGGCGACGAGCAGGATCTCCAGGCGCCGGATGAGATCGCCCATGAGGACGACCGGATGCGGGAACCAGCGCGGATCGCCGAGGATGAGATCGAGAACGAAGGCGGTGACGATGATCCATTCCATCACGAGACCTTTCGGGCGCACAGACCGAGGGTGTGCATCAGGGTGTTCAGATCGAGATGGGCTTCGAGGTGGTCGGCGAGCCGGTCGAGCTCGGCGTCGAGGCCGCCGAGCTCCGAGGGGGCGGCGTCGGGGAGGTGGAGGCCTCGGCGGCGGCGCAGCCCAGCCAGCAGATCGCGGCGCACGCCGTCGGTGTCGAAAAAGCCGTGCAGGTACGTCCCCCAGACGCGGCCGTCGGCGTCCACGGCGCCGTCGTCGCAGGACGATCCGCCCCGCCGGGCGAGGCGCAGCAGCGGCCGGGCCTCGGAGCCGAGGCGCGTCTCGCCCATGTGGATCTCGTAGCCGCCGAGCTGCGCCTCGGGGGCGAAACCGGCCGAGGCCGCGGCGCCCAGGAAGGTTCCGGCGGCCTGATGGGTCTGCTTTTCGGGGCGAAGAGTCGTCTCGATGTCGAGCAGGGCGAGACCCGCCTCCTCCCCCCGGGTCGACTCGACGGCGCCGGGGTCGCGCACGATGCGGCCCAGGATCTGGAAGCCGCCGCAGATCCCTGCCACCCTCCCCCCCCTGGCATGAAAGGCGCGGATCGCCTCGGCAAACCCGATGCGTCGCAGCCAGGCGAGATCGTCCAGGGTGTTCTTCGTCCCCGGAAGGATCAGCAGATCGAGATCTTCGATCGCTGCGGGGTCCTCGAGGTAGAGGAGCTCGACCTTCGCCTCGCGCTCCAGCGGGTCGAAGTCGGTGTAGTTGGAGAGGTGCGGCAGGCGCACCACCGCGATGCGCAGCGCCTCCTCTCCCCCTCGGGGCGCCTTTTGTTTGCGGGACAGGGCCAGCGAGTCCTCTTCGGGCAGATGCAGAGAGATCCAGGGGACGACCCCCAGAACCGGCACGCCGGTGCGCTCCTCGATGAGAGCGATCCCCGGCGCCAGCAAAGAGGGGTCGCCGCGGAACTTGTTGATCACGACCCCCGCCAGGCGGCGGCGCTCCTTCGGCTCCAGCAGCTCCACCGTGCCGACGACCGAGGCGAAGACCCCTCCGCGGTCGATGTCGGCGACGAGAAGCACCGGCGCGTCGGCCATCTCTGCGGCGCGAAGGTTGGCGATGTCGTGCTCGCGCAGATTCACCTCGGCGATGCTCCCGGCCCCCTCCATGACGACGACGTCGAAGGCCGCCGAGAGGCGGCTGAAGGACTCTCCGACCCGGGCGAAGGCCTCCTGCTTGAAGGCGTGATAGGCACGCACGTCCATGTTCGCCACGGGGCGCCCCTGCACGATGACCTGGGAGCCGGTCTCGGAGTTGGGCTTCAGAAGGATCGGGTTCATGTCGGTGTGCGGTTCGACCCCGCACGCCGCCGCCTGCAGCGCCTGCGCCCGGCCGATCTCCCCCCCTTGCGGCGTCACCGCAGAGTTGAGGGCCATGTTTTGCGCCTTGAAGGGCGCCACCGAGAAGCCGCGCCGCCTGAGCACCCGGCAGATCCCCGCCGCGATGACGCTCTTGCCGACGTCGGAGCCGGTGCCGCCTACAAACAGCGCCCTGGCGGGCGAGGGTTTCCTGTTCCGGGTTTCAGGATTCGGGTCTTCCTCGTGCCTCGTGCCTCGCGCCTCGCGCCTCGCGGCGTAGCCGCGCGGCGTCACCATCCTGCCGGCGCCGTCGAGGTACGTGGAAGCGTTCCCGACGAGGACGATGGTCATCATGTCGACCTTCTCCTCCGCAAGGGCGCCGAGGGTGGCGACGCTCACCTCTTCGCCGTCGCGGCAGGCGTTGCGCACGATCCCCACGGGGGTGTCCGGTGAGCGGTGGCGCAGAAGAATCTCGCGCGCCTGGCCGAGCTGGGTCGTGCGCCCCTTGCTCCTGGGGTTGTAGAGGGCGACGACGAAGTCGGCCGCCGCAGCGGCCTCCAGGCGGCGGCGGATCGTCTGCCAGGGGGTGAGCAGATCAGAGAGGCTGACGACGGCGAAGTCGTGCATGAGGGGCGCCCCGAGGCGGGCCGCGGCGGCCTGCACCGCCGAGATCCCGGGGACGACCTCGACCTCCACCGATCCCCCCTCGCCGTCGTTCATCAACTCCAGAACAAGTCCCGCCATCCCGTAGACCCCGGCGTCCCCCGATGAGACGAGAGCGACGGTGCGCCCGCCGGCGGCGAGCTCGAGCGCCTGACGGCAGCGCTCCACCTCACGGGTCATCCCCGTGGAGACGAGCTCCTTTTCCCGCAGCAGTTCGGGGATGAAGTCGAGATAGGTGCGATAGCCGACGACGACCTGCGCGGCCGCGATCGCTTCACGCGCCGCGGGGGTGATGTGAGAGTAGCCGCCGGGGCCGATGCCGACGACGTAGAGCTTGGGCATAAAGATACCGATATCAATGCAATAGACGATTTCAGGGTTTCAGGGCTTTAGAATTTGAGGTTTTCACCAACAACCCGAATGCAGAGGCGCTCAAAAATACATCCCTGCTCGGGGCTGCTGACTGTCGGCGCCAGGGGAGGCGCCACGAAGTGCAACCGATCGTACGGCTCAACCGTCTCGCATTCGCAGAACACCGCGCGACAGTAATGCCCTCTGCAGGAGAAATGCCCTTTTTGCTTACTTTTTGGGCAAGTAAAAAGTAAGTCGCCGTCGGGGGGCGAAACCCCCGGACCTTGAGTTTTTTCCTCGATGCCGCGTCCCAGGATCAAGACCGCGGGCGCTGCGCCCCGCACCCCGCCTTACTTTCTTTTGCTCGCCCAAAAGAAAGTAAGCAAAGAAAAAGGCGTATCACCTGCGGTGGGCATTTCTGTCGCCTGCATTTGTGACTCTTATGAACGCTTGTGCAGGGGACTTCGGCGGCGCTTCGTTGCGGCCCCCCTGACGCGGGCATTCACCAACCGTGGATCACGGCGGTGGAGTCCGGAGCGTCGCTGCAGCCGGTTTTTTGGTGAAAACCTTATAACCCTTAAACTTTTTGTACTTTCGAGGCTTGCGCCCTGTGCGCCACCGCCACGGTGACGTTGCCTCGTTTCTGTTTTTTCACCAGCAGCGCCCCTGCGCGCGCCGAGAGGATGGCGGCGGGTTCGCAGACTCCTTTGGCGCCGACGGCGGTCAGCGCGTGGGGCGATGGGGCGCTCGGTGCGGCGACGGCGTTGAGGGCCGCGGCTTCGTGGTAGTCGATGGGGAGACGCCATCGCCGGGCGAATTCGGTCAGCCCCTCTTCATCCCTTTTGTCAGCGACGGTGGCCACGGCGGCGACGCTCGAAAAGGCGAGGTCTGCTTCCGCCAGGACCTCACGCACGGCCGCCTCGATCTGCTCGGACTGCGTCCCCCTGTTGCAGCCGATCCCCGCCACGAGATCGCGGGGTCGCAGCAGGAGGAGATTGCGGCGCCCTTCCACCTCGGGGACAAGGCGGTGCGTGACGAGAACGACACCGGCCGCCTCCGAGCGCAGAGCCCCATCGAGCTCGGGATGGATCGTTACGGCGGGAAGATCCGAAAAATGGTGGCGAATGCGACCGGCGGGATCGACCAGCCCGATTTTTTCCCCCCTCAGCAGCATGGCGTTAAGGGTACGCAGGTGCCCGATCGGCTCGACGGCGAGCCCCTCGATGCGCGCCGCTTCGTCCCAGGCCGGCAGACCGTTGACGTCCGTTGCAGTGGTGATCACCGCCGTCGCGCCGATCACCCGCGCGATCTCTCTCGCCAGTTCGTTGGCGCCGCCGAGATGCCCGGAGAGGAGGCTGACGGCGAATTCCCCGGCTTCGTCCATGACGACCACCGCCGGATCGCACCCCTTCCCCTTCAGATGCGGAGCGAGGAGGCGCACCACGATCCCCGCCGCCATGATGCACACCAGCGCGCGGCGGCTCGCAAAGAGGCGCGGCAGCGCCTCGCGAAGGGGCTCGGTGAAGACGACACTATTGTCGCCGCCCTCGACAATCCCCGCGGGGAGATGCACCTCGGCACCGGGAAGCTCTCGTGCAAGGCGCCGGGCCAGCGCGGCGCCGCCGAGAGTGAGGGCGATAAAAGCTATATGTTCCTGATCGTTATTCACCGGGCCGAACACACCAAAGCAAATGGAACGCGGATCTTCGCGGAAAAAGCTCTGATGAAGATCTTATTTCAAAATCGGATCTTTATCCGCGCGCATCAGATTTTATCCGCGTTCGGTTTTGAAAGTTTTTTGTTACTGTTCAGCATGGGGTCACAACTCCCATGTCAAGGGACGCTTTTCGCCTTCCATGGCCGCTTGACTGGCGCCGTCCATGGCGCCAGACACCCTTGTCATGGGAGCCGTGACCCCTCGCAAGGTGAATAGAAACCGTTTTTTAAGCCTTTCGATATCCGTGCCCGAACTCCGGATCGTAGAGCTTGGAGCGCTCCGGGACGCCGCGGCTTCGAGCCGAGAGGACCTCGCCGACGACGATCATCGCCTGGCGGCCGATCCCCGCGCAGCGCACCTTCTCGGCGATGTCGCCCAGAGTCCCCTCGATTGTGCGCTCGTCTGGCCAGGAGGCGCGACTGACGACGGCGACCGGGCTCACTTCCGTAAAGACGCCGCCCGACAGGAGCCGCTGCACGACCTCCTCCATCATGGAAACGGAGAGATAGAGGCACACCGTCCCGCCGAGGGCGGCGATGCGATCGAGCCTCTCGGTCTCAGGAACGGGGGTGCGCCCTTCGATGCGGGTGAGGATCAGCGTCTGCGAGACGCCGGGGAGGGTCAGCTCCTGCTTCAGGGACGCGGCGGCGGCGAAGGCGGCGGTGACCCCGGGAATGACGGAACAGGAAATCCCGAGGGCGTCGAGGGCCTCCATCTGCTCCTGGATGGCGCCGTAGAGAGAGGGGTCGCCGGTGTGCAGGCGAACCACCTTTTTTCCGGCCGAGACCGCGGCGGCGACGATGGCGACGACCTCCTCCAGCGTCAGCGAAGCGCTGTCGCGGGCCTCGGCTCCGGGCTTCAGGTGGGAGAGGAGCGCCGGGTTCACCAGAGAGCCGGCGTAGACGACGACGTCGGCCTGCTGCAGGGCTTTGAGCCCCTTGACGGTGATCAGCTCGGGGTCGCCGGGTCCGGCGCCGACGAAGAGGACGTCAGACACATGCTGCTCCTTTGGGTGCAGATATCGTAACTCCCCCCAACCCCCTCTTGTCCCAAGAGGGGGAGCCCTTCTCCTCCCCTTTGCTAAAGGGGAGGCTGGGAGGGGTTATGCCTTCCGAACGATAATCAGAGAAAAGTAGTCGAGATCGTCCTCGCCGACGTCGTCGAGGTCCTTGAATACCGCCTGCCCCGCGAGTCCCACCCGTTTGAGG
Organism: Desulfuromonadales bacterium; assembly: GCA_050485365.1. Classification (GTDB taxonomy): domain Bacteria; phylum Desulfobacterota; class Desulfuromonadia; order Desulfuromonadales; family JACZKF01; genus JARFUG01. The sequence continues at coordinate 13,472 of JBJHBH010000047.1, read as the reverse complement.
AAGACCGATTTCTCCTTCAACTGCGCCGCGGCGAGCAGATCGCGCAAAGCGACAAAAACGCGATGGACTTTCATCAGCACCACCGTGTCGAAATCCTCAAGGGCGCGATGAAGAACATCGGGCGGGGAGGTGGCCGAGAGGACGGCGAGGCGCTCGTCTCCGAGCCCCAGGGGGAGATCGGCGAGGGCGGCGGCGGCGTTGATGGAGGAGACCCCCGGGACGATCTCCACCGGCACGTCGGGGCAAAACCGCTTCAGGTGGCGGTAGAGATACTGGAAGGTGCTGTAGAGGCTCGGATCGCCGAGGGTGACGAAGGCGACGGTGTGGCCCTCGCGGACGAAATCGGCGACCTGCATCGCCGACTGCGCCCAGATCTCTTCCAGATCGGCCGATTCGCGCCGCATGGGAAAGACCTGCGTCACCACCTGCTGGCGATGCGGATCGAGCAGATCGCGGATGATGCCGTGAGCGACGGACGATCCGCCGGGATCGGCGACCGGCGCCACCACCACGTCGGCCTCGCGCAGCAGGCGAGCCCCCTTGAGGGTGAGAAGCTCCGGATCTCCAGGGCCGACGCCGATGGCGTAGAGAGAAGCAGACATCTGGAATCCAGTTGATTCAGGGATTTTGAATTTGAATCCAATTCAGAATTCAACATTCAAAATTCAAAATTATTCCTTAACCCCCACCATCACGTAGACCGGATTGAAGGCTTCGAACATCTTGTAGTCGGTCAGAGGGCGGGTGCGGGCGATGTTCACGACGGTGACCTCGAGGTGATAACCGGCGTTCTCGAAAAATTCGGTGGCGGCGTTGAGGGTGTCGAGGGTGACGGCGTTGACGACGACGCGCCCCTCGGCCGGGAGGCGGGCGTCGACGACCTCCAGGATCTCCCACAGGTTTCCGCCGGAGCCGCCGATGAAGACCCGGTCGGGGTCGGGGAGCGTCTCGAGGCACTCGGGCGCGTCCCCCTCCACCAGCGAGACGTTGCGGGAGTTGAAGCGGTTGAGGTTCTCGCGAATGAACTCGTGGCACTGGGCGTTGCGCTCCACCGCGAAGACCCGCCCGTTGGGCAGCAGGTGATCGGCCTCGATGGCGACCGACCCGGAGCCCGCGCCGATGTCCCACAGGATCATGTCGTGGCGCAGCTTGAGCTTGGCCAGGGTGATGACCCGGACCTCCTCCTTGGTGATGAGCTTCTTGACCGTGGCGAACTCGTCGTCGGGGATGCCGAGGATCGGCACGTACTCGCCGGCGGCCTCGTATTCCTTGATGAGGATGAGGACGTTGAGGGGCGCCGCGTCGATGCTCGGGAGGTTCTTCACGTCGGTGCGCACGATGCGCTCTTCGGCCGTGCCGAGATTCTCGCACAGCCACGCCGTGTAGCCGTCGCGGCCGCGGCGCATCAGCTCGGCGGCGATGGCGGCGGGGGTGTTCACGTCATCGGTGAGGACGGCGGCCTTGTCGTTGGCGACGATGCGGTCGACCGCTTTTTTCAGCCCGCGGCCGTGGGCCGAGATGAAGACGGCGTCGTCCCACGGTTCTTTGATCTTGGCGAAGGCGTACTGCACGGAGGTGACGTTGGGGACGAAGGCGAGCTCCTCCTCCGGCAGGTTGCGCAGCAGGTAGCGGCCGATGCCGAAAAAGAGGGGATCGCCCGAGGCGAGGACGACGGCGCGGCGCTCGGTCTTCTCCAGGATTTCGACGATCTCGGCCAGGTTGCTCCCGATTTTGACCCTCTGCCCCTTGAAGTCGGGGAAGAGCTCGAGCTGGCGCTCTGCGCCGAGGAGGATCTCGGCCCGCCCGATGAGATCGATCACCCGGGAGCTGAACCCCTCCTGCCCCTCGATGCCGACGCCGATGACGTAGATTCTTTTCATGCCGACTCCCCTTTGGCAAAGAGCATTTTTTTATGCCTCATCCGGGACGTGCCCGAGTTGTCGCTGCTCGAACCACCCGGCCGGGCGTCCGCGGTAGTCGACCAGCAGGATGGCGGCCGAGGCCCCCGGCGCCCATCGCTCGATCTGCGCCAGCGCCCGGGGCGCCACCACCGCCGCCAGCCGCGCCCCTTGTGCGCTCTCGTAAAGCTGCCGGGCCGTGTTGGCACACTCTATCTTTTTCGCGAAATCTTCGTCAAGGCCCGATTCCCTCGCCCACGCCGCCAAAGTGCCGAGATCGAGATGCGATTCGCCCGCATGGGTGCAGGGGTAGGCGGCGGCGATCTTCACCAGCTTGGCGAACTGGGCGGCGACGACGAGGTGCGCGACTCCGCGCCGATGACACGCCTCCAGCGCGTAGGCGACGTGGTCGCCCATCATCACAAAAGACTCGGGATGAAGGTTGAAAGATGAGGGATTAACGCTCCGATCGTCCCCTTTGCCCCTTGGCCTTTGGCCTAGAAACTCTTGCGCCGCCATCTCGCTGGTGCGCCCGGTGGAGAGGACGACGGCGGCGGAGCCAGCGGCAAGGGCGACGTCGAGAGCGACCTCCAGGGTGTCGGTCCACGCCTTGTGGGAGATCGGTTTCACCACCCCCGTGGTACCGAGGATGGAGAGCCCCCCGACGATCCCGAGGCGCTCGTTGAGGGTGCGCCGGGCCCGCTCCTCTCCGTCCGGGATGCTGATGGTCACCCGAGGGGCAAGGGGTGCCGAAAAGACCCCCCGCACCGCCTCCGCGATCATCCGCCTCGGCACCGGGTTGATGGCCCACTCGCCCACGGGAACGGCGAGCCCCGGCTTGGTGACGCGGCCGATACCGGCGCCGCCGGTGATCGTAACCTCCCCGCCCTTCGGGTCCCCCCCCTTACATAAGGGGGGGCTGGGTGTGGTTAGCCGCACTTCTGCCCAAATCTCGCATCCGTTCGTCACATCCGGGTCGTCCCCCGCGTCCTTGACGACGAAGCAGGACGCGGACGTCTCGCTGAAGCTCTGCCCGTGCAGCGCGAAGACGGCGGAAAAGCCCGCCGGCAAAAAGAGCTCCACCGACGCCACAAAGCTCTGCTCCTTGAGCATCCTGGCCGCCCCCAGCGCGGCGGCGGCCGCGCAGGCGCCGGTGGTGAATCCGTGGCGAAGCTCTCTCTTCATCCGGTTCCATACGTTGTTGGATTTGCCCCGCAGAGGCGCAATTCATTGCGCCCTGTCCCTCACCTGCAGTGCCTGGACGGACCGAGGGCGTGTTGAATCACGCCCCTACACCCTCGACAGAACATCGTGCACCGACAGCAGCCGCAGGATCTCCCTGCGCGCTTCGCCGACGGTGAGCGGGATGTGGTGGAGCTTGACGTGGTCGCGCGTCTTGAGGACGTGCATCAGCTCCGCCACCAGCGGAAGATTGAGCTGCGCCCGCTCGATCGCCTCCGGGTCGCCGAAGACCTCTTCGGGAGTGCCGAAACGCATCACCTTGCCTCGCTTGAGGATGGCGATCCTGTTCATGAACAGGGGAACGAGATCGACGACGTGGGTCGCCATGACCATGGTGATCCCCTCCTTCTTGTTCAGATCCTGCAGCAGGTGCATGAGGGAGTGCACCCCCATCGGGTCGAGGCCCGCGGTCGGCTCGTCGAGAACGATCACCTGGGGGCGCATCGCCAGCACCCCCGCCACGCAGACCCGCTTCTTCTGGCCGTGGGAGAGGGCGTGAATCGCCTTGCGGCCGAGCTCCTCCATCTCGACCTGGTGCAGCGCCCTGTGCACCCGCTCCTTCACCTCGCCGGGGGCAAGCCCCATGTTGATCGGCCCGAAGGCGACGTCCTCCTCGACGGTGGAGGCGAAGAGCTGGTCGTTGGGGTCCTGAAAGACGATGCCGATGCGGCTGAAGACGTCGCGGTCCTCGACGCTCTCCACCGGCTTGCCGTCGAGCAGGACCCGCCCCAATGAGGGGCGCAGCAGGCCGTTGAGATGCTTGATGAGGGTCGTCTTGCCGCTTCCGTTGGAGCCGAGAATCGCCAGAAACTCCCCCCGCCCGATCTCCAGATCGATGCCGTTGAGCGCCGGCGTCCCGTCCTCGTAGGTGTAGTGAAGGTTCTCGAGCCTGAGCATCTTTTCTTCAATTCGCAGTAAAACCCGCCTCAAACATTCTTCTCAACGCATCAAAAACAATATCACCAACAGACCCATTCCCACCCCAAGCGCCCACCAATCCTTCGTCTGCAGCTCTCCCGGCGTGATCCCCGTGAGCGCTCCGCGGTAGCCGCGGCAGCGCATGGCGGCGAAGGATCGTTCGGCGCGGTCGTAGGAGCGCAGGATCAGCATCCCCCCGAAGATGCCGCAGGAGCGCAGGGCGCTTCGGAAGCCGACGAAGCCGAGGCGCGCCTTCTGCGCCGTGCGGATTCGCGCCCCCTCTTCGAGAAGAAGAAAGATGTAACGGTACATGATCAGCGCCAGCTCGACCAGCACCGGCGGACAGCGAAACCAGCGCGCGGCCCGCAGTAGCTCGGGCAGGGGGGTCGACAGGGCGAAGAAGAGAAGGAGCGCCATCCCCCCGAGGATGCGCGAGGCGATCTGCGCCCCCCGCTCCAGGCCGCCGCTGTAGACGGTCGCCTCCCAGAGAAGAAGGGGGAAGGTGACGAGCGCCTCGCCCTCCCTGAACCAGAAGAGCTGGGTCGCAAAGGCGACGAGCGAAAGGATGGCCGGGATCGCCATGCGCCTGAAAAACTCGGTCGCCGGGACCCCGGCCCACCGAACGAAGCCCAGGGCGAAAAAGGCCAGAAGGAGCGAGACGCGAATGCTCCCCGCCGTCAGGTTGAGCACCAGGGCGGCTGCCAGCAAAAAGAGCTTGACCCTGCCGTCGAGGGCGACCAGAAAGCGGCGGCTCTCCCCTTGCGCATCGATGAAGGCGTGAGCGCTTCCCATTACTTCTTCGGCGGCTCCAGGTCCTTCTTCGCGACGAAGAGCTTGTGCCAGCAATACCCCATCACGAAGCCGCCGACGGCGCCCGCCAGGGCGAAGGCGAACAGGAGAAGATCGCCCTGATCGGTGTCGAAGAGAGGATCCATCGGCTCGCGGCCGAGATCGCGGGCGAAGCGCTCCACCACCGTCTCATCGACGCCGGACCACTTGGGGGGCTCCTCTTGTGCGGCGGCCGGAGCCGCGCAGAACAGCAGCGCAAAGAGCAGTATCAGTGCGATCCGTCTCATGCTCGCACCCCCTGAAAGAGGCCGAGCCGCCCGAAGATGTCGGGCCGATGCTTCTGCACGTAGACCACCAGAGCGCCGGTCACCCCCCCCTCCAGGAGCGCCAGGGGGATCTGCGTCGGCATGAAGGCGAGATAGATCTGCCCCAGCACCGTCAGGAAGGGCTGGGTGCCGTGCAGCGCCGAGGCGAGGGCGAAGGAGGTGCCGAAGTAGGTGACCAGATCGGCGCTCACTCCGGCGGCAAAGCCGCACCAGAAGAGGGAGAGCCCCCCCCTTCGGCACAAAAGGTAGGCGCCGAAAGCGCTGAACGAGCCCATCACCCCCATGGAGAAGGTGTTGGCGCCGAGAGTCGTGAGCCCGCCGTGGGCGAGAAAGAGGGCCTGCAGCAGCAGCGAGACGAAGGCGACGACGACGCTGGCGAAGGGGCCGAGGAAGATGGCGCTGATCCCCGTCCCCGCCGGATGGGCGGTGCTGCCGGCCACCGGGACGGGGATCGGAAAGACGCTGAAGACGAAGACGGCCGCCCCGAAGATCCCCAGCAGGGGGATGTAGGCCGGGTCGAGCCTTTTTTTCCGGTTGATCAGCACCACCCCCCAGGCGACGAAGGGGAGCGCCGCGGCGAACCACAGAACGGCCCAGCCGGCGGGGAGGATCCCTTCGGAGAGGTGCATGGCGAAGGCCGCGGAGGGCTGAAAAAGCACACCGCAGAGCACTGCCGCCACGAGAGCTGTTCTTCCCCCTTTGCCAAAGGGGGGCAAGGTCCTTCCAAATTCAAATTTCATCCTTCATTCTCCCCGGCAAGGATCATCAGGGCGTTCAGGACGGCCGCCGCGATGGCAGAACCTCCTTTACGGCCGCGACACACGATGTACGGCAGGCTGGAGGCGAAGAGGGCCTCCTTCGATTCGACGGCGCCGACGAACCCCACCGGGACCCCCACCACGAGAGAGGGGCGAACCTCTCCGGCGTCGGCCAGGCGCAGCAGCTCGAAAAGGGCCGTCGGAGCGTTGCCGATCAGGTAGATGCCGCACCGCGCCGCAGCCCCTTTTCGAAGGGCCACGACCGAGCGGGTCGTCCCCTGCGCCGCCGCCTGCTGCGCGACATCCGAATCGGCCACGTGAACGTGCAGCTCGCAGCCGAAGGGGGCGAGGCGCGGCTTGCTCACCCCGGAGCGCACCATCTGCGTATCGCAGTAGATCCCCTCACCCCGGCGCAGGGCGGCGATGCCGGCCTCGACGGCTCCGGGGGAGAGATGTGTGGTGCGTGCGAAGTCGAAATCGCCCGTCGTATGGATGATGCGGCGCACCACCGGCCACTGGAGCTCCGAAAAGCCGTGGGCGCCGACCTCCTCGTCGATGATGGAGAAGCTCTTCGCCTCGATCTCTGACGGTCTGATGGCTACCTCCCTTCGCAGCAGGCGCACTCGGCCTGCGCGTCCCATCCGGCGCCGCGCATCGCCTCGCCGATGCGCTCGCGCACGATCTCGCCGAGCTTGGGATGGGCGCCCAGCGGCTCTCCCATCGCCATTGCAAGCCCCGGATGGCGCTGGGCGGCCTCCTCCATCTCGGCGGGGAGGTCCTCCAGCACGTGGGCGCCGGCGAAGAGAAAGTAGGGATAGAGCAGGACGCGCTTCGCCCCGAGCTCGACGCAGCGGTCGATCCCCTTCTGGATATTGGGGGCGTGCTGCTCGCGGAAACAGACCTCGACGATGTCGTTGCCGTCGCGCCCCCGCACCATATCGGCGACGGCGTGCAGAGCGTTGTTGGCCTCGGCCACGCGAGAGCCGTGGCCGATGAGAAGAATGGCGGTTTTCATGTGACTCCTTTCCGAGGTTCGGCTTTGCTTTGGAGTTGCCGCAGAGGCAAAACCAAAGCGATTCTCATCCGCAGATTCAAGATTTTCTTTCTTTCAAGACCCGGAGCAGAACTCGACCCAGTCCCGCGCCGCCTCGGGGCGGCTGCCGAAGTGCAGGTGGACGTAGGAGCCCAGGACATTTCCGAGCCGATACCCTTCGAGACCGAGATCCTCCCCGTCTGGACGGCTGAGCCGATAGACGCGGGGGACGGCGGCGGGGACCGCCATCTGCGAGTAGTGGAACTCGTGACCGCGCATCGTCGCCCCCGCCGGACCCAGGGGGGTGTCGACGGCGAAGGTCACCTCCCGGTAGCCGAGGGCCCTGCGCCGGGGGAGCATCGCGGCCCTGGCGGGAAAAACGCCGCACATGGGGCGGCCGTCGATCTCTTCGGCCAGGTACATCAGCCCCCCGCACTCGGCGTAGATGGGGAGCCCCGCGGCGGCGCCCTCACGGATCTGCTTCCGAAGAGTCGCATTTTCAGCGAGGGCCGCGGCGTGCAGCTCCGGATATCCCCCCCCAAGATAGATCCCGCGGATCCCCTCGGGGAGATCGCCGTCACGCAGGGGAGAGAAAAAGACGATCCGCGCCCCGGCCGTCTCCAGCAGCTCGAGGTTCTCCGGATAGTAGAAGCAGAACGCCTCGTCCCGCGCCACCGCGATCGGGGTTAGGTCTTTACTTTTGACATTGCCGGACCGAGCCGCCCCCGCTGTCTCTTCGTGAGCCGTGGAGACGCGACCCCTTCGCAGCAGCGCATCGAGGTCGACGTGGCGCTCCACCCGGTCGGCCAGGCGGGCGAAGAGGGCCCCGTGCTCCTGAAGATCGGCGGCGGTGACGAGCCCCAGGTGTCGCTCGGGCATGGCGATCTCTTCGTCCCGGGGGAGACACCCCAGAACCGGCGGGAGCCCGGGGACGGAGGCCACGGCTTCGCGCAGCAGCGCTTCATGCCGGAGGGAGCCGACACGGTTGAAGACGATCCCGGCGAATTCGATATCGGGCGCAAAACGGGTGAACCCGAGAACGAGGGCGGCGGCGCTGCGGGCCTGGGAGCGGGCGTCGACGACCAGGATCACCGACCCGCCGAGCAGGCGGGCGATCTCGGCGGTGCTCCCGGCGTCCGAGCCCCCCGAGGCGCCGTCGTAGAGCCCCATCACCCCTTCGACCACCGCCACCTCGGCGCCGAGGCATCCTCGTGCGAACGCCTCCATCACCTTGGTCTCGCCGCACATCCAGCCGTCGAGATTGCGCGACACTCGCCCGCAGGCCGCCGCGTGCAGCCCCGGGTCGATGTAGTCGGGACCGACCTTGAAGGGGGCCACGGCCACTTTCCGGCGGCGAAGGGCCGCCAGCAGCCCGAGGGTGAAGGTCGTCTTTCCGCACCCCGATGACGGCGCGGCGATGATTAAGGGAGGCATGATTGTCCAGGCGATGGGCAATGGGCAATGGGCAATGGGCAATGGGCAATGGGCAATGGGCTATAGACTATGGGTTGGGCTTTCCCCTCTTGCCTATCGCCCATCGCCTATCGCCAGTATTCGTTATCCGTTCACCAGCTTCACGACGCTGATGCCGTCCTCAAAGTAGTCGATGATGTTCAGGCACCCGTAGCTCTGCTCGAAGGAGAAGAGGCGATCGAGGGGGGCGCCGACGGCGTCGAGGAGGATGACGCGGTTGATCCCGCCGTGGCCGACGAGGGCGAGTTCCTCCCCGCGGTGCCTGGCGACGAGCTCGGCGAGGGCGGGGCGCACCCGGGCGGCCACATCGAGGAGGTTCTCCCCTTCGGGCGCGCGGAAATGGACGACATCGTCGAGTCTGCCCTGCCACTGGTCCGGGTAGCTCTCCTTCAGCTCATTCCAGGTGATCCCTTCCCACGCCCCCATGCAGATCTCCCGAAACGCGGCTCTGGCTTCGGGGACGAGGCCGTGTGGCCCGGCGATGGTCCTCGCCCCCTGCACGCAGCGCGACAGGTCGCTGGAGTAGACCGCCGCAAGCCTCTCCCCCCGCAGGCGTTCGGCGAGCTGCTCGAACTGGCGCCGGCCGGTTTCGGTGAGAGGGACATCCCCCTGCCCGTTGTAGCGCTTTTCCTGATGCCCTTCGACCTGCCCGTGGCGGATCAGGAAGAGGCGGGTGCGTTTGGTCATGTCAGCTCCTTCAGGCGGCGGGAAAAAGCGCCAGAATGACGAGGAGGGCGAAGATCTCCGTCATCTCGGCGGCGGCGCCGAGAACGTCTCCGGTGACCCCGCCCAGACGCGCTTTGAAGTAGTGGATGAAGCCGAAGGCGGCCGCGGCAAGGGGGAGCAGGAACCACAGCGCGGCGATGCCGAAGAAGACCGACGCCGCTGCACCGAGCGTCGCCGTGGCCACGACGGTTTCCCTTCTGCCCACATGGTCGACGAAGGCGCCCCCGGTCCCCCCTTCGGGGCGCACGTAGCGGCAAAAAGAGGCCAGGACGACCTGGACCCAGCGCCCGGCGGCCGGCATGACAAGCAGCGCCGCCGCCTTGTGCTCAAGAGGTACGCTGTACAGGGAAAGATACTTCAGCCCAAGGGCCGTCACAAGGGCGACGGCCCCCATCGCCCCGACACGGCTGTCCTTCATGATGCGAAGCGCACCTTCCCGGTCCCTGCCGCCGGCCAGACCGTCGGTGAGGTCTGCGAGGCCGTCGAGGTGCAGCCCCCCCGTGGCGACGATGAGAAAGAGGATGAGAAGAGCGTCTGCGACCTGGCGCGGAAGAAGCGGGGCGAGCGCCCAGTCGAGGCCGACGAGTGCCAGCCCCAGCGTCACCCCGACGGCGGGAAATAAGGCCATGGAGCGCGCCAGGCGCCGCGGGTCGACCGACAGCCCCCTCGCCACCGGGAAGATGGTGAGAAAACCGCCGGCGATGCGGTAATCTTCCCACCAGCGGATCAACGCTCGTTCCCCTCCGAAACCCCCGCTTCGTCGAAGGTGCGCACTTCGCGCAGGGAGCGCAGCGCCCCCTCGACCAGCGTCATGGCGAGGGCGGCGCCGGTCCCCTCACCCAGGCGCATGCCGAGGTCGAGCAGCGGCGGCTGCCCGATGCGCTCGAGCATCCCGGTGTGTCCGATCTCCACCGAACGGTGCGCCGCGAAGATGTACTCGCGCACACGGGGGTGAAGCTCGGAGGCGACGAGCGCCCCGGCGGTGGAGATGAATCCGTCGACGACGACGGGGATCCCTGCGGCCGCGCACCCCAGGACGAGCCCGGCGATTCCCCCGATCTCGAATCCGCCCACCTTGGCCAGGACATCGACCGGATCGCCCGGATCGGGGGCGTTGACCCTGAGCCCCGCCTCGACGACCCGGATCTTTCGGGCGAGGGCCTCGTCATCGATCCCCGTCCCCCGGAAGGTCACCGCCTCCACCGGGCGCCCGGTGAAGACGGCGGCGATGGCCGCCGAAGGGGTGGTGTTGCCGATCCCCATGTCCCCTGTCCCGACGAGATCGATACCCTTCTCGAGGCAGTCGAAGGCGATGGCGATCCCCGATTCAAGACAGCGCACCGCCTCGGCGCGGCTCATGGCGGGGCCGCGGGCAAGGTTGGCCGTGCCGCGCCCGACCTTTTTGTCGAGCAGCCCCGGATGGGCGGCGAACTCATAATCGACCCCCATGTCGACCACCACCACCTCGGCCCCGGCGTGGCGGGCCAGGGCGTTGATGGCGGCCCCTCCGTCGAGGAAGTTCAGGACCATCTGCGGGGTCACTTCCCGGGGGAAGGCGCTCACCCCCTCGCAGGTGACGCCGTGGTCGCCGGCGAAGGTGAAGACGCTCTTGCGCCGGATCTCGTCGCGGCCGGTGATGGCGACGAAGCGGCAGGCGAGCTCCTCCAGGCGGCCGAGGGAGCCGCGGGGCTTGGTCTGCCGGTCGAGGCGCGCCTGCACGGCGGCGAGCCTGGCCGAGTCGACGGGGCGGATGAGAGAGATGGTTTCGGCAAGGGTCAGGGCGGTTCGCATACAGTTCACTCCAAGCTCAGTCATAAAGGCATACGGGATCTACCAAAGTCGTAACTGTTCAGCCTGGGGTCCCACCTCCCATGCCAAGGGACGCTTTTCGCCGTCCATGGCCGCTTGACTGGCGCCGTCCATGGCGCCAGACACCCTTGTCATGTGAGCCGCGACCCCAGGCCAGGTGAATAGATACCCAAAGTCTTTCATTTCAACTTCACCGGCAGCCCTGCCACCACCAGCCACGCCTCTTCCGAGGCGGCGGCCAGGCGCTGGTTCACCTCGCCCGCCACATCGCGAAAGAGCCTGGCGAGGGGGTTCTCCGGGACGATCCCGTCCCCCACCTCGTTGGTGACGAGGATGACCGGCGCCTCCACCTGCCGCAGCGCCGCGATCAGCTCGTCGGCCGCCGAGAGGACGGCCGCGGGCTCTTCGCCGTGGTGAAACAGAAGATTGCTCACCCAGAGGGTAACGCAGTCGAGAAGGACCCCCCCCTTTCCGGCGGCCTGCTGCGGCAGACGAAGAGCGATCTCCAGCGGCTCCTCCAGCGTCCGCCAGCGCTCTCCCCGGTCGGCGCGGTGGCGCCGCACCCGCTCGGCCATCTCGGCGTCGCCGATCCCTGCCGTCGCCACGTAGAGGAGCTCCCCCTCAAAGCGCTCGGCGAGAGCCTGGGCGAAGCGGCTCTTGCCCGAGCGGGCTCCGCCGGTGACGAAGACGAGTCGGCTCATGGTTTAGAACTCGATTCCGCGCCGTGCGCTGACGCCGCTTTTGAAGGGGTGCCGCACCATCTCCATGCGGGTCACCAGATGCGCCCGCTCCACAATCTCGGCAGGGGCGTTTCGCCCCGTCAGGACCAGCTCGACGCCGGCAGGCCGGGAGTCGATAAAGGCCAGGACATCCTCCAGCGGGAGGTGACCCCGATGGACGGCGTTGTTGATCTCGTCGAGGACGACCAGGTCGAATCGTCCCGCCCTGCGGCGCGCCTGCCCGAAGGTTTCGCGCACGCTGCGGGCGACCTCGCCGTGCTCGGAGCCCCCGCCGACGACGCCGATGCCCGAGGTGAGAAGCTCGATCCCCGGCGTCCCCTGCAAAAAGGCGACCTCTCCGCTCGGGGGCTCGGCCGGCTTGAGAAAACGCACCAGTAGAACTCTCAACCCCTGCCCCAGGGCTCGCACCGCCAGCCCGACGGCCGCGGTCGTCTTCCCCTTCCCCTCTCCGGTATAGACATGGATCAGCGCCGGCTCCATCGTCCCGCCTCCAACGTAAAAAACCCCGAAAACTCACGAAGAGTCCGGGGTTCGGTCTGCTGCTGCCGGATACCCGGACCTCTCCCGCGAAAGGTCGTGGTGCGCGTTCGGTCCGGGCAGGTCTCCTGGCTCATGGGTCGTCCTACGGCCGTGCCTTCCCGCCCTTTTCGGGGCAGTGGCGTCCTCTCGGCTTTCGTCGCCATTCACAGTTGCGGGGCAGCGAGGGATTCACACCCTCTTCCCTATTCTCCCGTCTCGGCTGAAGGCTTCGACGGGCACCCGAACGTTTTTTTCGAGAGGCAGTATCCAGCATCCGGAATCCGGAATCCAGGAAAAAATCTAATTCAAGATCCCAAGAAGAACATCTTCTGGCTCCTGGCTCCTGAATTCTGGTTCCGCCCTACGGCTCCCGGCTCCCGGCTTCTGGATTCTGCTCCAAAGCTTCCTCGATGCGCTCCCAGATCTCGTCGCGCCCCTCGCGGGTCACGGAAGAAAAAGGGGTGAAAACGTCTGCGGACAGGCCCGTCGCCTCGGCGATCGCCTTGATGTGGCGGTGGCGATGGCTGCGGCCGATCTTGTCGACCTTGGTGATGACGGGGATGGTGGGGATCTCGTATTCCTGCAACCAGTCCAGAAGCTGAAGGTCCTCCTCGCGGGGGATGCGCCGGATGTCGAAAAGGAGTACGACCCCCTTAAGGGCGGGGCGCCCCGCCAGATAGGTGCGCACCATCGGCCCCCACTCCTTCTTTACCGAAAGGGGAACTTTGGCGAAACCGTAGCCGGGCAGATCGACCAGAAGGGTGTCGTCATTGATGGCGAAGAAGTTGATGAGCTGGGTGCGTCCGGGGGTGGAGGAGGTGCGCACTAGCCCCTTGCGGTTCACCAGGGTGTTGATCAGAGAGCTCTTGCCGACATTGCTGCGCCCGGCGAAAGCGATCTCCGGCCACCCCTCGCCGGGGAAATGGGGGGGACGAACGGCGCTTTTGACGAAAACGGCGGATTTGACGATCACGGGATACACGCTTTCTCGAAGAGACAGGAGCGCCAGAATACTGCAGGGCGCTCACCACGGCAAGAAAAGAGCGCGCAAAAACCCTCTCTCCAATTAAAACCGACGCGAAAACGGCGACTTGACATCGTCGCCGCATTGACTATATAGTGTAGGTAACAATTCGCCAGGGACGCCCGGACGCGGGCCTCCCTTTTTACCCCGGTAGGCTCCCTCCTGCTTCCGGGGTTTTTTTTGTCCTTTCGTGATACTGTTCAGCATGGGGTCACAC
>JBJHBH010000046.1:0-28396 GCA_050485365.1 Desulfuromonadales bacterium | reverse complement strand
TCGGGATCCACGCCCACAACGACAGCGAGTGCGCCGTGGCCAACTCAGTGACGGCGGTGGCCCACGGCATCGTGCATGTTCAGGGGACGATCAACGGCTTCGGCGAGCGCTGCGGCAACGCCAATCTGTGCTCGATCATCCCGGCGCTCAAGCTCAAGATGGGGCACGACTGCATCACCGACGAGCAACTCGTGCGGCTTCGCCAGATCTCGCGCACCATCTACGAGTTGGCCAACCTCGTCCCCAACAAGCACCAGCCCTATGTCGGCAACTCGGCCTTCGCCCACAAGGGAGGGGTGCACGTCTCGGCCATCCAGCGCCATCCCGAGACTTACGAGCACATCCGCCCCGAGCGGGTCGGCAACGTCACCCGCGTCCTCGTCTCCGATCTCTCCGGGCGCTCGAACATCCTGGCCAAGGCCGAGCAGTTCAACATCAATCTGGACAGCAAGGACCCGGTGACGATCGAGATTCTCGAAAATCTCAAGGAGATGGAGAACAAGGGGTTCCAGTTCGAGGGGGCCGAAGCGTCCTTCGAGCTCCTGATGCGCCGGGCCCTCGGCACCTTGCCGAACCTCTTTTCCGTCATCGGCTTCCGGGTGATCGACACCAAGCGCCACGAAGACGAAAAGCCCCTGTCCGAGGCGACGATCCAGGTGAAGGTCGGCGGGCGCATCGAACACACGGCCGCCGAGGGGAACGGGCCGGTGAATGCCCTCGACCACGCGCTGCGCAAGGCGCTGGAGAGCTTCTATCCGCAACTGCGCGAGGTGCGCCTGCTCGACTACAAGGTCAGGGTTCTGCCCGCCGGCAAAGGGACCGCTTCGATGACGCGGGTCCTCATCGAATCGGGCGACAGCGAGGGCCGTTGGGGGACCGTCGGGGTCTCCGACAATATTATCGACGCCTCGTATCACGCCCTGGTCGACGCTCTGCTCTACAAGCTGGTGAAGGATCAGTGAACCGAGCCGGCGGCATCACCTTGCTGATGCTCCTTGTGCTGGCCCTGCTCGTTTACCGAAGCCGGGATGCCCTCCTCATGGATGGGCACCCGGCTTTTTTTCCTGAAGAGCCCACGGGGATATTCCTCCTTTTGGGAGAGGGGTTTTCGCGCCCCGGCATCCATCAATTTTCTGACGATATGACCTTTTTGAGCGTCATCTCGTTGACGGTCCCGGAAGTTGAAAAAACCATTTGCAAGGAAAGTGATCGTGAATCGCCCCTGCTGTCTGGAGAGTTTGTTGAGTGGGTCGCTAAGGAGGGGATTTCCGGCTGTTTTCGACGAAGCTGGATGCCAGCGGCCATGCGGTTGGCTCTCGGAATCCGGCTGCATCCCGACCGGATGGAGCGTGACGATTGGGAAGTGCTCCCCGGAATCGGTCCCCGTCTCGCCGAGAGGATCGAAATCGACCGTCAATCAAATGGCGATTTTGGCGTCTACACGCGCCTTCAAAGGGTGCGGGGAATCGGTCCGCAGCGAATTCAGCGTTGGGAGGAATATTTTCTGGATCACTAAGGTCTTGTGAAATAAGGAAAAAGTCTCTTCAGGTCGAGGGCACAGCCAAGCCGGCCTCCGCCCTCCTCGAAGCTGGCACGTCTGATGTAATAGTAAAAGACTGCGTCACGTCAGTCACGACACAGACCTCTTTGCTGCCAACCATAAAAGATCTGAAGGGAGTTAGACATGAAATGTCCCAAATGCAAAGGCAGGATGTACGCTGAAAAATTCTTCGATTTCGTTCGCGCCTTTGATGCGTGGAAATGCTGCTCTTGCGGTGAGGTGATCGACCCCACCATCCTGGCGAACAGGGCACGGAACCAGAACCTTCATCTGGGGTGATCCGCTGCTGAACAACCGAATAGAGATCAACAAGGGCCGGGAGATCGTTCTCCCGGCCCTTCTTCGTCCGTCCATGAACGATTAATCTGTCGGGTGTCGTTCAGGGTTGCGGCTCCTCCACGGGGTAGAAGCGCTCGCGCTCTTGAAGGTAAGGGCAGGGGACGAAGCGCTCGCGCTCACCCCAGCTCATCTGGTGGAGCTTCTCGCGGATCTCCTCAAGCCCGGTGCGGTCGGCCCAGCGGCACACGCCCCCCCGAAACGGCGGGAACCCCGCCCCGAACACCATCCCCGTGTCGACGTCTTCCGGGGCTGCGACCACCCCCTCCTGCAGCGCCCGCCCCGCTTCATTGACCATCAGATACAACAGGCGCTGACGGTCGCGCACCCCTGCGCGTCTGCGTCCGTCGATCCCCCAGCGCTTTTGCACCTGCGGGTTGGCGCCGCGCTGCTGCCCCTTGCGGTAGAGATAAAAGCCGGCGCCGTCCTTTTTCCCCCGCATCCCTTCGAAGTCGCTTCGGGTGAAGAGCACGCCGGCGGGGATGTAGGGGAACGCCCGACCGAGTGTGACTGCGACCTCGGCCGCGATGTCGATTCCGACTTCGTCGATGAGGCGAAACGGTCCCATGGGGAAGCCGAACTCCTCCATCAGCCGATCGAGGCTTTGCCAATCGACCCCTTCCTCGGCGAGAAGGGTCGCTTCGTTGAGATAGATCCCCAGAAGGCGATTGACCAGAAAACCGGGGCTGTCCTCGACCATCAGGGGGATTTTCCCCAGAGCGAGCGACAGCGACATCAGGGTGCTGACGGTACGCTCGGAGCTTTTCTCTGCCCTGACCACCTCCACCAGGGGCATGCGGTGGACGGGATTGAAAAAATGCAGACCTCCGACATTTTCGGGGCGTTCGCTCGCCTGCTGCAATTCGGAGACCGACAGGGCCGAGGTGTTGGTGGCGAAGATACCTCCATCGGACATGGAGGAGGAGACCTCTTTCAGGACCGCTTTTTTAACATCCATCTTCTCGGCGACCGCTTCGATGACGAGATCCGCCTCCTCGACCCCCCAGAGCTGGGTTGTCGCGGTGACCAGTGAAAGCCTCCTTTCGTCTTCGGCGCTGCGCTTCTTTTTTTTCCCTTTCAGAAGATCTCCGATCTGAGCCAGTGCCTTCTCGAGGGCTTCCTGCTCAAGGTCCCGCAGTACGACGGGGATGTCTTTCGAGGCCAGCAGGTGCGCGATCCCGCTCCCCATGACGCCGGCCCCGAGGACGGCCGCCCGCCGCACCTCGATGGCCTTGGCCGCGAGGGCCTTCTCCTTTTTGGGGCGCTGCGAAAGGGAAAAGACGTGCACGAGGTTCTTGCAGATCTGCGAGGCGAGGAGCGGACCGATCTCCTGCACTTCGAGCTCGAGTCCGTCGTCGAGGGAGAGGGTCGTCCCCTGCCGGACGACCTCGAGCGCCTTGAGGGGCGCCGGATAGTGCCCTTTGGTTTTCTTCATGACCTCCGCCCGAGCCTGCCGAAACAGCAGCGCGCGTCCGAGGGGATTCTCCTCCAGGACAAAGGTTTTCACCTTCTGCGCGGCGGAGCGCCCAGAGTGCGGTCCGTCGCCGTCGCGCAGGCGGCGCGCCATCTCCAGAGCTTCGTCCAGAAGATCTTTGCCGCTGTCGCAGACCGCCTCGACGAGACCGATCTTGCGGGCCTGCGCGGCGCGCACTGTGCGCCCGCTCAGGATCAGGTCGAGGGCCGCCTGCAGCCCGACGAGGCGCGGCAGACGCTGCGTTCCGCCGAAGCCGGGGAAGATCCCGAGCTTCACCTCCGGGAGGGAGAAGTGTGCGTCGGCGGTGCAGATGCGGGCGCTGCAGGCAAGGGCGAATTCGGTCCCCCCTCCGATGCAGTGCCCGTGCACCGCGGCGACCACCGGGAAGGGGAGTTTGGACCAGAGATCAAGTATCCTCTGTCCCTCGCGGGCGAGCTGGGTCCCTTGCGAGGCGTCGCGCACCGCCGAGATCGCCTCGATGTCCGCTCCCGCGATGAATCCCCCTTTTTTCGCGCTGATGACGACGGCTCCCTTCACCTGAGTGTCGGCCGCAAGGCGGGTGGCGGTCTCCTCCAGCATCTTCAAAAAATCCGCCTTCAGGATGTTGACCTTCTCGTCGGGCTGATCGAGGGTCACGACGGCGAATCCGTCGCGCAGGGTGTACGAACGTGTCGATGGCATGGAGACCTCTCCGTATGTATTTGTTAATACTAAGCATAATAGGGAACGTCCCCTGTGGCAAGGGCGGGCGTGATACTTGCCATCACAAAGTGAACTGATACCCTTGTAGCTAATCGGCACTCGGGCAGCGCTGCTGGTGCGCCGCCCGTCTGTGAGGTCTTCCGTTTTTTGCATCGGTATGCCGTCGAGGCAGGAGAAGATGATGAAATCGAAAAAGGAACGTTCTCTCCTTGAATCCCGGGAATTGGTGCAGATGTACCGGGACATGGTCCTCATCCGCGAGTTCGAGGAGGCCTGCCCCAAGCTCTACAGCCAGGGGAAGATGGGCGGCTTTCTGCACCTTTACAGCGGTCAGGAGGCCGTCGGCGTCGGAACGGCGCACGCTATTCACCATGAGGACTACATGATCGCAGCCTACCGCGAGCACGGCCTGATTCTCGCCAAGGGAGCGCATCCCAACGAGATCATGGCCGAGCTCTTCGGCAAGGCGACGGGGTGCAGCCGGGGCAAGGGGGGCTCGATGCACATGTTCGACCCCGCTCTGCGCTTCATGGGGGGGTACGGCATCGTCGGGGGGCACATTCCGCTGGCCGTCGGGCTCGGCTATTCGATCCTCTACCGCGAAAGCGACGAGGTGGTGATCTGTCTGTTCGGAGACGGAGCGACGAATCAAGGGGTCTTCCACGAGGCGATGAACATGGCGGCCCTGTACCGCGTTCCGGTCGTCTTCATCTGCGAGAACAACGGCTACGGCATCGGCACGGCGGTGACGCGCGCCAGTGCCATGGAGGAGCTGTACAAAAAGAGCTGCGCCTACGAGACCCCCGGTGTCAAGGTCGACGGCATGGATGTGCTCGCGGTGTACGAGGCTGTTCGAAAGGCGGTCCAGCGCGCCAGGGAGGGGGGCGGTCCGACCTACATCGAAGCGCTGACGTACCGCTTTCGCGGCCACTCCATCTCGGACCCCGGCACCTACCGCAGCGAGCAGGAAAAAAAGATCTGGCGCGAGCGCGACCCTATCCCCAATTTCGCGGCCTGGCTGATCGAGCAGGAGCACGCCGATCGCAAAGAGATCGAGCGCATCGACGACGAGCAGAAGGAGGCGGTCAAAGCCGCGATCCGCTTCGCCGAGGACAGCCCCGATCCCGATCCTGAAGAGCTCTGGACCGATGTCTATGTGGAGCAGTAATAAAGTCAGCTGCCGGGAGCCGGAAGACGGCCATGGCATTCAGGGCTACGTTCTGGCGCCTGGATTCTGGATTCCCAAGGAGTACTTATGCCCGAAATCACCTGCCGTGAAGCGTTGAATCAGGCTCTGAGCGAGGAGATGGAGCGTGACCCCTCGGTCTTCATTCTCGGAGAGGACGTCGGCCTGTACGAGGGGTCGTTCAAGGTCACCCGGGGGCTGCTGGCCAAATTCGGGGATCGTCGCGTCATCGACACCCCCATCGCCGAAGCCGGCATCGTCGGGATGGCGTGCGGCGCCGCAATGACGGGGCTGCGCCCCGTCGCCGAGCTGATGACGGTGAATTTCTCCATCGTGGCCCTGGACCAGATCATGAATCACGTCGCGGTGGCCCGCTACATGTTCGGCGGAAAGGTCGCGGTGCCTCTGGTGATCCGCGCCCCCGGCGGCGCCGGCCATCAGCTCGGCGCCCAGCACTCGCACTCCCTCGAGCCGATCTTCATGCACTGCCCCGGGCTGCGGGTGATCGTCCCCTCCGTCCCCGCCGACGCCAAGGGGCTGCTCAAAAGCGCCATCCGCAGCGACGATCCGGTCATGTTCCTCGAGCACGAGGGAATCTACGGCGTCAAGGGGGAGGTCCCCGATGGCGATTACACCATCCCCCTCGGGGTCGCCGACGTGAAACGCTCCGGCGGCGACGTCACCCTGATCACCCTCTCGCGCATGGTCTATGTCTGCCTTGAGGCGGCCAAAGCCCTGGCCGACGAGGGGATCGAGGCCGAGGTGGTCGACCTTCGCGCCCTCAACCCTCTGGACATGGTCACCGTCCTCGATTCGGTGCGCAAAACGAGGCGGGCGGTCACGGTCGAGGAGTCATGGCTCACCGGCGGTTGGGGGGGCGAGGTGGCCGCGCGCCTCATGGAGCAGGCCTTCGATTCGCTCGATGCCCCCGTGCTGCGGGTCGGGGGGGCCGACGTTCCGATGCCGTACAACAAGATGCTCGAGAAGCTCGCCATCCCCGACGCGCAGCGGGTGGTCGCCCGCGTCAAGGAGCTGCTGTAGGGGCACGCCTGTCTGTCGAATCTGCACACCAGTCGAATTTCGTCAACCGGAGGATACGTCACCATGGCTATAGAGATCACCATGCCCAAACTGAGCGACACCATGGAGGAGGGGACGGTACTGCAATGGAAGGTCAAGGAGGGCGATCGCATCGAAGAGGGGGATGTCATCGCCGAGGTCGAGACCGACAAGGCAGCCATGGAAATGGAGGCCTTCGACAGCGGAGTGGTGAGCGCCCTGAAGGTCGAAGAGGGCGAGACGGTGTCGGTGGGGACGGTGATCGCCGTCCTTGAAGCCGATGGAGATGAGGACAAACAGGCGAAGAAAGAAGGAAAAAAAGAGAGAAAGGCCCAGAGGGAGAAGAAGGAAAAAGAGGAAGGGGAGGAGGAAGAAGAGGAAGCGGAGGAGGAAGAGAGGCCGCAAGAGCAAGAGGAGGCTGCCGAGGAGCCTGAAGAGGAGGAAGAGGAGGAAGAGGAGAAAGAGGAGAAAGAGGAGGAGGAAGGGGAAAGGAAGGAGAGAAAGAGGGGGAGAGAGAAATCCGCCGGGTCGGCGGAGTGGACCGACCGCGGGGAAGAGGCGCAGAAGACCGAACCCTCTGCCCGAAAGAAGGCCGAGACGCTCGATCTCGTCGCCTCGCCGGCGGCCAGGGCGCTGGCCCGCGAAAAGGGGATCGACCTGTCGCGGGTGCGCGGCACCGGACCGGGGGGGCGGATCATCGTCTCGGATGTCGAGAAGGCCCGCAAGGAGGGCGGTGCCAAGGCCGAAGGGAAGCCCGGTGCGGGGCAGAGGCGCAAGGAGCGCTCGGTCAAGATCCGGCGCATCGTCGCCGGAAAGATGGTGGAGAGCTGGAAGAACATCCCCCACTTCTATGTGACCGTCTGCGTCGATATGACCGAGGTGATCCGCATCCGCAAGGAGCTCGACGTCACCATCAACGATCTGATCATCACCGCCACCGCGCGCACCCTCCAGGAGCACCCCTGGGTCAACAGCCGCTGGGTCGACGGCGAGCCGTCCGAGCAGAAGCAGATCAATATCGCTTTGGCCGTCGCCACCGAACGGGGGCTCTACAACCCCGTCGTACGCGGATGCGAAGGGCTCTCGTTGCGGCAGATCAGCGCCCGCGCCCATGAGCTCGGAGAAAAGGCCCACGCAGGGCGCCTCTCCGGCGAAGACATGGAGAACGGGACCTTCACCATCTCCAACATGGGGATGCTGGGGGTCGAGTCGTTCAGCGCCATCATCACTCCGCCGCAGGCCGCGGTTTTGGCCGTCGGAACGGTCAAGGGAGAGACGGTGGTCGATGAACAGGGTCATCCGGCGGTCGCCCCGCAGGTGCGCCTGACCCTCTCCGCCGATCATCGGATTCTCGACGGCGCCGATGCGGCGGACTTCCTCGCCACCTTGAAGAGCTACCTCGAAGCCCCTGTGATGCTGACGGACAACCATTCCGGCAAGGAGAGGACATGACAGTCGATATGCGCCGCCTGGAGCCCGATGAGCTCTTCTGGAGATGCGACCCCGCACAGTTCGCCTTCGAAAGCACTCGGGAGCTGCCGTGCCTCGACGGGACGATCGGCCAGGAGCGCGCTCTGACGGCCATTGAGTTCGGTCTCGGAATCCGCGACGCCGGGTTCAATATCTTCATCCTCGGCGAGCCCGGAACCGGACGCTCCTCCACCATCCGCACCCTTTTGGAGAAGAGGGCCGAGAACGAGCCGGTCCCCGGCGACTGGTGCTACGTCCACGATTTCGACGACGGTCTGCGGCCCCGGTGGATGCACCTGCCTCAGGGGACCGGCCGCGCTCTTCACCGCGAGATGGAGGAGCTCATCAACCGGCTCGAAGAGGAGATCCCCAAGGTCTTCGAGAGCAAGGATTACGAGCAGCAAAAGACGCGCATCGCAGAAGAGTTCCAGGAAAAACAGAAGGAGCTCTTCCAGCAGCTCGATACGCGGGCGCAGCAGGAGGGGTTCACGTTGCAGCGCACCGCCAGCGGGCTGGTCCTGGTCCCCCTCAAGGACGAGCACCCGCTCTCCCAGCAGGAATACGAGGACCTCTCCGACTCGGACAAGGCCACTCTCGACGAGAAGGGGAACGACCTGAAGGAGCAGCTCAACGATGTGCTGCGCCACGCCCGCGATCTGGAAAAGGAGATGCGTTCGCGGTCGCAGGAGATGGAGAAGGAGATTCTGCTCTACACCCTGGGCCACCTCTTCGAGGATCTG
Organism: Desulfuromonadales bacterium; assembly: GCA_050485365.1. Taxonomy (GTDB): domain Bacteria; phylum Desulfobacterota; class Desulfuromonadia; order Desulfuromonadales; family JACZKF01; genus JARFUG01. Next base: position 19,868 of record JBJHBH010000046.1, on the reverse strand, counting down.
GAGGAGAAATACCGAGAGCACGAAAAGGTGATCGCCCACTTCGAAAACTGCAAGGAGGACATTCTCGAGCGCATCGATGAGCTGCGCCCCTCGCAGGGGCCCCAGATCGCCATCCCCGGGATGCAGATGGGGAGGCAGGAGCCCTCCTTCGATCGCTATCGCATCAATCTCCTCGTCGACAACGGCGAGCAGCGCGGGGCACCCGTCATCTTCGAGCCGAACCCGACCTATTTCAATCTCTTCGGGCGCATCGACCACATCATCCAGATGGGCAACGCCGTCACCAACTTCACCATGGTCCGCTCGGGGGCGCTGCACCGCGCCAACGGCGGCTACCTCATTCTCGACTGCCGCGAAGTGCTGCTCAATCTCTTTACCTACGAGGCGCTCAAACGCTGCATCCGAAACGAGGAGATCAAGATCGAGGATATGGCCGAGCAGTACCGGATGATCGCCACGCTCAGCCTGAAGCCGCAGCCGATCCCCCTGAACTGCAAGATCATCCTCATCGGCACTCCCCAGCTCTACTACTTGCTCTATCAGCTCGACCCCGACTTTCGCAAATTCTTCAAAGTGAAGTCCGATTTCGACCGGATGATGAAGAACACCCCCGAGAATGTCGAGCGCTACGCCCGCTTCATCGCCACCAAGTGCGAGGAAGAGGGTCTGTTGCATTTCAACCCGGAAGGGGTCGGCCGCCTCGTCGAGCACGCTGCCCGACTCAACGAAGACAAGGGGCGTCTCTCCTCGCGCTTCATCGACTTTGCGGACACTCTGCGCGAGGCGGCCTTCTATGCCGCCCGGGAAGGGCAGACGCATGCGGGGCGCGAACACGTCGAGCAGGCGATCGAGGCGAAACGGTATCGCTCGAACAAGACCGAGGAGCACATTCAGGAGTACATCGACGAAGGGAAGATTCTGGTCGATGTCGAAGGAGAGGTGGTCGGCCAGATCAACGGGCTCTCGGTCTATCTGCTCGGTGACTACTCGTTCGGCAGGCCCTCGCGCCTCACCGCCCGGACCTATCTGGGCAAGGGGGGGCTCATCAACATCGAGCGCGAAGCCAAGCTCTCGGGACCGATCCACGACAAGGGGGTTCTCATCTTCAGCGGTTTTTTTGGCGAGCGCTTCGCGCAGGACAAGCCTTTGACGCTCGCCGCCTCCATCGCCTTCGAGCAGTCGTATGCAGGGGTAGAGGGAGACAGCGCCTCTTCGACCGAGCTCTACGCGCTGATGTCGTCGCTGGCGAAGCTGCCGATCCGTCAGGGGATCGCGGTGACCGGCTCGGTCGACCAGCGCGGGCAGGTGCAGCCCATCGGCGGGGTGAACGAGAAGGTCGAGGGGTTCTACGCCGTCTGCAAAGCCAAGGGGATCACCGGCGAGCAGGGGGTCGTTATCCCCGTGCAGAACGTGAAAAACCTCATGCTGCGCGAGGAGGTCGTCGAAGCGGTGCGCCAGGGGCGCTTTCACATTTGGGCCGTCTCCAGCGTCGATGAGGGGATCGAGATCCTGACGGGGGTTCCCGCCGGCGCGCAGCAGCAAGACGGCAGCTGGCCCGAAGGGACGGTGAATCACCTCATCGATCGAAGGCTGCGCGAGCTGGCCGAGGCGGCCCGGCGCTTCGGCCAGAACCGGGAGGAGGGGGCCCGGGCGAAGGACGAAGAGTAGTGACCTCTTGTGTGCCGCGCGCCTTGACAAAGACGGGTACGGCCGTATCCTTTAATTGAGGACAGTGCAGGTCGTCAATTTGTCTGCTGAAAGGAGGAAGCGCAGATGAAAGTCATCGATTTCGCCATAGAGTTGGAAGAGCGCGAGCGGGATTTCTACAAAGAGTTGGCGCAAAAAGCGGAAAAAGACGATGTGAGGGGAGTTTACGCCCACATGGCCGAAACCGAAGAGGAGATGGTTCGAAACCTGCGGCAAATGGCGGGAGGGGACATCGAGTCGAGCGCCTTGGAGACGATGAAGAGCCCGCTGGGGCTCGACAAGGAGAGGGCGCTCAAGATGGAGGACGGTCTGCAGGCCTATCGCTTCTTGATGGGGGTCGAGAAGGCGATGCGAGATTTTTATGCCGGGGCCGCCCGTAAAGAGTCCGATCCGCAGGCCCGCGATCTCCTTCTGAGCGTTGCCGCCCAGGAAGAGCGCGAGTTGAAGGAGCTTGAAAACATCTACGAATTCGTCAATGCCCCCAACGAATACCTGGCATGGGGCGAGTTCAGCAACCTGGACGAGTTCCACAATTTCGGCCGTTACGAAGACAACCGGGCCTGCCGGCACACGCACTGACGCGCGTTCGCTGAAAACCGAAAAACGAAAGGGGCGGATTTTCATCCGCCCCTTTCGTTTGTGATTATCAGAACGATGCGCGACCCTCAGGAGGCGCGCACCGTGAGAACGGGAATCTCCGAGCGCCGCACGATGCGCTCGGCCGTACTCCCCACCAGCACATGCTCCAAGGCCATCTGGCTGTGGGTGCCGATGACGATGAGCTTGGCGCCGATGCGCCTGGCGCAGCTCAGAATCTGCTGGAAAGGAACGCCGACCACCACCTCGGGCGTGTAGCGAACTCCCTCGATCTGGCTGCAGAACGCCTTCAGCTCCTTGACGGCGTGCACTTCCACTTCCTTTTCGAGAATCTCGAACTGCTCCTGCGGGATCAACGTGCGGCGCCGGTCGGCCAACTCGCCGATGACGTGCAGCACGTGCAACTCGGCTCCGGAGAGCCTGGCGAGGGTCTCGGCGTAGCGGAAGGCCGGCTCCGAACGCTCGGTCAGGTCGGTTCCGTAGAGGATCTTGTCGATGGCGATCATCACGAGTCTCCCTTCGAGGCGGCGATGGGCGGCGTCTGCGAATCTCCGGTCAGAAAATTCCCCTCGTCGCGCTTGTTTTTCATTCTCTGCATGAACCACACCAGCGCCACGATGGCGGCCCCGATCCCGTCGGTCAGGAAGGTCGGCCAGTAGAGCAGGAGGGTGGCCGGCACCAGCAGGATCCATTCGACGACGGAAGTGCGGCGGATCCAGAAGCCCATCGTGAGGCTCGAAAAGGCGATGGTGCCGAGGAAGGCCGAGAAGAAGGAGGAGAAGATGCGCATCGAGGTCGGCGGGACCTCCGCGCGCACCAGCGTGTCGCCGGGGTTGACGAGGGAGCCGGGCGTCGCCAGGGAGAGGACGGTGGCGTCTCTGGGGGCCGTGATCTCCTTGAGCTCGCCGCCGGCCTGCACCACCATCAGCAGATCGCCCTGGGAGAAGGCGTCTCCCGCGGCCACCTCGACGCGCAGAACGGTGGCGAAGGGGGCGCCGCCGGTGAGCTCGGGCATCGTCGTCTCGACGATCTTCCCCTGAAAGAGGATGGAGGGGGTGAAGGCGAAGAGCAGGGGCATGACGTAGAGGAGCTTGGCGAACTTGAAGGAGGTCCACCCGGTCTTCCACGGGTCGGCGCCGGCCACCGCGGCCCCCGCGTAGGCGGCGACGCACACCGGCGGGGTGATGTTGGAGTCCTGGCTCAGCCAGTACACGATCTGGTGAGCGACGATGGCGGCCACGCCGAACTCGCCCAGCGCCGGGACAGCCAGCACCGCCACGATCAGGTACGACGCGGTGACCGGAACCCCCATTCCCAGCACCAAGGAGGCCAGCGCGATGAGGATGATGGCCAGCAGGAGACTGTTGCCCGCCAGGGAGATGATGAGGTCGGAGAATTTGAGCCCCATGCCGGTCAGGGAGATGACGCCGACGATGATGCCGATGACCCCGACGGTGGCGCCGATGATCAGCGTATTGCGCGCTCCGGTCTGAATTGCCTCCCAGATCTCCTTCGGTCCCATGCGGGTCTCTTTGTTGACCCAGCTGATGGCGATGCACGAGAGGGTGGCCCAGAAGGCGGCGAAGCCCGGCGAGCGCCCCATGAGCATCAGCACGGTGATGATGACCAGCGGCAGGGAATAGTACCAGCCGCTTCTGAGAACCTGCTGCCAGTGGGGGAACTCCTCGTCCTGGATCCCCTTGATGTTGAGCTTCTTGGCCTCGAAGTGGATCATGCAGAAGACCGAGAAGAAATACAGGAGCGCCGGCCCGACGGAGATCATCATGATGTACGAATAGGGCAGCCCCGTCAGCTCGGCCATCAAAAAGCCACCCGCTCCCATGATGGGGGGGAGGAACATGCCGCCGATGGAGGCGGCGGGCTCGATGGCGCCCGCCACATGGGGGCGAAAGCCGGCCCGCTTCATGAGCGGAATGGTGAAGGCGCCGGTGGAGACGGTGTTGGCGATGGCGCTGCCCGAGACCGAACCGAACAGGGCCGAGGCCATGACGGCGACCTTGGCGGGACCGCCGGTGGAGCGCCCCGCGAGGGCCAGAGGCAGGTCGATGAAGAATCGGCCCGCCCCCGATTTGTGCAAAAAGGCGCCGAAGAAGATGAAGAGAATGACGTAGGTCGCCAGAACGTTGGCCATGACGCCGAAGACGCCGTTGGTGGTGATGAACAGGGCGGTGGAGATGCGCTCGATGCTGAAGCCGCGGTGCGCCAAAACCTCCGGGAGGTAGGGGCCGAAGTAGGCGAAGCACAGCATCCCCACCCCGATCAGCGTCATCGACCATCCCAGCACTCGTCGGCAGACCTCCATGGAGAGGAGGAGCCCGGCGATGCTGATCAGAAAGTCGAGCTCGTTTTCAGCCCCCGCGCGCCAGTTGAGCGCCTCGAACTGGCTGATCCAGTAGTAGACCGACCCTCCGGCCGCCAGCGACAGCAGGGCGTCGGAGACGGTGGGGTTGTTCTTCCATCGTTTCTGAACGAAGCTGTCCGCCACCCACAGAACGGCGGCGATGGCGCCCGAGCTCAGGATGATCGGCCAGAACCCGACCGCCTCGGGAAGAGCGCGGAAGAACCCGACGTCGCCCCAGGCGTCTCGAAAGACGATGAGGCGCTCATAATAGGCGGCGGTGTCCGGGAAGTAGAACCGGATCGCCACGGCCGAAGAGATGATGAGCCCGATCAGAAATCCGAGCGGCACCCGCATGTAGGAGTTGCCCACCGGATAGAGGAGAAAGACTAGGACATAGGTGATCAGGACGTAGACACCCAGATGATACTGGATTCCGATGACCCTGATCCCCGCGGAGTAGAAATAGAAAAGGACCAGCGCCGCGCCGAGGGCAGCGACGAGAACCTTCCAGAAGCCCGTGGGGGTCCGGTACGACTTCGAGTCCTTTTCAAGCAGCTCCTTGAGCTTTTTCTTCTCCTCCTGGCCGAGGTCCTGGAGGTCTTTCAATTCCTCAGACATGAATGCTCCCTATCCGTGCGGCTTCGTGCTGTTGCGGCAAACTGTTGGGACCCGACACAATCAAAGCGGAGCCGAAGCCCCGCTTTGATTGTGTGCAGGCGGTCAGGACAATGGATTACTTCCCTTGCTGCGCGTCGGTGAGGGTGAGCCCGTTCTCGCCCCAGAATTTGGCGGCACCTTTGTGGACCGGGGTGACGACGCCGTACAGGCCGTCTTCGATGGACATGGCGCGGGCGGTGCTGGTGACACTGACCATGAAGTTGAGCCCTGCGGGCGAGTAGATCTCTTTGAGCGCGTTGTAGATGGTGTCTTCCTTCACGCGGTTGTTGGCGACCCAGACCGTCGAATCCTGGAAAGTGCGGGTCGGGGTGTCGATGCCGCTGTAGGTCCCGGCGGGGATTTCCATCTCGGCGTAGTAGGGGTTGGAGTCGAAGAAGCCCGAAGCTCTGCCGGCATCGACAAGGTCGAGGAGCTTGATGCGGTTGCTGGCGGCGGCCTGGATGATGGAGGAGTTGGGATAGCCGGCGAAGACCCACATGGCGTCGATCTGACGGTCACCCATGGCCGAGGCGCCCTGGGCATAGCCGATGTACTGAACGTTGATCTTGTCCCACAGGCCGACGGAGGTGAAGTAGCGCTGCGCCGAGGCGGCCGCGCCCGAGCCGGCCGGGCCGACGGCGACGCGCTTGCCGGCCAGATCCTCGACCTTGTTGATGCCGCTGGCGTCGAGAACGACCAGGTGGGCGGGAGCGCCGAAGAGGTAGGAGACGGCCTGGACGTTTCTGTACTGACGGGTGTCGTTGGTGAGCTGGCCGTGCATTCCCAGATAGATGTCCCCCGAGTAGACGAGGCCGAAGTCGGCTTCGCCGGAGTTCACGCGACGCAGGTTTTCCACCGAGCCGGCCGACGCCATGTTGGAGACGTCGACGTTCGGAAGCTCACGGGTGAGGCGGGTCGAAATGGCGTTTGAGAAGAACTGGAAAGTTCCGCCGTCGGGGCCGCCGGAGAAGGCGAGGCGCTCTCTTGCCTCGACCGGAGCAGGGCCGGTCAGCACGGTGGCCAGCACGAAGCCGGCCAGGGAAAGCAGGGAAATCATTTTTTTCATCGGTGTTCCTCCTCTAAGGGGTTGTTGGGCTGCATAGCCACTGCAATGAAGTATAGCACTGACACGCAAGGAAAATGCCAGAAATAAAATGCTGTTTTTTTAAATTTCATCCCGTTCGCCGACTGGGCGCATCGGAGCTTCGATCCCCTCTGTGTGACTTCGAGATCGAATTGTTGTGGCCAAAAATGGCCGATTGTGGCGAAAATAGACCGATCATCCCTCGAGAACGCACGAATGGTAGAACCCTGTTTATTCCAGGGGTGGCGCTGATCTGCTCTGGTGGGCGGGTCTTTGTCTTGACATGAGGACGTCGATTGATTAAACAGAGCTTCCAAGCAACAGGGGAGCCGATGTGGAGCATTTCGGAATGAGGCGGACGCTGCTGGCGCCCGCCAAGATCAATCTCAGTCTGCGGGTCCTTTCCAGACGCCCGGACGGCTATCACGAGCTCGTGATGGTGATGCAGCGCGTCTCGCTGTACGATCGCATCGAGATCGAGCTGAGCGACCGGCCCGGTGTTCGCGTCGCCTGCGCGGGGGTGAGCCTCGCTCCCGGCGAGCAGAACGTGGCCGGTCGGGCCGCTTCGGCTCTTCTGGCGAGGGCGCCTCGCCCCGTGGGGGCCGACATCGCGATCGACAAGCGCATTCCGGTGGCCGCGGGGCTGGGGGGCGGGTCTTCGGATGCGGCCGCAGTCCTTCTGGGGCTCAACGAGATGCTCGGTCTTGGGCTCGATCGCCCGGAGTTGATGGCTGAAGGGGTGAAGCTCGGCGCCGACGTCCCCTTCTTCATCTTCGAGCAGGCCGCCTGGGCCACGGGCATCGGAGAGGTGCTCGAGCCCTTTGCGCTCGACGTGCCGGTCTGGTATCTTCTGGTCAACCCGGGCATCCCCGTCTCGACGGCCTGGGTCTACCAAAATTTGAGATTGACATCCCCCGGGGGCGCGGCTAAAATGCCACGGTTTCCGAGGACGACAGCCGAGCTCGTCTCGTTGCTGCACAACGACCTGGAGCAGGTGACGATCGAGGGGCATCCCCTCGTGGGGGAGATCAAGGAGCGCCTCCTCTGTCTCGGAGCGATCGGCTCGCTCATGTCGGGCAGCGGCCCGACCGTCTTCGGTGTCTTCGACTCCGAGGAGGCGGCGCAGCGGGCCGCCGAGCTCTGTTCCCGGGAGCCGGGGTGGCGATGTTTCGTCGTCCGCCCCGTCTAGGCGGGACGTGAAAAAAATTATTGGGGCGTCGCCAAGCGGTAAGGCACCGGATTTTGATTCCGGCATTCCCAGGTTCGAATCCTGGCGCCCCAGCCACCGTACTCAATTCCGCCCTTCGTGAAGGGCGGAAATTCCCATACAGACATCGTCGATCCACTTTCCCGGCTAGGTCATGGGCTTCCATGACCTACAGTTTTTCCAGCAGTGAGGATCCCCCGCCGATGAATAAGCTCAAGATTTTTGCCGGTAATTCGAATCTTCCCCTGGCCCGGGAAATTTGCGGGCAGCTGGCCGTCCCCCTGGGGAGCGCCAAGGTGAGAAACTTCTCGGACGGCGAGATCATGGTGGAGATCGGCGAGAACGTCCGGGGGCGCGACGTCTACGTCATCCAGTCGACCTGTGCTCCGACCAACAACAATCTGATGGAGCTGCTGGTGATGTGCGACGCGCTCAAGCGCGCCTCGGCCGAGCGCATCACCGCGGTGATCCCCTACTTCGGCTACGCCCGCCAGGACAGGAAGGTGGCGCCGCGCACCCCCATCACCAGCAAGCTGGTGGCCGATCTGATCACGACCTCCGGCGCTGACCGGGTTCTGAGCATGGACCTGCATGCCGGCCAGATCCAGGGCTTCTTCAACATCCCCGTCGACCACCTCTACGCCGCCCCGGTCATTCTGGAGGACATCAGCAGCCGCTTTCGCGGCAAGGTGGTTGTCGTCTCCCCCGATGCCGGCGGCACCGAGCGCGCGCGCGCTTTCGCCAAGCGCCTCGATGCCGGGCTGGCCATCATCGACAAACGCCGCAGCGGTCCCAACGTCTCCGAAGTCATGCACATCATCGGCGACGTCGTCGGCAAGCCGTGCATCATCGTCGACGACATGATCGATACCGCCGGGACACTGTGTCAGGCCGCCAAGGCCCTGCAGGCCGAAGGGGCGAGCGAGATCTACGCCTGCGCGACCCATGCCGTCCTGTCCGGCCCGGCGCTGGAGCGCATCAACGAGAGCTGTCTGCGCGAGGTGCTCGTCACCAACTCGATTCCGACCGATTGCAAGCTGCAGGACTGCTCGAAGCTGCGCATCCTCTCGGTGGCCGAGCTGCTCGCCGAAGCGATCCGCCGCATTCACGGCGACGAGTCCGTCAGCTCGCTCTTTTGCTGATCGTTTATCCGTCAACAGGGTTGAACGTCTCTGTTTTCAGTTTATAAAAAAGTCTCAATTCACGGAGGAAATACATGGCTAAGTCAGACCTGAACATTCGCGCCAGAGAGTCCGTCGGCAAGGGGATCTCGCGCAGTCTTCGTCGCGAAGGCGCCGCTCCGGGCGTCGTGTACGGCAAGGGGTTCGATTCGTGCGCCGTCACCGTCGATCCCAAGGAGCTCAAGAAGGCGATTTCGACCGAGGCGGGGCTCAACACCCTCATCACCCTGCGCGGCGAAGGGAGCTTCGCCGGCCGCACCGTCATTCTGAAGGACATGCAGCTCGACCCGATCCGCGGCGACATCCTGCACGTCGATTTCCAGACGGTCGACATGCAGGAGACGGTGCACACCGCCGTCCCCGTGCACCCCATCGGCAAGTCCGCCGGTGAAAAAGAAGGGGGGAATCTTCAGGTCATCCGCCACGAGCTCGAGGTGATCTGTCTGCCCGACGCGATCCCGACCTCCATCGACGTCGACGTGACCGCGCTCAAGATCGGCGACGTCATTCACATCGACGACATCGCGCTTCCCCAAGGGGTCAAGGTCCCCCACGACGTCAACTTCACCGTCATCACCGTGACGGGGCGCAAGCCCGAAGAAGCCGAGGGCGCCGAAGCCGAAGAGACCGCCTGAGCGGCCTCGGGAGCGCTTCGTTGAAGTTGATCGCCGGCCTCGGCAACCCCGGCGCCAAATACGCCGCGACCCGCCACAACATCGGTTTTCTGGCCCTTGAGCGCCTCGCCCAGAAGAGCGGCATCTCCCTGAAGAGAAACGGTTACCAGGGAATTTACGGCGTCGGCCGGGCGGCGGGGCAGGAGACGACTCTGCTTCTGCCGCAGACCTTCATGAACCGCAGCGGCGTGAGCGTCGCCTCGGCCTGCAGGTCTCTGGGCGTCGAGCCCGGCGACCTCGTCGTGGTGCACGACGACATCGAGCTCCCTTTCGGCGCTCTGCGCATCCGGTGCGGCGGAGGGCACGGCGGACACAATGGCATCCGCAGCATCCGCGAGGTGCTCGGGACCGGCGACTTCGTGCGCCTAAAGGTCGGCGTCGGCCGCCCTCCCGCCGGGGGTGACGTCTCAGGCTGGGTCCTGGCGCCCTTCGGCGCCGAGGAGAGGCGGTATCTGGACGAGCTTCTCGATCTGTGCGCAAGCGCCCTCGAGACGATCCTCTCCAAGGGCGCCTCTCAGGCCATGAACAAGTTCAACAACCGCAACGTAACAGAGAATCGATAGTTTTTCAGACGTTTTTCAGTGCGATAGCCGGGGCGGACGTCCCCGGCTATCGACGTTTTGTCCCCCCCGACAGAAGCCATCTCACTTTTTACGGAAGCACATACAGCCATGGGATTCAAGTGCGGCATCGTCGGACTGCCCAACGTCGGCAAGTCGACCATCTTCAACGCCATCACCTCCGCCGGCGCCGAGTCGGCCAACTATCCGTTCTGTACCATCGAGCCAAATGTCGGCGTCGTCTCCGTCCCCGATCCGCGTCTCGACCAGCTTACGCAGATCGTGCGTCCCCAGAAGGTCGTGCCGACCACCATGGAGTTCGTCGACATCGCCGGGCTCGTCAAGGGGGCGAGCCGCGGAGAAGGGCTCGGCAACCAGTTCCTGGGGCACATCCGGCAGGTCGACGCCATCGCCCACATCGTGCGCTGTTTCGAGGATGAGAACGTTGTGCATGTCGACGGCTCCATCGATCCGCTGCGCGATGTGGAGGTGATCCAGACCGAGCTCAACCTCTCCGATCTCGAATCGGTCGAGAAGCGCATCGCCCGCAGCGAAAAGCAGGCCCGCAGCGGCGACAAGAAGCTGCAGGCCGAGCTCGAGGTCCTGAAAAAGCTCCAGGCGCATCTCAACGACATGAAGCCGGCCCGCTCGGCGCAGCTGAGCGAGGACGAGGCCCGAATCATGGGCGAACTGCACCTCATCACCGCCAAGCCCGTTCTCTACGTGGCCAATGTCGCCGAGGACGATCTGGAGGGGGCGCACCCCTTCGTCGAGAGGCTGCGCGGGCACGCCGAATCCGAAGGGGCGCAGATGGTGTTGATCTGCGGAAAGATCGAGGCGGAGATCGCCGAGCTGCCCCAGGAGGAGAAGGAGGATTTTCTGCGCGAGATGGGGCTTGCCCAGGCCGGCCTCGACCGGATGATCACCGCCGGATACCGTCTGCTGGGGCTGCTCACCTATTTCACCGCCGGCGTCAAGGAGGTGCGGGCGTGGACCGTCCCCCACGGGACCCGCGCCCCCGGAGCGGCCGGAGTGATCCATTCGGACTTCGAGCGCGGATTCATCCGCGCCGAGGTGATCTCCTTCGACGACTTCGTCGCCTCGGGGGGGGAGTCCGGGGCGAAAGAGCGCGGGCTCCTTCGTCTTGAGGGCAAGGAATACATCGTTAAGGACGGCGATGTGATGCACTTTCGGTTCAATGTCTGATCCGGTCAAAAAGATTGAATTTGAACCGGGAATATGGTAAGAGGTTGAGTTCTTTTCTTCGGGCATCGTTTCGATGTCCGCTCCTTGCTCCGGCATGTGCCGGGGCTACAAACCCGTGAGGAGTTTTCACATGCGTACTTACGAAACCATCTTCATCGTCCATCCGGACATCGTCGGCGACAGCTACAACGCGCTGATGGAAAAGTTCAAGACCGTGCTCACCGATCAGAACGCAGAGATTCTGAAGGTCGACGAGTGGGGGAGCCGCAAGCTCGCGTATCCGGTGAAGAAGCAGACCCGCGGCACCTATGTGCTGGTCGCCTACAATGCCGGCTCCGACGTCATCGCCGAATTCGAGCGCCGCATGCGTATCGACGAGAACATCATCAAGTTCCAGACCGTCTACCTGGAAAAAGGGCTGGAGAGCGTCGCCCCTGCCAGGGAAGCGGCCGAAGCCGGCGGCGAGGAAGCGGCGGAAGCCGAAGAGACCGAGTAAGTCCAATCCATCCACAGACCTTTTTTGATACGGGAGATACGTCATGGCCTTTGAAAGAAAACCCCGCCCCGCCGGCGGCGGCGCCCCCCGCCGTCGTTTCATGAGAAGAAAAGGGTGCCGCTTCTGTGCCGACAACACCCTGAAGATCGACTACAAGGAAGTCCGCTCCCTGCGCTACTTCATTTCCGAACGCGGCAAGATCGTCCCCCGCCGCATCAGCGGCAATTGCGCCGAGCACCAGCGCAGGGTGACCGAGGCGATCAAGCGCGCCCGCAATATCGCGCTCCTTCCGTTCACCTCCGGTCACGCGCTGGACTAGGCGGCGGGCGCCTGAAAGAAGAACGGCTACCGGCATGATCCTGCGCAACGCGGTTGTCGCAACGCTTTTGACCGTGCTGCTTCACGGAGCGGCGACGTTTCTCGGCCCCGTCGGGGTTCTGGTCTACGTCTTCGTCCCCTTGCCGGTGGCGTACGTCGCCCTGACGCGGGGGCTCACCCCCGCGGCCACGGCGGTTCTGCTGAGCACCACCTTTCTCTTCGTGACGGCAGGGGCCGTCTCCGGGCTCTCCTATCTGGTGCAGTTCGGCCTGCCCTCCTTCGTCCTGTCCTTGATGCTGTGCATGGGCAGGCGCTGGGACGCTGCCGTCGCGTACGGCGTCGGGACTTCGGTGCTGACCGGGATCCTTGCCCTGAGCCTCATCGGATCGTTTCGAGGAGTCTCTCTGAGCGAGATGGTTCGCGCCTTCGTACAACTCGAAGTCGACCGCGCCATGGATCTGTACCGGAGCGCGCAGCTCTCCGCCGATCAACTCCAGGAGATGCAGCGCATCGTCGATCACATGGCGGCGTTCCTGATCCAGGCATGGCCGGCGCTGTCGGTGATCGTCACGGGGACCGTTCTGCTGGCGACCGTCTTCTTTTTGTCGCGTCTTTCCAAGGGGCGGTATGAAATCGTCCAGCCCCCCTTTGCTCAGTGGAAGGTGCCGGAGAAGCTGATCTGGGTTCTCATCTTCGGCGGCGCAGGCTTTATGCTCGGCTCCGGCGCGATGAGGGTTCTCTCGCTGAATCTGCTCACGGTCGTCCTTCCGATTTATTTTCTGCAGGGGCTCGCCGTCGTGACCTGGTTTTTTCAGAAGAAGGAGGTGACTCCTTTCTTCCGAAGGCTCGGCTACATGCTGGTGGTCCTGCTCAATCCCCTGCCGATCCTCGTGACCGGCGTCGGGATTTTCGATCTGTGGATCGACTTCAGGAAATCACGGGATACGGAAAAATAGATCCCTTCAATTGGAGGAAAAAATGGAGATCATCCTTAAGGAAAACGTCGAAGGGCTCGGCAACATCGGCGACCTGATCAAGGTCAAGCCCGGCTACGCCCGCAACTACCTCGTCCCGCGCGGCCTGGCCGTCGAGGCGAACAAGAAGAACGTCAAGGAATTCGAGCACTACAAGCGCCAGATGGAGTACCGCGCCAAGCGTCTGCTGCAGGGCGCCGAGGAGCTCAAGGGTCGCATTGAGAAGGTGACGTGCGTCTTCGCCCAGCGCGCCGGCGAGGAAGGAAAGCTCTTCGGTTCGGTCACCGCCATCGAGATCGCCGAGAAGCTCGCCGAGGCGGGGATCGAGATCGATCGCAAGAAGCTCCAGCTCCCCGAGCCGATCAAGACCCTCGGCGACCACCAGGTTCCGCTTCGCCTCCCCGCCGGGGTGGTCGCGACCATCAAGGTCCAGGTCGTCGCCGCCGAATAACGCTCCACTGTTTCTGCCCATGAAGCCCGAAGAGCCCCTTGCGGGCTCTTCGGGCCGCGGATTTCTATGCTCGACGCCGAAACGCCTTCCCACCGCCTCCCCCCCCAGAGTCTGGAGGGGGAAATGTCCGTTCTCGGAGGGATCCTGCTTGAGAACGAGGCGCTGAACCGGGCGCTGGAGTTGCTGCGTCCGGAAGATTTCTATCGCGAAAGCCACCGCAAGATCTTCTCCGTCCTCATCGATCTCTCTGAAAAGGGGGAGCCCGCCGATCTGGTCACGCTCACTGCCGCTCTGCAGGCCCGCGGCGAGATCGACGCGGTGGGCGGCAGCGCCTACCTCGCCACCCTGGTCGATTACGTCCCCACCGCCGCCAACATCGTCTACTACTGCAAGCTCGTCAAGGAGAAGGCCCTCTCGCGGCAGCTCATCAGCGTCGCCACCGAGATCGCCACCCGCGGCTATGCGGGTGGAGACATCGAGCAGAATCTCGACTGGGCCGAGAAGTCCATCTTCGAAATCGCCGGCTCCAAGAGCCGTCCGTCCTATTTCTCTACCCGGGAAATCCTCAAGGACACCTTCAAGACGATCGAGAAGCTCTACGACCGCAAGGAGCTCGTCACCGGGGTGCCGACCGGCTTCACCGATCTCGATCTGATGACCGCGGGATTTCAGCCGAGCGATCTCATCATCGTCGCGGCCCGCCCCTCCATGGGGAAGACCGCCTTCGCCCTCAACCTGGTGGAGACCGCCGCGATTCACGCCGAAAAGCCCGTTCCTGCCCTCGTCTTCTCGTTGGAGATGAGCAAGGAGCAACTCGTTCAGCGTATGCTTTGCTCTGTGAGCAAGGTCGACGCGAGCCGCCTGCGTACCGGACATCTGGGCGAGAGCGACTGGCCCAAGCTCACCAACGGCGCCGGGCTCCTCTCCGAGGCCCAGATCTTCATCGACGACACCCCTGGCATCTCGATCCTCGAGGTGCGGGCCAAGGCGCGCCGCCTGAAGTCGGAAAAAGATCTCGGCATCATCGTCGTCGACTATCTGCAACTCATGACGGGGCACAACGCCGAGAGCCGGCAGCAGGAGATCTCCGAAATCTCCCGCTCGCTCAAAGGGCTGGCCAAGGAGCTCGGCGTCCCCGTCATCGCCCTGTCGCAGCTCAACCGCTCGCTCGAAAACCGCACCGACAAGCGCCCCATCATGGCCGACCTTCGGGAGTCGGGCGCCATCGAGCAGGATGCCGACGTCATCATGTTCGTCTATCGTGAATCGGTCTACTGTGACGCCTGCAAAAAGCGCGATGGCTCGTGCGACAAGGGGCACGACAAGGACGCCGAGATCATCGTCGGCAAGCAGCGTAACGGCCCGATCGGTGCCGTGCACCTGACCTTCCGGGGCGAGTTCACGCGCTTCGAAAACCAAAGCCGCCGCAGCGACGACTACTGACCTCGCGCCGAGCCCGTGCGTCCATTGCATCCCCTCTGCGCGCCGCTATACTCTCCCTGCATACGATGCTCGTTCAGTTTCCGTGAAGGATTTGTTCGATAACGGCGCAAGTGCGGAGACGTCCATGCCGCCGGGTGAAACCACGCAAACCACCCACAGCAGAACCATCGGATATCTTCTGTGGATATTCGGCTTTACCGGCGCGCACCGCTTCTACTTCGGCAGACCGGTCACCGGGACCATCTGGTTCTTCACCCTGGGGCTGGCCGGAATCGGCTGGCTCATCGACCTCTTCCTTATCCCCTCCATGCACCGCAGTGCCGACGTGCGCTACCGCACGGGCGTCATCGACTACACGGCCGCCTGGCTCCTGCTGACCTTTCTCGGCCTGTTTGGCGTGCACCGAATGTACATGGGTAAGTGGCCCACGGCCGTATTGTACCTTCTGACCCTGGGGCTATTCGGCCTCGGCTATCTCTACGACTACTGGACGCTGAACAGTCAGATCACCGAGATCAACGGCGGATCGTTCCGAAATCTCGCCTGAAGCGCAGCAAAAAAAAACGGCCCGGAGACATCCGGGCCGTGTCGGTTCGGGGGAAGAGGGGGAGGTCACTCCTTTTTGACTTCAATCCCCAGGATCTGGATCTTCTTGCGCAAGGTGTTGCGGTTGATGCCGAGGATTTCGGCGGCGCGTACCTGGTTGGCGCGGGTCTTCTCCAGGATGATGTTGATCAGGGGACGCTCCATCTGGTGCAGGACCATCTCGTAGAGATTGTCCAGATCGTTCACGTCCATCTGTGTCAGGGAGGTGCGCAGTTTGTGCGCGATGAGCGCCTCGAGGGAGCCTTCGTTCTCCTCGCGCTCGGCGCCGCTCAAGAGCTCGGGGAAATCGGCCGGGGAGAGCATCTGATCGGGGGAGAGCAGGGCGGCGCGCTGAATGATGTTTTCAAGCTCGCGCACATTGCCCGGCCACGGATGGTTTTTCAGAAGGGTCATCGCCTCGGGGGTGTAGCCCCGGGCCGGGAGCCCCATCTCCTGGTGCGCGCGCTGGATGAAGTAATCGACGAGCTGAGGGATGTCTTCGCGGCGCTCGCGCAACGGGGGGAGGAGGATCGGGACGACGTTGAGGCGGTAGTAGAGGTCCTCGCGGAACTCCTTCTTCTTCACCTTCTCCTTCAAGTCCTGATTCGTTGCGGCGACGATGCGCACATCGACGCTGATGGCGGCGTTGCCGCCGGTGCGGGTGATCTCTTTTTCCTGAAGGACGCGCAGGAGCTTGGCCTGCAGGTCGAGGGGCATGTCGCCGATCTCGTCCAGAAAGAGGGTGCCGCCGTTGGCCTGCTCGAATTTGCCGAACTTGCGCTCCGTCGCGCCGGTGAAGGCGCCTTTTTCGTGTCCGAACAGTTCGCTTTCGAGGAGCTCGCGCGGGATCGCGGCGCAGTTCAGAGCGACGAAGGGCTTGCCGAGCCTGGGGCTGTTGACGTGGATCGCCTTGGCGACCAGCTCCTTGCCCGTCCCCGACTCTCCGGTGACCAGAACGGTGACGTCCGAGGGGGCGACCTTCCCAAGAACCTTGTAGACCTCCTGCATCGGCTGGCTGGTGCCGATGATGGTGCGGTCGAGATGATAGTTGTCCTTGATCTCGTCCTTGAGGCGGTAGACTTCGTCGCTGACGTCCGAGGCGCGCTGCGCTTTGAGGATGATGGCGTCAAGGGCGTCGAGGTCGAAGGGTTTGGTGATGTAGTCGTAAGCGCCGCGCTTCATCGCCTCGACGGCGTTCTTCATCGACGATTCGGCGGTCATGATGACGACGAGCGTTTCGGGGCGCTCCTGCAAAAAGGAGCTCAGCAGGTCGAGGCCCGAAATCCCGGGCATCTTGATGTCGAGAACGGCCAGCTCGTACGGGTTCTGGCGAAAGAGGGAGAGGGCCTCGTTGCCGCTCGACGCCAGGTCGACCTTGAACCCTTTTTTCGACAGGGCCTTGGACAGGACCCAGCGGATACTCTCTTCGTCGTCTGCGACGAGCACGCGCCGAATGGACATTCGATGACACTCCTTGTGTGCGCCCGGGCACCGCGGCCGCCAGGAAACAGGCTTTAGCGAAGAAACGGCAGATGTACGACGACGCTCGTCCCCTGTTGCGGCGAGCTGTCGATCTTCAGAAATCCCCCGTGCTCGGTCACGATCTTCTGGCAGATCGCAAGCCCCAGGCCGCTGCCGCGATCCTTGGTCGTGTAAAACGGCGTGAAGATCTTGTCGAGGTCGGCGGCGCAGATCCCTTTGCCCGAATCGCGGATCTCCACCACGACAAGGGGAGAGGGGCGCGTCCCGGGGTTCGTCAGGTGGTAGTCCGAGGAGATCTTCATCGAGATCTCCACCCCACCCTTGTGCTCGATCGCCTCGGCGGCATTCTTGACGAGGTTGAGAAAGAGGCGCGTCAGCAGATTCTCATCGCCGAGCAGGGGGGGGATGCTCGGATCGACGTGCAGCGAGAAGACGATCTCCTTGGCTCTGTGCGCCTCTTTCTGAAACAGGACGACGTCCGCCAGGATCTTGGCGAGATGGACCGGGGAGAACTGCGGCGGTCGGGGACGGGCCAGATCCATGAGCTCTTCGATGATCGCGTTGACCCGCTCGGTTTCGCGGATCATGACCTCGGTGTACTCCTTGAGCGGGCTCTGCGCGGCGACCTCGCGATCGAGAAGCTGCGCCGCCCCCTTGATCCCACCCAGAGGGTTTTTTATCTCGTGGGCCAGCCCGGCGGCGAGGGTCCCGAGAATGGCGAGGCGGTCGCTGCGTCGAACGGCCTCTTCGAGCTCCCGGATGCGGGTCAGATCGCGCACGATCAGGACGGCCCCTTCGCGCTCGCCGTTGCGAGTGTAGATCGCCGAGACCGTCACGCTCACCGGCACCGGCGGCGGGGCGGAGCGCACGATCGCGATGTTCTCGTGATCCGAGATCGAGCGGCCGCTGTGCAGGGCGCACCGGATGAGGTAGAGGAGGCGCTCCTGGCCGGCGAACAGAACCTCGAACTCCTTGCCGAGGCACTGGCGCTCGGAGAGGCCGAAGCAGGCCTGCGCGGACGGGTTGAAGAGGGTGACGCGCCCGTCGCGGTCGAGGGCGACCACGGCGACTTCGAGATTGTCGAGAACCTGGGCGTAGAAGGGCTCCGGGACCGACGCTCTTCTCTTCATTCCGCGCTCCCGGCTTCGGCCGTCCCGAGGAAGAGATCGTCGAGGGCGCGGCGCATCTCGCCGAGGCTGAGGGCCTGATTGATGCGGGCGCGAAAGGCGCTCGCCCCGCACACGCCGCGCGAATACCAGGCGAGGTGCTTGCGCAGATCGCGCACCGCCTTGCGCTCCGGAAAGCTCTCTAAAAAGAGCTCGATATGGCGAAGCGCGACCTCCCGCCGCTGCTGCGGCGTTACAGCGGGGAGCCTCTCATGACCGCCGTGCGCCAGAAGGATGTCGCGGATGAGCCACGGATTGCCGTACCCGCCGCGACCGACCATCACGCCGTCGCATCCGGTCTGGGCCATCATTCGCACCGCGTCCTCGGCGCAGAAGATGTCGCCGCTGCCGACGACGGGGATGCGGACCGCTTCTTTCAGGCGAGCGATGTGCGACCAGTCGGCGCGCCCTGAAAAGCCCTGGGTGCGGGTTCGCGGGTGCAGCGTGATCCCGTCGACCCCTTCGTCAGCGCAGATGCGCGCCACCTCCAGATAGTTGATGCTTGCGCCGTCCCACCCCGAGCGGATCTTCACCGTCAGGGGGAGTGCGGTGGCGCGGCGCATAGCGCGAATGACCGCGGCAATGCGCCGCGGATCGCGCAGCAGGGCGCTCCCCGCTCCGGAGCGAACGACTTTGGGGACCGGACACCCCATGTTGAGGTCGATGAGCTCGCCCTCGGCAGCGACCATCCTTACCGCCTCCCCCAGGGTGTCGGCGTCGTCTCCGAAGAGCTGGATCCCGAGGGGGCGCTCCTGCGGGTGGGAGCGAAGGAGCTCGCGGGTGCGGGCGCCGTCGCGCACCAATCCGTTGGCGCTCACCATCTCGGAGAAGACGAGGCCGGCGCCGAACCCCTTCATCAGGCGTCGATAGGGGAGGTCGGTGATCCCCGCCATGGGGGCGAGGATCACATGATTTTTCAGGGAGAGGGAAGCGAAGCGCATAGGAAGAGTCTGCTCATTTTTTATGCATGTTAGCGGGGAGGGGGGAGGAATGCAAGAAAAAAGGAGTCGACGCCGACGGCGCGCTCACGCGGCAAAGGCCCTCGCGCGGCGAGAGGCGCCAGGGGAGCGGGCGGGCTTCGGCGATCGGGAGGATGAAGGATACTGTATACAAAAATTCCTTGACAACCAGCGGTTGACTTGTTAGAAATATACCGAAAAAATGAGATTTAATAAATTTATGGTTTTCACGGCAGTCAGTCGCTCAATCGCAGTTTAACTCAGTGTTTCAGCCCTTTACCCGGTCCCCGCAGGCAACGCTTCGGCGCCGGCACTTCCAGTAACGTTTTTAATACCGTTTTAAATTGTGTTGTTCGGCATCGACGGCAGTTCGACCGATGGACTGTAGCGAGATCAGTCCATCCATTCCATTCCACCATAAGGAGAGAGAGTATGGCGACACTGAAAGAGATCCTTGCCCAGAAAATTCAGGAACACCGTCCCCGCACCACCCGCCTCGTCAAGGAGTTCGGCGACGTCAAGATCGGCGACGTGACGATTTCCCAGGCCATCGGCGGCGCCCGCGACATCAAGTGTCTGGTCACGGACATCTCTTACCTCGACCCCCAGGAAGGGATCCGCTTCCGCGGCAAGACGATTCCCGAGACCTTTGATGCTCTGCCCAAGGCTGCCGGTTCCGACTACCCCACGGTCGAGTCGTTCTGGTTATTCCAGCTCACCCGCGACGGGCCGACCCAGGAGCAGGTCGATCAGGTCGTC
>JBJHBH010000045.1:3087-28542 GCA_050485365.1 Desulfuromonadales bacterium | reverse complement strand
CCGCCTCTACGCCCTCGATGCGAAGCTCGAACTGCCGCCGGGGGTCGGCAAGGAGATGCTGCTGGAGGCGATGGAGGGGCACATCCTGGCGCAGACGGAGGTCATGGGGCACTATTCAAGACAATAGGGGCGCAAATAAAAACGCCCCGGTACGCGTCGGTAGAGCGCGCCCGGGCGCGATGAATCGCGCCCCTACGTTGCACTGCCTGATTCGAAACCGGCGGACGCTCAGTGGAAGATATCGCCGAGATACTTCTTCGCGGCCGCCCCCAGTTCCTCGGGCTCCACCTCCAGCTCGATGCCGGGCTGGTCCTCCTCGCCGTTGATGTACCCCATGCTGCCGACGTGGTTCCACCCCTGGCCATAGACGAGCTCGCGGGGCTCCATTTCGGACCACCCCGAAGGGATCCGGCCGTCGCGCAGCATCGTCTGGGCATCGTCGACGAAGGTCTCGTCCCCGGACGTTTCTTCCTTTCGAAAGACCTTCTCCCCGGTGAGGCGCACGGCCAACTCCCCGTTCTGGTTTTCATAGAGCTCCGCATTGATATTGAACGTTACGACGTCCTGATCGCTGCGCTCCATCATGGGACCTCTCCTTCCGCTTCTTGCGGATCGCGTGAACGGTTCACCCCGGCGAAGGGCGCCGAAAATTGGTACTCTGGTCGCCGGTGCAAAGACTTCTTTTTACATCTTATCAGACGCCGGGCACCCCTCAACGGCCGCGATGCGATCGGCGAGAAGCCCCACCGCCAGGGCGAAGGAAGTGGAGCGGTTCCACTGGAGCAGAACGCGGAAATTCTCGGTGACGAGAAATGCCGGCCCCTGCGCCCCTTCGGGGAGGATCAGCGAGACGCTGCGCGCGTCGGGACCGCGCGCCTCGATGCCGAGGCGGCGCCACTGCGCGATCGTTCTCGGTTTGTCGAGACCGGCCAGGGCCGCATCGAACCCTTTGGGGAGCACGACCGCCTCTCCCCAGCCGATCCCGGCCCTCCACCCCGAACGGCTGAGGTAATTGGCGCCCGAGGCGAGGGCGTCGGCGCGGCTCCCCCACAGGTCGCGGCGCCCGTCCCCCTCGAAATCGACGGCGTAGGCCAGGTAGGTGCTCGGGATGAACTGCATCTGCCCCATGGCGCCCGCCCAGGAGCCGATCATCGCGTCGGGCTCGATCCCCTCCTGCTCCATGATCTGCAGGGCGGCCAGAAGCTGGGCGCGGAAGAAGGCGCCGCGCCGCCCATCCCACGCCAGGGTGGCCAGCGACTCGACCACCCGGAAGCTCCCTTTGGACTGGCCGAAATTGCTCTCGATCCCCCACAACGACACCAGCACATGGGGCTCGACGCCGAAACGCTGCGCGATCTGCCTGAGCAGCGGACAGTGCTCTTTGATGAGAGCGCGCCCCTGCTCGACACGGCGCTCCGAGACGACCCGCTCGATGTACTGGCTGGCGGTCAGAACGAATTCGGGCTGGGAGCGGTCGAGCTCGATCACCCGCGGCAACGGGGCGATGCCACTGAGCGCCTTCTCGAGGGTCGTTTCCGAAACCCCTCGCGCGGCGGCCTCTTTTCGGAATTCCTTCAGCCACTGAGAGAATTCGGGGTTCGCGGCGCCGAAGGCGGGAGCGCCCGCCAGGATCGCGCTGAGACAGAAAAACACCACTGCGAATCTGCGCATGAAACCATCGTCTCCTTGGTTGTCGTCGTCATTTGCGTTCAGTGAATTCTAGCCGGTTTCCGTCCAAATAAAAACATTAATTTGATATTATTAATCTTTTTCTTGACATCCCCCTTTCTCGTTTTAGACTGGGACTAGAGTCTTGGTCCGTTTTCATCCGCCCACAGATCTGAAGGAGCTCTCTCATGTCCAGAGTCGCCGTGATCATCACCGATGATTTCGAAGATGTGGAATATACCGAACCCGCCAAGGCCTTCCGGGAAAAGGGGAAGGAGCTGGTCCATATCGGACTGCGCGCGGGCAGCACGGTCAAGGGGAAAAAAGAGGGGACGCAGGTCCGCGTCGATCGGGCCGTGAGCGACGTCAACGTCGCCGACTTCGATGCGCTGCTGATCCCGGGCGGCTACTCGCCCGACAAGTTGCGGGTCGATCCGGCCGCGGTCGCTTTCGTGCGCGACTTCGTCGAGAGCGGCAAGCCGATCTTCGCCATCTGCCATGCGGCGCAGCTTCTCATCACGGCGCAGGCCCTTTCGGGGCGCAGAATCACCGGATGGAAGTCCATCGAGCAGGACATCAAAAACGCCGGAGCGCACTTCGTCGACGAGAAGGTCGTCGAGGACGGCAATCTCGTCAGCAGTCGCGGGCCGCAGGATATCCCCGCCTTCATCGAGGCCTCCTTGCGCCACCTGCAGTGAGGGGGCACTTGCGGGGGAACCGATCGCCTATGCATCGCCGGTACACACACATCGTCGTCGCTTTAGTGACGGCGCTCTTCGCCGTCTCGGGGTTCGCCCAGGAGGATCCCCCCTCGGCGCAGACCTTCGAGCGCCCCGAGGACGCTTCGCCCCAGGCCCTTCCGGCGGCTCTGCCG
Organism: Desulfuromonadales bacterium; assembly: GCA_050485365.1. GTDB lineage: Bacteria > Desulfobacterota > Desulfuromonadia > Desulfuromonadales > JACZKF01 > JARFUG01. Next base: position 26,000 of record JBJHBH010000045.1, on the reverse strand, counting down.
CAGGGGCCCGATGGCGACAAGATCCGCGCGGGGTGGGCGATCTTCGACGACACCCCGGCTCACCTCGGCGCGGCCTTCGCGCGCCGGGGTGCGAGCTACGACGGCAACGCGCTGTCGTGCCGCAACTGTCATCTCGACCACGGCACCCGCCCCGGCGCCTTCCCCCTGGTCGACTTCAGCTCCGAGAGGCGCTACAACCCCCGAAAAGGGCTCCCCCTGTCCGGCGCGCAGCGCATCAACGTCTGTGTGCAGCGCTCCTTGAACGCCTCGCCGCTGCCGGAGCGAAGTCAGGAGTTGGCGGCTCTCGTCGCCTATCTGTCGTGGATCGCGGCCCAGGGACGGCCGGAGGAGTCGAAGGAGATCGCGCTCAGCGCTTTGCCCGACAGACGAGCCGATTTCGTCACCGGCGAAAATATCTTCTACGGCATCTGCGCCTTCTGCCACGGCGAAGGCGCCGCGCCGGGGGCGCCCCCTCTGTGGGGAGAGCAGAGCTACGGCCTCGGTTCGGACCTCGCCCGGCTCCTCGTCGCGACCCGCTTCATCCAGCGCAACATGCCGCCGGACGGCCCTGCGCTCAACGCTGCGCAGGCCTATGACGCGGCCGCCTTCGTCAACGCCCGCGAGCGGCCGACGCCCTGGGGTCTCGATCGGGATTACCCGGCCCTCAGCGAAAAACCGGTGGACGTCCCCTACCCGCCGTATCCCGATTTTTTCTCGCAAGAACAACACCAATTCGGGCCTTTCGGACCGATTTTCGAACTGCGCGAACATCAGCGCCAGGCCGACCGCTGGGTCTACTGGATCGAGCACGCCCCCGAGGCCGAGGCGCCGTTGCCCCTTGCGGCATTTGAATTGGAGTAAGCGATGGCGATTCTCAAAACCGGACACAAAGGGACCACCGATGTGCGCGTCGAGCGCGACATCACCATCGACCGACCCGCCGACGAGCTCTACGGATACTGGCGAAAGCTCGAGAACCTTCCCACCTTCATGGGCTCCATCGACGAGATCGAGGTCGTCGACGAGAAGCGCTCGATCTGGAAGACAACGACCTCGGACGGACAGCCGCTGCACTGGGACGCCGACATCATCGAGGACGTTGAGGGCGAATCGCTCGGCTGGGCCTCGGTGAAAGGTGCGGAGGTGGAGACCTACGGGAGCGTTCACTTCACCCCGGCACCGGGGGGGCGCGGCACCGAGGTGCGCCTAATCGTGCGCTTCATCCCCCCGCCGAGCGCACGGATCAGCGAGTGGTTCTGGAACATCTTCGGCAAAGAGCCCGGCGATCAGCTGCGCGACGATCTGCGCCGTTTCAAGCAGCTGATGGAACTGGGGGAGATCGTCAAGGCGCGATGAGCGCTCGGGCGTGTGCCCTGCAACAATCGGAGGAGGCAATGAAGGCAGTCGTCTGGCACGCAAAACACGATGTACGGGTGGACGAAGTCCCCGAACCGCGGCTTCTGAGCCCCCGGGACGCCATCGTCCGGGTGAGCGCCACGGCGCTGAGCGGCTCGGACATGCACCTTTTTGACGGCATCCAGCACGGGATGCACCGCGGAGACGTCCTCGGCCACGAATTCGTGGGGACGGTGGAGGAGCTCGGCGAGGAGGTGACGAACCTCAAGATCGGCGACCGCGTCGTGGTTCCGTACCTCATCGCCTGCGGGCGCTGCTGGTTCTGCCGCGAGGGGCTCACGGCCCTGTGCGACAACAGCAACCCGAACGCGGGAGAGGCCGAGCGTCACTACGGCGCCTCGGGAGCGGGCATCTTCGGCTTCTCGCATGTCTTCGGCGGCTTTCCCGGAGGGCAGGCCGAACTGGTGCGCGTCCCCTTCGCCGACTTCGGCACGGTGAAGATCCCCGAGGGGCTCTCCGACGAGACGGTCCTGCCCCTCACCGGAATCCTCCCCGCCGCCTGGATGGCTGCCGAAAACGGCGCCATCCGCCCGGGCGACGTCGTCGCCGTCTTCGGCTGCGGTCCCGTTGGGCTTCTGGCCGTGCAGTGCGCGCATCTGATGGGGGCCGAAAAGGTGATCGCCCTCGACTTCGTCCCCGAGCGTCTGCGCCTGGCGGCGCAGTGGGGAAAGGCCGAAACGGTGAACACCGAGGACCTTGACATGATCGTCGACGAGCTCTTGAAGCATACGGGTGGGCGCGGCCCCGACGTGTGCATCGACGCCGTCGGCATGGAGGCCCACGGCCACACCACCACGGCCCTGTTCGACCGCGCCAAGCAGGCGCTGCACCTGGAGGGAGACAGCCCCGTGGTGCTGCGCTTCGCCGTGCGCGCCTGCCGCAAGGGGGGGACCATCTCCGTCGCCGGCACCTACAGCGGCCTGGTCGACCAGTTCCCCATCGGCGCCGCCTACGCCAAGGGGCTCACCCTGCGCATGGGCCAAACCCACGTCCACCGCTACATGCGCCCCCTGCTGGAGCGTATCGCCGAAGGGAAGCTCGACCCCTCCCCGATCTTCACCCACACCCTCCCCCTCTCCGAAGCCGCGGAAGGATACAGGATGATGCACCGCAAGGAGAAGGGGTGCATCAAGGTCGTTCTGAAACCGTAAGAGCATAGCGCTGCCCCGATGAGCAAAACGCCGTCCGGACCAAAGTCCGAGACGGCGTTTCATCTTTAATCCCATCCTTTACTGTGGTATCTTTGCACCATTCGATGCACATGCTGAAGGTGCCTGAATTCACCCGTGCAACCGCACCTGCAGCTCCTGCCGTAAAGAGCCAGTATCAAGTGGGGGATTCCGTGATGCGGCAAACAGATCGGAACCTGCCGGAGTCGAAGGACGCCGTGAGGGATCATCGAGCTCTCGGCGCCATCGAGGCAAATCCGCACGACACCTTCATCAATGCCGCCGCCTCCGTCGAAGCCATTCTGCATCGAATGGACGACCTCTCGGCGCTCGACCCCTGGATCGACCGCATCGACCATCTCCTACAATCCCGCCCAGAGCTCTTCGCATCGCCGCTCATCGATCGTCTGGCCTATCTGATGTTTGCCGCTCTGAACATGCGGCGCCCCGATCACCCTCGCATCGACGAGTGGAAGGATCGGGTCATGAGCGTCTTCGAACGCCATGACGACCCGAATTTGCGGATCCTGTGCGGCCTGAGCCTTTTTGCCGGCGGTCACCTGAGCGGCAACCGCGGCGGCCTGCACCACTTCTTTCAGATGCTGCGGCAATGGTCGGCCACCGAGGGGGTGGGGCCCCTGGCCCGGATCGCCGAGCGTCTGGTCACCGTCTGGTATCTGAGCTACAAGGGGGCCCCGGCCGATTGCCTGGCGGCCTTCGAGGAAGGGCTGGCCCTCGCGACCCGGAGCGGGATACACCAATGGAACGGGTTCCTCTTTCTGTACGCCGTCACCGCAGTCCTCGGCCAAGGGGACGTACGTACGGCGGACACGCTGCTCGTCCGCATGGAGGAGCGCCTCGACACCATGACGCCCATGGATCGCGTCTACTTTCATCATCTTCGGGGATGGAACGCCCTTCTCGAACACGATCTGGGGCGGGCACTCTTTCACCAGAGCCGCTCTCTGGCCAAAGCAAAGGAGTTGGGGCTGAGAAACCGCATCGAAGGGACCTGCCATTTCGGCCTGGCGGTCATCCTGCATGAAAAGGAGGAGTCCGACGCCGCCCGCGAGCACCTCAAGCTCTGCCGCGAAATCGGCCTGCGGATCGGGAACCGAGATCTGGGCTATCTTTGCGATCTGACCGAAGCCCACATCGCCCTGGACGCAGGAGCTCGGGAGACGGCCGCGCAGTTCCTGCGCTCCGCCCTGAAGACGGGGCGCGAGGTGGGATTCTTCAAATTCACCTACTGGCGCGACGACGTCATGGCGCGCCTTTGCTCCTTCGCCCTGAGGGAAGGGATCGCCGTCGATTTCGTGCGGCAGATGATTCGCCATTTCGACCTCTTCCCCCCTACCCCGCCCTGGGATATCGAAAACTGGCCCTGGCTCGTCGAGGTTCGAACCCTCGGCGGTTTCGCCCTGCGGGTCGACGGCCAGGACGTCGTCTTCTCGGCCAAGGCGCCGAAAAAATCGCTCGAACTGCTCAAAGCCCTGAGCGCTTTCGGGCCGACACTCTCCGAAGCCTCTGCGGCCGACCTGCTCTGGCCTCAGGCCGACGGAGACGCCGCAATCGGCTCCCTGGAGATCACCTTGCACCGGCTGCGAAAACTCCTCGGCGACGGGAGTCTGGTCCGGCGCACGGAGGGGAAGCTTCTGCTCGACCGAAGACGGGTCTTTGTCGACCTGTGGGCGTTAGAGGCCCTTCTCGAAGAGGTCGGGGACGGCTTGGACGGCGCGGTAGAGCGACTCGCCGAACGTTGCCGCCTCCTCACGTCCTTGTACCGGGGCGCCTTTTTGCCCGGGGAGGACGATCTCGGCTGGACCCTGCCGATGCGGCGCAAACTTGCCCAGCGCTACCTTCAGGAGGTCGTCGCTCTGGGCAATCGGTGCGAAGCGCTCGGTCACTGGGGGGGAAGCCGCCGCGCTCTATCTACAGGGGCTGGAGCGCGACCCACGGGCCGACATCCTGTACCAGCGGGTGATCTTTTGCTCCCTGCAGCTCGGGCATCGCAGCCAGGCGCTCGATCTTTACCGGCAATACGACACGCACCTCGCCGTCACGGGACTCACTCCGGACAGCGAAACCACAGCCCTCATCCGACCTCTGCTGGAGCGATCCCGCTGAGCTGCGAGAGCGAAACGCCTCCACCATCATCGCTTTTTTCCACCGCGTCGATCCGGATGAAAAAATCATCCTCTCACGGATGAAAAAGATTCGATCCGTATGCGATCCGTAGGGAAGTCCATGGCAGGATTCGAGTCATGTTCATGCCGATCCGCTCACCCCGATCGAACCGTCTGCAATCCAGGAGGCAAGCCATGAAGGAACGATGGAGGAAGATTGTCGCCGCATCACTGATCGTGCCGATGACGTTATTACCCGTTCTCGGCTGCTCCGGCGGAAATTCGAGCAGGGTGTCGCCCGAGGCGAGCCCCAACGAGGTCTACTACGCCACGCTGGCCGCCAACAACTTCACGGACCACGCGATGGCTCAGCCGCCGGACGACCTTTTCGCCGCCGTGAAGCACTTCGACCTGACGGCGGCCGGTGCGCAGGCGGCCTCCCTTGCGGCAGGCGGAGGGGCGTATGTGCTCTATCAACCCGCCTTCGCCGCCGTTCATGGGGCTGAAGGGACCGTGCGCGCCAGCGATCTCTCCGGGGAGGGGATCCCCGGATTCAAGCCGCACGACACGATTCCGGTCGAATGCCGGGAGATGAGCGGTATGGCGTTCGCCTACTGCATGGACGAGAGAAAACACGACGATGAAGATCACCATGCGCCGCCGGTCCATATCTCCCACTTCGACGGCGAAGCGCTCTCGGTCCTGTTCGGAAAAGATTTCGCAGCGGCCCTCGTCGACAAGATCATCGAATCGAAGCTCACTCATATCGTCGACGAAACCCGCCACGCTGTGGCGGCGCAACTCACCGATTACATCAACGACGCCCCGGCGCACCTCTCTCTCGATCTTCTTGAGCACGACATCTTCGATCGAGACGGCTATCATCTGGCGGGCGCGACCCTCACCGACGATAGCCGCGGCGACATCGACGGCGACGGGTCGCTGGAGCGGCACTCCACCCTGAAGATCACCATCAGCAAAGAGATCGATTACACCCGCAGCACCTTCAGCACTCTCGACGCGATATTCCTTCAGTACCTCGGTTCTGTTCCGAAGGAGACGTACCTGATCAACATGCAGGTCTTTATCCATCTGGCCCCCCTTCACACCCTGCGCCGGCAGGCAGATCCCCTGCTCCATGATTCGGAGAATCCACCGACCCTCGCGCAGGAATTCGAGCAGTTGGATCGCGAATGGGAGGCGGCTTGGATCAACAAGGCCCTCGATGCCAACATTCTGAAGCGGATCGCCGAAAATCCCGATGTCATCAGCTGGGATCACAGCGAGTACACCCTGTCTTTTCAGGTTTCACCGGCCAACGTGACCCAGATGACACAGGTGCTGGGGCGCGCCGTCGAAGCGGGGGATGCGTACGCCTACGCTCTGGTCGAACAGCATCTCAACGCCCAGACCGCCATCATCACCGGACCCACCTCTGCCGTATCGGCCGCGGCGACACACGGCAGCCACCCGGAAGTCAAAGTCTTCTACCAGGTAAGCCGGCCGGCACTGAGGAAGGCATCGGGCACCTCATGGGGGTGGGATTACGCCATGCTTGACTCCGCCGGCAACCGGGTGGCGATTCTCGACCCCACCAGCGGCGCCGTGGTGCTCGCCGAGGAGCCGAGCAAGTTCGCCCCCAGTGATCCGTGGATGGTGGAGGCGCTCTGGACCAAGAGCGGCGCCTGCAAAAACGACAAGAGCGATTGGGCCTACTGGCCGGCTCGCGTGCGGACCGGTAATTTCGGAAGGGGAATCAACTGGATTCTCACCGAGAGCATCCTGCACAATCAGGTCGGCGATTACAAGAACATCCACTGGTACCAGAGCGCCTGGAAATCGACCGCGCAGGTGGCGATCAAGGGGGGGATGTGGGTCGTCGCAAACTATCTTAAAGTCCAAATCAGCGCCTCGGGTATATCCAAAAACGACAAGGATTATGCGCTCTATTACATCCTCGAAGTTTTGATGCCCACCGTGGCCAACCTCCTGGGCGACAGCACCGGCCACGGGAAGGAGTTCAAAATCGCCGGATATCCATTCCAGGTGAGCTCGCTCATCATACGATTTTTTCGGGAAGCCAAGCTGTACACAAAGGACCAGACTTTCGCCGCGAAGGCCGGAACTGTTATCAAAGGGATAATCGTGGGATTTTTGATCGATCGCGTCAGTGACGGCGTCGGACAGACCCTCGACGTGACGGTTACCGGCTGGCAGGATTACTCCGACTCCAGCCATTATGGCTGTTTCGCCTTCGATTACTAACGATGGCGGAAGGCCATAGAGGCTTTTTTAATTGCGGGCGGCGCACTTGACCCAGCGCGCTGAAGAGCCCAGGGGTAAATTGAGGACGCAATGGAAAGGGACGGGCGATGGCGCCCGTCCCTTTTTCAATTCCCCTTCTGAGCGCTCTACTGAAGCCGGAAGCGCTCCACCGGGTGCGGCCCATTCAACTCCTGCCTGTATTCCCCTCCCATCTTCTGCACATGCTGGGCGATGACGAGCTCGCTCGGGACGTCTTCGGCGTTGACGGCCTTCTGATACGCACCGTATCGACCGTTGCCGGGGAAGCGATCGGGGGGCAGGAATTCGGTCTCCAACGCATTGTAGTCGGTCTGCTGCGCCAGAATCTCGCGCACGTAGTCGATATTGGACTGGAAGAGGGTCGGCTCGGGGAGCTCGGCAGGGAGGAGTTCCTCCGCGTCGCGCTTCTCGTATTTTTTCATCGCCTCGGCCGCCAGGCGCAGATGTTCGAGCTCCATCTCCAGGTGCATCTGCCAGATCTTGCTGATGCGTTCGTCCACCTCCTGCTCCATCATCGAGTGATAGAGATAGACCTCGTTGTACTCGTGCAGCACGAGCTGCTCGAACCACGACGCGTTCGGATCGAGGAGCGACTCGTAATGGGTGACGTGCTGCTCCTCGATCTGGGCGATCTCCAGGTAGAGCCCCCGCCCGACCATCTCCTGCGGCCGGTTGCCGACGTTCATGTAGAAGTTCATCGTCTGCTGCTCGCCGGCCAGGATCGTCAGGGCGTGCAGTTGGGTCAGCGGATCGGCCTTGGTGCGGTCGTAGGGCTTGCGCACATCGTCGAAGGGGTGACGATGCTCCTTGGCGGTGGGGCGCCCAACGGTGATCTCGGTCAGCTCCCTGGTGATGGCGTCGGCGCGCTTCCCTTCGGTCATCTCCAGCAGATTGGCGTAGCGGTAGAGGTGATCGAAATCCTCCAGCAGGGCGAAATCGAGGGCCGCCTTGACGTACGGATCCTTTTCGGTGCGCGCCAGGTACGCCGTCAGGTCGACGGCCACCTGCTCGTAGCCGATGGTGACCTCTAGGGTGCTCTCGTCGGCGGGGACGAGCCAGTTGATCGTCTTTTGCTGCTGCTGCTCGGTGCGCCGCCCCATGGCGAGAAGACGCTTGAGCTCCATGTCGTTACAGTGCCGGGCGAACTGATGGGAGAACATGGCCCCCTCGGCTTCGATGCCGTTCATCAGAATCACTCTGCAGCGGGTGTAGGGGTCGACCTCGTTCTTGTCGTAGGGCTTGACGTTGAGCTGGTTCCAGCTGCGCAGCTGCTTCTCGACGGGCATCCCTTTTTCGCGAAACGGGTTGAAGGACATCGTCTTTACTCCTAATTAAGTAGTTGAATTCCTGCATTATTCCGTCTTCGGACAGTGCGACGAAACCTACCACCCATTATCGGGGAGTCAAGTCGGCGAAGACGATCGGTTCCGGCGCGTGCGAGGCGACCCTCCCCAGCCGCCCTGCTCCATAATCCATCGAAAAATCGACCACTTGAAAAACCCCTCCGCCCTTCTATACTTGAAGGGTGACTCGTACCGATCAACGGAATTTGCGTCCGCCGATCGGAAGGAGATGCCCATGAACCGACAGAGCCTTTTGGCGCTTCTCGTCGCCGGAATCTTCGCCCTGTCCGCCCCCGGCGCAGCCCAGCAGGACGAGGGCGCTCCAGGGGTTGAACCCGACGCGGAGCCCGAGGTGCGGCGGGGATATCAATGGGAGCCGGGCTTCACCTACCGCCCCGGTTTCCCGACGCAGCGGCGCATGGAAGGGCGCACCGATGAAGAGTTCGGCGTCTCGCCCGAGTTCGAGGAGGAGGCGCCTCCCGAGGAGGTCGCGCCGGCGCAGCCCGCTCCTTTGCCTGACGAGGAAACGGGAGTCGCCCCCGACTTCGAGGACGAGGCGATGGAACCGTGGGAGGAAGATCTGATGGCGCCCCACCCCGACAGCCGCATCGACCCCTCCGATCCCCTCCCGCCCGAGCGGACGATCCAGAGGTGACCCTTCGCCACGGGAGCACGACCCCCCTTTGCCCGGACGGGCCACCAAGTGCAGCTCGCCTTGACAACACCTCTGCGCCCCCTAGACTGACTGGTACTCAGATCGTCCCTTCTCACTCGCTGTCACAGGAGAAACCCGTGCCGGAGACGCAATCGGCCGTAGGCCTGCCGGAAATCGGCAATCCAGCCCCGCCCCGCACCGCCGCGTGCCCCACCATCGTTCACCTGTCCCATCCGGCCGACATCGTCCAGGAATTCGCCGCCTCGGTCGTACGGGGGCTCGAGAGCCGCCCGGGTCGCCTGGAGTGCCGCTTTCTGTACGATGAGCGGGGGAGCGCCCTCTACGAAAAGATCACCGCGCAGCCCGAATACTACCCCACCCGTACCGAGGCTTCGATTCTGGCCGAGCACGCCCGGCGCATCCGCCGCATGACGGGGGCGGTCAACCTCCTCGAGCTCGGCTCGGGGAGCTCGGCAAAGACCGACCATCTGCTCGATGCCTGGGAAGACGACACGTGCTACATCCCCGTCGATGTCAGCGCCAGCGCCCTGCGCCACGCCGCACAGACGATCTGCGGCCGTCACCCCGGCGTGCGGGTCGTGGGGCTGAACGGCACCTACGAGGAGGCCTTCCCCCTTTTTGCCGGCTTCTCGCCGCTGATGCTCGTCTTTCTGGGCAGCACCATCGGCAACTTCACCGAGGACGAAGCGTATTTGTTCTTCACCCAGGTTGCCAGGTCTCTTCGCGAAGACGATTATTTCCTGCTGGGGGTGGACCTGGTGAAGGACGCATCGATCCTGGAGGCGGCCTACAACGACGCGGCGGGGGTGACCGCCGAGTTCACCTGCAACCTCTTCGCCCGGATGAACCGCGAGCTCGGCAGCGGTCTCGACCTCTCGGCCATCGAGCACGTCGCCCGCTGGCGCCCCGAGCGCCGCCGCATCGAGATCCACGCCCGCTTCGTCCGCGCGCAGACGCTGCGGGTCGCCCCCCTTGAGCGCACCTTCGAGATCGCCGCCGGGGAGGAGATCCTGGTGGAGATCAGCCGCAAGTTCGTCCCTCGCGAACTGCAGGGCGACCTGGATGCTTGCGGCCTGCAAACGTGCGAAGTCTTCACCGACGAGCGCGGCTGGTTCGCCCTGCTGCTGCTGCAGAAAAAGCGGGATCGTTCCGGATTGTCGTGAGCGATTCCATACGTCCCATTGGTCGTATGGGACTCATGTGACGAATAAGACCTATGCAATCTCGCGGTTCCCTACAGACAAAAGACGCCCTCTGCGGCATCTGCCCCGCCGGGTGCTGGGTGCGCACGCGCCTGCGCGACGGTCGCCTCGACGCGGTGGAGCCCCTCCCCGATCACCCCCTGGGGACGATCTGCACCATCGGGCGCCACTCGCCCCAGATCGTCCACGACCCCGACCGCCTGAAGTACCCGATGCGCCGCAAGGGGGCCAAAGGGACCTACGATTTCGAGCGCATCTCGTGGGACGACGCCATGGGGGAGATCGCCGAGCGCCTGCAGCGCATCAAGGCAGAGTCGGGCCCCGAGGCGACGGCGATCTACACCGGGCGCGGCAGCTTCGACATGGCGATGTGCGACCTCTTCCAGCCGGCGGGGGTGGCGGTCTCCTCGGCGAGCAGCGTCCTCTTCCCCTTCGGCTCCCCCAACACCCTGGGGGTCGGGGCGCTGTGCTACGTCTCCTTCGCGATGATCGCCCCCCACGTCACCCTCGGCGAGATGTACATCTCCATGGAGACCGACCTGGAGCAGGCCGAGCTCATCGTCCTGTGGGGGGCGAACCCCGCCACCGACTCCCCTCCCCTGGCTCACGAAGAGATTCTGAAGGCGAAGGCGCGCGGTGCCCGCATCGTCGCCATCGACCCGCGCCGCCACGGCACCGCCCGGCAGGTCGATGCCGAGTGGATCGCCGTGCGCCCCGGCACCGATGGCGCCCTCGCCCTGGGGCTCATCGAGGTGCTCATCGAGGAGGAGCTCTTCGACGAGCGCTTCGCCCGCCAGTGGTGCGTCGGCTTCGAGGAGCTTCGCCGTTACGTGCAGCACTTTCGCCCCGAGGTGGTGGAGGGGATCACCGGCGTCCCCGCCGCGACGGTGCGCACCCTCGCCCGGCGCCTCGCCTCGGCGCGCGGCGCGGCCCCCGTCATGTACACGGGGCTCGAATACAGCGACAGCGGCGTGCAGGCGATCCGGGCCGTCCTCACCCTCTGGGGGCTGGCGGGGCAGCTCGACGTCCCCGGCGGGTGGAACATCCGCATGCGCGAGAACGCCTTCCCCCAGAACCGCTCCGCCCTGGTGGCCAACCCCGACATGAAAAAAGCCCTCGGGCGCGACCGCTTCCCCGTCTACAGCCATTACCGGGGGGAGTCCCACGCCATCGCCCTCCCCGACGCCGTCCTCAAGGGGGAGCCCTACCCCGTGCGTGGTCTCATCGTGCTGGGGGGGTCGATCTCGACGAGCTGGCCGAATCCGGCGCTGTGGCGAAAGACCTTCGAGGCCCTCGATCTCCTGGTGTGCATCGACCGCTACCCGACGGCCGACGCCGCCTTCGCCGACATCGTCCTTCCGGCGGCCACCGGCTACGAGATCACTTCGTACATGCGCTACGGTCCCGTCTTCAAGATCCGCGAGAAGGTGGTCGAGCCGGTGGGGGAGGCGCGAAACGACTTTCTCATCCTGGCGGAGCTCGCCGAGCGCCTCGGCTACGGTCACCTCTACCCCCAGAGCGAGGAGGCGATCTTGCGTCATGCCCTCGCCGAAAGCGGCTTCACCCTGGAGGAGGTGCGCGCGGCCGGCGGGTCGGTGCGTCTGCCCGCAGCGATGATGCAGTACAAGAAGTGGGAGAAGGGGCTGCTGCGCCCCGACGGCCGCCCCGGCTTCGACACGCCGAGAGGCAAGTTCGAGATCGCCTCTTCCATCCTGCAGGAACACGGCTACGATCCCCTCCCCGTCTACACCGAACCCGGCGAAGGCCCGCTCTCCCGCCCTGATCTGGCGAAACGCTACCCCCTCGTCTTCAACTCGGGGAGCCGCACCCCTTACGATTTTCGCTCCCAGCACCACGGCGTGCGGGGGCTCTCGAAGCAAAATCCCGAGCCTCTGGTGACGATGCACCCCGCCGACGCCGCCCCCCGGGGGATCGCCCACGGAGATCCGGTCTGGGTGAGCACCCTTCGGGGGCACGTGCGCTACCGCGCCTTCGTCACCGAGAACATCATGGCGGGGTGCGTCGACGCGGCCCAGGGAGGGGGCGGCCCCCTCGGCCCCGAGGCCTGGCAGAGCTGCAACGTCAACGCGCTCACCGACCTGGAGCGCTGCGACCCCATCAGCGGCTTTCCGGTCTACAAGACGCTTCTGTGCGAGGTGACGCGCGCCGATGGGGCGGGCGCGAGACTGCGCGACGAGGCGGCGCCGGGGGACGAGGCGGTCGCGACGCAGGAGAGCGCCGCGCGGCGGGTCTACCTCGATCACAACGCCACCACCGGCATCGATCCGCAGGTCCTCGAGGCGATGCTCCCCTTTTTGCGAGAAGAGAGCGGCAACCCTTCGAGCATCCACGCCTCGGGCAGCGCCGCGCGATCGGCGCTCGATGGGGCGCGGCGCAAGGTCGCCCAGGCACTCAACTGCACGGCGCGGCGCATCGTCTTCACCGGTTCGGGGAGCGAGGCGGACAACCTGGCGATCTTCGGCATCGCCCGCTCCCGCTTGACGAAGGGGCGCCACCTCGTCACCACCGCCGTCGAGCACCCCGCCATCCTCGCCCCCTGCCGCGCTCTGCAGCGCCAGGGGTGGGAGGTGACCTTCCTGCCCGTCGGCGCCGAAGGGATCGTCGACCCGGCGGCCTTCGAAGCGGCCCTTCGCCCCGGCACGGCGCTGGCGAGCGTCATGCTCGCCAACAACGAGACCGGGGCCCTGCAGCCGGTGGCCGAGCTCGCCCGCATCGCCCGGGAACGCGGCGTCCTCTTTCACACCGACGCGGTGCAGGCCCTGGGGAAGATCGCCGTCGACGTCGAGGCCCTCGGGGTCGACCTCCTCTCCCTGTCGGCCCACAAGGTCCACGGCCCCAAAGGGGTCGGCGCCCTGTACGTGCGCGACGGGGTGGAGCTGGAGCCTCTCATCTACGGCGGGGGGCAGGAACGGGGGCTTCGGGCGGGGACCGAGAACGTCGCCGGGATCGTCGGCTTCGGCAAGGCGTGCGAGATCGCCCTGCGGCGCCTGAACGGCGGGGCGATGAAGGAGACGCAGCGGCTTCGCGACCGCCTGGAGGAAGGGATTCGCGGCATCGTCCCCGAAGCCAGGCGCAACGGCCCTGAAATGGAGCGCCTGCCGAACACGCTGAACATGACCCTCCCCGGGGTCCGGGGCGAATCGCTCGTCCTCTTTCTCGACCGCAAGGGGATCGCCTTCTCGTCCGGGTCGGCCTGCAAATCGGGGAATCCAGACCCCTCCCACGCCCTCCTCGCCATGGGGCTCTCGGCCGAAGAGGCACACTGCGCCGTGCGCTTCTCCCTCGGGGCGGGGACGACAAGCGAAGAGATCGATCACGTCCTTGCGTCCCTGGCGGAGGTGCTGCGCGAGGCGCGCCAGTCCGTGCGCTTTGCGGGGTGCCGGTAGAGACAGGCTCCCGCTTGCTGCGCATTTTCAACTTTTCGCTCTGATTTCCCGCCACCCTTGTGTTAAAGTTGGGACTTTAGAATTTATTTCGAAAGGAAGACATCATGAAAGCCAAACAGGGCGATACCGTCAAAGTGAACTTCACGGCCAAGCTCGAGGACGGAACGATCGTCGACAGCTCCGACGAATGCGGCTGCATCGATTGCGAGTGCGAGGATGAGGAGACGGGACCGTTCGCCTTCACCATCGGCGAGGAGGAGGTCATCCCGGGGCTTGAGCAGGCGATGATCGGCATGGCGCCCGGCGAAACGAAAACGGTGACGCTCACGGCCGAGGAAGCTTACGGCCCCTACGACGATGAACTGGTGATGGAAGTGCCCCGCAGCGAATTCCCCGACAGCATCCACCCGGAGGTCGGCCAGACCCTCGAGCTCACCGGAGAGGACGGCGATGAGTTCCTCGTCACCGTGAGCGAGGTGAACGACGAGGTCGTCCTGCTCGACGCCAACCACCCCCTGGCGGGCAAGGACCTCACCTACGAGATCGAGTTGGTCGAGATCGTCTGAGCTTTACAGAGATTCGCCGGCCGCAAGGCGGAATTCGCGCCCTCCGCTTCGAGGAGAGCATGAACCCGTCCCCGGCTTCCGCAACAGCAAAGGCCCCCGCATCGGAAGCGGAGGCCTTTGCTGTTATGCACCCGATTTCTCATTCATCTCCGTCTCCCCCCGTCCATGCGCCGCAGTCCGTCGCCGGAGCCGCCCCCCGGCGTCCAGGTCCGCACGCCGCCTTGCTGCGAATCTGCCCCGGGCGACCAGCGCCTCAAGCCGTCCTCCCTCGGCGGCGCCTCCTCGACAGGCGTAGAGGGAGCTTCAACGCCGCTGCGCCCCGCGCCGCCCCGCTCCCCTGCGCGCGCCGCCCGATGCTCCATCCGTCTTTGATGCTCCTGCCGAAAACGCTCGCGCTCCACCTCTGTGCGCTGGCTGCGAACCCCCTGCCGGTAGGCGTCCCTCTCCTGCGGCGTCATCAGGTCCTGCCGATAGATCCCATCCGCGCCGCCCGAGCGCTCCGGGGCCGGCTGAGCAAAGCTCGCCGCGGCGCTCACGCACAGGGCCGCGAAGACGATCCAGCCGATCACGTTGGACATAGCGTCGCCTCCCTTCCTCCCCACTGTTACTATCGAATCGGGGCGCGAAGTCAAGTGCTCGGCGTGCCGATGAAAAAAGCCTCCGACGCAGGTTTCGCGTGGAGGCTTCAGAGTGCGGGAAGGAGTCTTTTCTTAGCTTTTTTTCTTTGCCTTGCTGCCGCGGGCAGCGCGAGCCTTGGCGAGTCCTTCGCCGAGCCCGAGCTCGATCGCCATCTGCTTGCGGCTTTCCGAATACGCCTTGGCGGCCAGCGGCTGCGTTCTGGGGATGCCGAAACGCTTTCGGTAGTCGCCCGGCTTCATATCGTGAGCGGTTTTGAGATGACGGGCGAGGGTCTTCATCGACTTTCCACAGATCATGCAGGTGATCTTGTCCTTGCCGAACGCTTTGCGCCTTGAAATGACAGGGGTCTCTTCCTGTACTTCTTCGGTCGCTTCGGCGGTGACGACCTCCCCCTTCTCAAGAGCCTGAAGAGCGGCGTAAACCTCATGAATCTCGGCGATCAGTTCCTGAGACGTCATAGGGGTTTGGGAAGCATGGGCGACGACGATTTCTTTTGCCAGTTCGAGTAAGGTGGCCAAGGCTATTCTCCTAATATGGATTGAATTTCACAAAATCCTACTCTGTCGAATATCAATTTTCAAGAATCATTTTGGTTATTCGACAATATTTGTGTTGTTTGGCCGAAAAAGATACTCCTTCGACCCGAAACGCAGACGCTGAATCATCCGAAACGACCTTGACCCTGAATGATGGAAAATGGATCAACCTTGTCGGAGCTTCGCGTCATTCAGAATCGAAACGCCAAGGAGCTGGGAGCGATTCCTTTCATCGTGGAACATCGATCGGTACGATTTTGCAGCGACTGAACCCTCGCGCCATTGACATCGATTCCCTCGATCGTTATTGTACTGGATGTTCGTTACCTTTTCGTTACCCACTCACCCCAGTCACGGCACATCGTTTTCAGATCGTATAGTCGTGCAATGTTCCCTCCAGGCGTGCGAACGACCCCGATTCGATCCAACGCCGCCGTTCGACCCATACGGCTTTTGATAGAGCCGAAATCCACCTGATGCGCAGGGCACGCACCGCGAATCACCTTTCGCGCCACGCGCCGAGCCGGACCACACCGGCGGACCCGGCGCCCGCCAGGAGCCGCTTTTATCAATGGAGAACCAGACGGATGACTCCGACACCCAGCGCGAATGAGCGCCAGCCCCAAAGCAGCGCCTCCGGCATCGAGGCGATGAAACTGGCCGATATCGTCGACGTCCCTGCGCTTCAGTCGCTCATGGACGACTTCCATACCCTCACCGAAATCCCCGTCGCCCTGCTCGACCTGCAGGGGGCGGTGCTGGTCGGCGCCGGCTGGCAGAGGGTCTGCACCGCATTCCACCGCCGGCACCCCGAGACGAGCAGGCACTGCACCGAGAGCGACACGCGCCTGAGCGCCGGCATCGCCGAAGGCGAATTCAGGCTCTACAAATGCATGAACGGCCTGTGGGATGCCGCCACCCCCGTGACGGTCGGGGGGAGGCCGCTGGGGAATCTCTTCACCGGACAGTTCTTTCTCGACGACGACCCTGCGCAGGACGCTCACTTCAGGGCGCAGGCGGCGCGGTACGGCTTTCCGCAGGAGGAGTACATGGCCGCCGTCGAGGCGGTGCCGCGGATAAGCAGGGCGAAGGTCGAGAGCGCCATGTCGTTCATGACGAAGCTCGCCACCATGGTCTCCCAGCTCAGCTTCGGCAACGTGGAGCTGAGCCGGATGCTCTCCGAGCGCGAGACGCTGGTACGTTCGCTCGAAAAGAGCCGCGAGCGGCTGGCGAGCGCTCAGCAGATCGCCCATCTCGGCAGCTGGGAGCTCGATCTCGCGCGCGACGAGCTCACCTGGTCCGACGAGGTCTACCGCATCTTCGGCCTCGAACCGCAGCAGTTCGCCGCCACCTACGAGGCGTTTCTCGAAGCGGTCCACCCCGACGACCGGGCCGCGGTGAACGACGCCTATTCGCGCTCGCTGCGCGAGGGCAAAGACTGCTACGAGATCGAGCACCGGGTGGTACGCGGCTCGGGCGAAATCCGTTACGTGCACGAGAAGTGCGAACACTTTCGCAACGCCTCCGGCGAGATCATCCGCTCGGTGGGGATGGTCCACGACATCACCGAGCGCCGCGCGGCCGAGGCAGCGCTTCGCGAGAGCGATCTGTCCTACCGGCAGATCCTCGACTCGATCCCCGGCATGGTCTTCACCATGCGTCCCGACGGGTATTGCGACTATCTGGGGGCGCAATGGGCCGAGTTCACCGGCGTTGCGCGCGATGCGCTCCTGGGCAACGGCCGCTACGATTCGCTCCACCCCGACGACCGCCCCCGCGCCCTCGCCGCCTGGCGGGAGGCGGCGAGGCAGTGCGTACCGTACGACCTGGAGTACAGAATCCGCCGGCACGACGACGATTACGAGTGGTTCAAGGTGCGGGTGCGCCCGATACGCAACGAGGCGGGCGGCATCGCCCGGTGGATCGGCACCGCCCTGAACATCGACCAACTCGTGCGCACGCAGGAGGAGCTTCGCCGCGCAAAGGCCGATGCCGAGGCCGCCACCCGTGCCAAGAGCGAGTTTCTGGCCAACATGAGTCACGAGATCCGCACCCCGATGAACGCCATCATCGGGATGACCGAGCTGACCCTCGATACCCCCCTCTCCCGCCAGCAGCGCGATTACCTGGAGATGGTGCAGTCGTCGGCCGAGTCTTTGCTCAAAGTGATCAACGACATTCTCGACTTCTCCAAGATCGAGGCGGGGCTGATGGAGTTCGACTCGGCGCCCATCGACCTGCGCGATATCGTGGAGAAGACCGTTCACACCCTGGCGCTGCGCGCCCACCAGAAGGGGATCGAGCTTGCGTGCCGCATCGATCCCGCCGTTCCCCCGGCCGTCCTCGGCGACGGCGGACGCCTGCGCCAGGTGCTGATCAACCTGATCGGCAACGCCATCAAATTCACCGAAGCGGGCGAAATCGTTCTTTGCGTGGCGGTTTCGGCGACGGGCGAGGAGGATCGCTGCGCGCTGCGTTTTTCAGTGAGCGACACCGGCATCGGCATCCCGGCCGACAAGATGGATATTCTTTTCGGCTACTTCAGCCAGGTCGACGGCTCGGCCGCCCGCCGCTTCGAAGGCACCGGCCTGGGGCTGGCCATTTCGCAGCAGATCGTCGAGAAAATGGGTGGAAGGATCGAGGTCGAGAGCGTCGCAGGCGAAGGGAGCACCTTCTCCTTCAGCGTCTCTTTCCCCCTGCCCGCCCGACTCATCAAACAGGCGCAGCATCCGCAGTCGGATCTGGAGGGGATGAGGGTGCTGATCGTCGACGACAACGAGACCAATCGGCGCATCCTCACTGAAATGGTGACCAACTGGGGGATGACGGCGACGACGGCGTCCGACGGGCCACAGGGGATCGAGCAGCTGCGCACCGCCGCGGCGAAGGGGGCTCCCTTCCGCCTTCTTCTGCTCGACGAAAGGATGCCTGGGATGGACGGCTTCGCCGTGGCCGAAGCGATCCGCAGCGACGCGACGCTGCCCGAGCTCAACATCATGATGCTCTCCTCGGGGGACGTTCCGGCGGCCGTCGAACGCTGCCGCCAGGTCGGCATCACCACCTACCTGATCAAACCGCTGCGCCAGTCAGAGCTCTTCGACACTCTCATGGAGACCTTTTGCTATCCCCCTTTTCGCGAGGCGCAGCAGACGCAGGCGCCTCCCCAAAACGATTCGGCCACCGGGGCCGCACGGATCCTGCTGGCCGAAGACAATCGGATCAACCGGACCCTGGCCAAAACTCTGCTGGAAAAACGTGGATGGACGGTGCTGACCGCCGGCAACGGCGAAGAGGCGATGGAGGTGTGGCGCCGCGAGCAGATCGATCTGATCCTGATGGACGTGCAGATGCCGGAAGTCGACGGTCTTCAAGCGACCCGGCGCATTCGGCAGGAAGAAAAAGAGACGCAGCGGCGGCGCGTCCCCATCATCGGTCTCACCGCCCATGCCATGAAGGGCGACAAGGAGGTCTGCCTGGAGGCGGGGATGGACGATTACGTCCCCAAGCCGGTGCGCGCCGAGGTCCTCTACGGCGCGGTGGAGCGCGGGCTCTTCGCTGAGGAGGGGGGCTCCGTCATCGACCTGAGCTACGTCCTCGACACCGTCGACGGCGACCGCGCCCTCGTTGCCGAGCTCGTCCGGCAGTTCATCCGAGACTACCCCCCCTCATGCGGTGAGCTGCGCGAGGCGCTGAACGCCGGGGACTTCGCGAAGGCCGAGCGTAACGCCCACTCCCTGAAGTCGGTGGTCGGAATTTTCGGCGCCGAAAAAGCGCAGGACCTTCTGACCAGGCTCGAAGACGCCGCCGGCGGACGCGACGCGAGGGGGATGCAGGCGCTGCTGCAACCGGTTCTCGCCGAAATCGAAAAGGTGGGCAGATGCCTCGCCGCCCTGGCCGAAGAAGGCGCTACGCCGAAGGCGCAGTCGGGGGGCTAGCGCGCCCCTCACTCCTGCGCGACGCCGCCGCAAAAAATGTATCCGCCCTTCCCTCTTCGCTTCGACGCGTAGAGCGCCAGGTCCGCACAGCCGAAGAGGGCGTCCGCGCTCTCTCCGTCCCTGGGGTAGATGGCGATCCCGATCGTGCCCCTTACGTAGTCGATGATCTCGTCGTCCACCCGAAAAGGGTCATCGAAGATCTTGAGCACCTTCTGCGCGACGTACTCCACATTCTCAAGAGACTGAACGTCTTTGAGGCCGATCAGGAACTCGTCCCCCCCGTAGCGGGCGACGATGTCGTATTCCCGAAGGGACTTGCGAAGGGCCGCGGCGAACGCCTTCAGAAGCAGATCGCCGGCGCGATGCCCCAGGGAGTCGTTGACGCGCTTGAAGTTGTCGAGATCGAGCACCATGACGGCGAGCGTCTTGTGGCGCCGGGCATGATAGGCGATCTCCTGCTGAATCCGCTCCGCGAAGAACCTGCGGTTGGGCAGCCCGGTCAGCTCGTCGTGGGTCGCGTCGTGGCGAAGCGCCCTCTCACGAATCTTTCGTTCGGAGATGTCCTGCACCACGACGCAGACGATCGCACTATCGCCCGAGGGTATCCGCACCGCCCTGGCCTCCGCTTCGACGACCGTGCCGTCGCTTTTTCGAAACTGCAGCTCGTGCGCCGCGTCGAGCAATGCGGCCACGTCGAGCCGGGCGGAGCGCTCCGCCAACAGATCAGACAGGGACAAGCCGACGGTGCGCTCGTCTTCGCGGCGCCCCAGAAGGGATAGGAACAGGGCCGTATCGTCGACGATGCGGGCCGTCTCCTCATCGATCAGCAAAGCGCCGCCGAAGGCACGCTGCAGCAGTGTCCAGCACATCTGCCGGCACTGACCGCACGTTTTCTCTCTCTCCAGCGCCTCGATTCTGGTCAGCAGGGAGCGCTTCTCCTCCTCCAACCGTTCGAGCCGATTCTTCCAGCTTTCACCCATCGAAATCCCTGTCGGCAAGCCATGAATGGTATTTTTCACCCAATCTATATTCACTCATCCTGCACGATCAAGTCTTTTCGACTCCCAACAGCCCCGCTCCCCCGAAGACGGCGCCCAGCTATCGCCGCTCGGCGCAAAATTCGTTCGTCTCACCGTCGGAGCTTCGGACGGTGCCGCACATGCGGTCGCCTTCAACCCGGCCGACAAACCGGCGCTGTTCGCCGCCCCCCTCGTCGAGGGCGAACTCGATGTGCCTCCCCACGAGTCGAACGTCCTGCAGATCGGTTCGGGTTCCCCGCAGGGTGATCGTTCCGGCGACCTGCTGAAAGCGCTGAGTGAACGACAGCGCGGCGTTCTCGGCGCCTTGGCTCGCAGGGGAAGTCAGGCGCCAGGTGCCGCCGACATCGGCCGGGACGATCCAGAGAAACGCCGAGCGCCCCTCCACCGTCACGCTGTCGTCCGGCTCCCAATCGCTCATGTCGAAGGCGTGGGAGACCACCCGCGTCCCCGGCTCCATCCGCAGCAGCGTCTCACGCAGGCGCAGGTTCAGCGCGGGCAGCAGGTACATCGTCACCACCGTCGCGCTGGAGAAGTCCTCCTTGAAGATGTCCCCCTGAATGAACCTGGCGCGCGCCTCCACCCCGGCCTCCATCGCGTTGCGCTGCGCCAGATCGACCATGTCCGGGTTGTATTCGATCCCCAGAGCCCGGGCGTTGAAGTCGCGCACGGCGGCGATGACGATCTTGCCGTCGCCGGAGCCAAGATCCACCACATAATCCCGAGGGGTCACCTGCGCCATGCGCAGCATCCCCTCGACCAGCGCGTCGGGGGTCGGCACCCACACCACGTCCTTGCCCGGCTGACCCACCTGAGGCTCGAACGCCTCGGCGTGGGCGGAAACCACCCCGAGAGCAAGGAGAATGGCAGGAAAGCCCGTGGCGAGGCGCCTCAGAGAGTGTCGCATCATCTGTGAATCCCTCCTTTTTCGAGCTGATCGGAAAATTGCTTCGACGCAGGCGGACAAGGGCCGTGCTGCCGATGATTCACATTTTAACCCAGGGTTCCCCGAGTTTTCACCATCCTCCGCCCAATGCCTTGAACAGCGCTGCGGCGGCGTTGTGGCGATCCCGGATCGCTTCTGTGAGGATCAGCTCTGCGTCGAGGAGGCGGCGCTGTGCGTCGAGAACCTCGAAAAAGCCGGTGTAGCCGTCGTTGTAGCGCAGTTCCGCCAGGCGCAACGTCTCTCTCAGGGAATCGACCTGGCGCTGCACCGCCGTTCCCCGCTCGGCGCTGGTCGCGCTCAGCACCATGGCGTCGCGCACCTCGCGAAAGGCCGCCTGGACGGTGATGCGGTAGCGGGTCTCCGCCTGTTCGCGCACGGTTATTGCGCTCTGGACGCGAGCCCGGTTGCGGCCGAAGTCGACCACCGGTCCCAGAACCGATCCGCTCATACCCCACGTTTCGGCCGAGGCGTCGAACAGGTTGTCGACATTCCCGGCGACGCTGCCGAAAAAGAGGGCCAGGTTGAAGCGGGGGAGCCTCGCGGCCATGGCGACGCCGATCTGCGCGTCGGCAGCCATCAGGGCGGCTTCGGCGGCGCGGATGTCGGGGCGCCGGCGCAGCAGCTCCGAGGGGAGAAAGGGCGGCACGTCCTGCACAAGGCGCAGCGAGGCCATCGTCTCGTCGCCGAAATCCAATTCCCCCAGGAGCTCGGCGGGGCTCATCCCGACCAGGGTCGCCAGGGCGCTCTCCAGCAGGCGGACCTGCTCGCGCTGCCGAGGAAGGAGCGCGCGCGTCCCTTCCCACTCGGAGACGGACTGCTGCAGCGCCAACCGGTCGACCATCCCCCCGTCATATCGGATCTGTTGCAGCCGGAGCGTCTCCCGGCGGCTCTCGAGGGTCCTCTCGGTGATCTCCAGTTGCTGCCGGGCGGAGAGGAGGTTGACATAGGCGCTGGCCACGTCCGTGACCAGGTTGAGTCGCACCGCCTCGTGACTGAAGAGGGACTCTTCCATCAACGCCGCGGCGGCTTCCTCGCCGCGGGTCAGACGTCCCCAGAGATCGATTTCGTAGCCGAGCAGACCGAGCACCGAAAAAGAGTTGAAGGAGCCGCCGGCTCCGGGGACCGGAACCGGAGAAGCGGCCGCGGGCTGCCTTTGCCGCACCGCCTCGGCCTGGGCATCGAGGGTCGGCCAGCGCTCGGCTGATGCCTGCCCCAGACGGGCGCGCGCTTCCTGGATGCGCTGGAGTTGCAGGCGAAGACCGAGATTGTCGTCCAGAGCGCGATCGACGAGGCTCACAAGGACAGGGTCCTCGAATCGGGCCCACCAGTCGCGAGTCTCCTCCATCGTCTCGGCCATTTCGAGGATCTGCTCAGGCCACTGTTGCGGAAGGTCGATGTCGGGGGCGCGATAATCGGGACCGACGGCGCAGCCCGAGAGGAGGGCCGCAGCGCTCAGAATCAGCAAAGGTTTGAGCATCTCAGGCGGCCTTCCTTCTCAGGCGCCGCTCGCGACGCCAGGTGGCAAGGTCCTCGAGGAGCTTGTAGAAAAGCGGCACGAAGAGGAGCGCCAGAGTGCTGGCGGCGATCATCCCTCCCACAACCACCGTGCCG
>JBJHBH010000045.1:0-3077 GCA_050485365.1 Desulfuromonadales bacterium | reverse complement strand
CGCTGGCGAAGACGAGCGGCAGGCTGCCGATGATGAAGGTCAGGGCGGTCATCATGATGGCGCGAAAACGCTGCCGCGCCGCCGCCGTGGCCGCATCCAGGGAGCTCATCCCGGCGCGGCGGTTCTGCGCCGCGAACTCAACGATGAGAATGGCATTCTTGGCCGCCAGGCCGATGAGGACGAGGAGCCCTACCTGAAAGTAGATGTCGTTGGGATAGCCGCGCAGCAACGCGGCCAGCGACGCGCCGAGCACGGCGAAGGGGATGGCCGTGGCCACCGCCATGGGGAGCGTCCAGCGCTCGTATTGGGCGGCGAGGATCAAAAAGACCATCAGCAGCCCCAGCCCGAAGGCGGCGGCTCCGGCGCCCGCCGTAGCCTCCAACTGGTAGGCTTCGCCGATCCAGCCGAGCAGGGCCTCGCCCGCCAGGACCTCGGCCGTCACCGCCTCCATCGCGTCTTTGGCCTGACCGCTGGTGAAGCCGGGGGCGGGGTCGGCCATCACCTTGGCGGAGGGGTAGAGATTGTAGCGGTTGACGACGTCGGCGCCGCTGGTGCGCTCCAAAGAGACGAGGGAGCTCAAGGGGATCATCTCACCGTGGTCGGAGCGCACGAAGACCTGGCGCAGATCGTCCGGGCTGCTGCGGAAATCTCCTTCGGATTGCAGGTTCACCTGCCACAGGCGACCGGCGAGGGTGAAGTCGTTGACGTAGAGCGCGCCGAAGGTGCTCTGCATCGTCTGGAAGATCTGGTTGATGGGGACGGCGGCGGCGCGCGCCTTCTCGCGATCGACCGTGGCGTTGTAGCGGGGGATGCCCGTATCGAGAAGGGAGCGCACGTTCATCAGCTCGGGGCGCTCGTTGGCCTGGGCCACCAGGCGCTGGGCGAGGGCTTCGATCCGCTTCGGGTCGCCCCCCTCGCGCACCTGCAGATACCCTTCGACGCCGCCCGTGAGGGACATCCCCATGATCGGCGGGGGGATGAAGGCGAAGACGTTGGCTTCCTGAATCCCCATCCCCGCCCCCATGATCCGACCCGCCACCGAGGCGGCGTCCTGGCCCGCTCCGCGCCGCTGGTTCCAGTCGGTGAGGTTGGCGAAGCCGATGATGCTGTTGGTCTTCAGAGATGCCGAGAAGATGTCAAATCCGGCAAAAGCCGTGAATTCCCCCACCTCTTCCATACCCACGACCTGCTGCGAGATCTCGCCGAGGGTCTTGGAGGTGCGCCCCAGAGCCGATGTCGGCGGAAGCTGTGCGGCGACGAGAGCGACCCCCTGATCCTCCTGCGGCACCAGCCCGGAGGGGAGGCGGGAGAGAAAAAAGAGGCTTCCGCCGATCACCAGAGTGAACAGAACGACCCCGACGACGGCGCGGCGCAGCAAAAAGGCGACGCCCCCGACGAAGGCGCCGGTCGCATGCTCGAACCCCTGATTGAAGAGGCGAAAGGGGGCGGCAACCTTTTTCGGCTGGCGATCGAGGAGCAGGGCGCACATGGCGGGGGTCAGGGTCAGGGCCACCACGCCGGAAATCACCACCGAGACGGCGATCGTCACCGCGAACTGACGATAGAGTTCGCCGCTCAACCCGCCGAGGAAGGCCACGGGGGCGAAGACCGCGACGAGGACCAGGGTCGAGGAGATCACCGCGCCGGAGACCTGCCGCATCGTCTCCACGGCCGCGTCCCTGGCCGTGAGCCCTTTTTCGTGCATGAGACGCTCGACGTTCTCCATGACGATAATGGCGTTGTCGACGACGATGCCGATGGCGAGCACCAGACCGAAAAGGGTCAGCAGGTTGACCGAAAAGCCCAGGGCCTGCATCCCGGCGAAGGTGCCGATGAGCGACACCGGGATGGCCGCCAGAGGGATCAGCGACGCCCGCAGGTGCTGCAGGAAGACGAAAGTGACGAGGACCACGAGCCCTATGGCGATGAGCAGGGTGATGAAGACCTCGCGGATGGAGATTTCGACGAACTCGGACGTATCGTAGGGGATGGCGTATTCGAGCCCCGGCGGGAATCGCTGCGACAGATCGTCGAGCGCCTGGCGCACCCGCTGCGCCGTCTCCAGGGCGTTGGCGCCCGGTTGCAGATAGATCCCCATGGGGACCGTCGGCTGTCCGTTGTACACGGCGTGAAAGCCGTAGCTCTGCGCCCCCAGTTCGGCACGGGCGACGTCGCCGAGGCGCAGGGCGCCGCCGTCCTCGTCGGAGCGCAAGATGATGCGCTCGAATTCCTCGGGCTGGCTGAGCTGGCCGCGCGTGGCGACGGTGAATGTGAAGGCCTGGTCGGCGGGGGCGGGTTCGGCGCCGAGGCGCCCGGCGGCGAACTGGGCGTTCTGCTCGCGGATCGCCGCAGCGACCTCGGAGGGTGTCAGATCGTACTGCGCGAGCTTGTCCGGGCGCAGCCAGATGCGCATCGAATAGTCCTGGGCGCCGAAGAGCGAGGCGTTGCCGACCCCGGGGATGCGCACCAGCTCGTCGAGGACGTTGAGCAGGGCATAGTTGCTGATGAACAGGGTGTCATAGCGCCCGTCGGGCGAATTGAGGACCGGCACCATCAGCATGTTGGTCGAGCGCGCCTCCACGCGCACGCCCTGGTCCCGAACCTGCTGCGGCAGGCGCGGCATGGCGGCCTGCACGCGGTTGTTGACGTTGATGGCGGCCTGGTCGGGGTCGGTGCCGAGCTCGAAAGAGACGGTGATCTGCAGGCTCCCGGCGTCGGTGGCGCTCGACTCCATGTAGATCATGTTGTCGACCCCGTTGATCTCCTGCTCAAGAGTCGCGGCCACCGATTCGGACAGGACCTGGGCGTCGGCCCCGGAATAAAAGGCGCTCACCACGATCTGCGGCGGCACCACGTCAGGGTACTGCTCGACCGGAAGGATGCGCAGGGCGGCGATGCCGAAGATGACGATGATGATGGAGATGACCGAACTGAAGATCGGGCGGTCGATGAAGAACGAAAGCATCAGAGGCTCCCCTCTGTGTCGGCCTGTTGCGGGGTGACGGGAGCGCCCGGACGCAGTCCGACCTGCCCGTTGACCACCACGCGCTCGCCGTGCGCCACCCCCTCAAGGACGA
>JBJHBH010000044.1:0-28551 GCA_050485365.1 Desulfuromonadales bacterium | reverse complement strand
CCGGTCTTGGCCTCGCCGGTGCCGCCGGGAGAGACGCGGGCGAACTCGTCCGAGATCCAGATCTTGACCGGATTCACCCCCCCCTTGTAGTAGGCGCCGACGGGGGAGAGGATGATGTAGCACAGGTACTTGTCTGCGGGCTTGACGCCGAGGACCGGCTCGGTGGCGATCATGGTGGGGCGGATGTAGAGGCTCGTCCCCTCGCTGCGGGGCACCCAGTCGGCCTCCAGCCGGATCAGCTCCTTCAGGGCGCGCAGCATGAAGTCGACGTTGACCTCGGGCATGCACATGCGCCGGGCGCTGCGATTGAAGCGCTCGAAGTTGTCGCGGGGGCGAAACAGGGCGATGGAGCCGTCGCGGCGTCGGAAGGCCTTGAGCCCCTCGAAGATCTCCTGCGCGTAGTGAAAGACCAGAGCCGCCGGATCGAGGACGAAGGGGCCGTACGGCGCGATGCGGGCCGAGTGCCATCCGCGGTCGGCGTCGTACTCCATGACGAACATCCGGTCGGTGAACTGCTTGCCGAAAACGAGCTTCGACTCGTCGGCGATCGGCGCCTTCTTCTCGGCCAAGGGCAAGACTTGCAGATCCATGGGGGAAATTCCTTCACGATAGACATGGGGGCAACGCGCTCCAGCGCAGGGGAGTTTATCATTAATCCTCGCGCCCTGGCAACGGATTTTCGGCCCCCGCCCTTCAGCCCGCCCCGGTCCCCGCCTTCTCCATGAGGGCGGCCTTTTTCAGCACCTTGTCGTTCTGGGCCTCCATGTAGCGGGCCACCGCCTTGCGAACCTGCGCATCCTTGCCCCCCAGGATGCGCGCGGCGAGGATTCCGGCGTTGAAGGCGTTGTTGATGGCGACAGTCGCCACCGGCACGCCCCCCGGCATCTGCACGATGGAGAGGAGCGCGTCGAGCCCCTGCAGCGTGGTGGCGTTGACGGGGACGCCGATGACGGGCAGGGGGGTGAGCGCCGCCACCATGCCGGGCAGGTGCGCCGCGCCGCCTGCGCCGGCGATGATGACGTCGAGGCCGC
Source organism: Desulfuromonadales bacterium (assembly GCA_050485365.1). Classification (GTDB taxonomy): domain Bacteria; phylum Desulfobacterota; class Desulfuromonadia; order Desulfuromonadales; family JACZKF01; genus JARFUG01. Next base: position 27,520 of record JBJHBH010000044.1, on the reverse strand, counting down.
GCTCCTCGGCGCTGCGGGCGTAATCGAACATGCGATCGGGGGTGCGGTGGGCCGAGACGATGGTCATCTCGAAAGAGACGCCGAGCTCGGCGAGCGCCTGGCCCGCCTTCTCCATGACCGGAAGATCCGAGTCGCTCCCCATGATGATGCCGACAGCTGCCTTTTTCATCCCTTCTTCCTCCCGGTGATCTTGAATACATCCTTGAGGCGGCGCGCTTTTTCGAGCGCCCGCTCGATGTCGTGATCGACGATGACGGCGTGACCCATCTTGCGCTTGGGGCGCACCTCCTCCTTGCCGTAGATGTGGATCGTCGCCCCCTCGATGGCCATCGCCTCGTTGAGCCCGACGATGCACGGCTCGCCGAAGGCCCCCTCGGCGCCGAGCAGATTGATCATGACCGCCGGCACGAGGAGCTCGGTCGAGCCGAGCGCGAGGCCGCCGACGCCGCGAAGGTGCTGCTCGTACTGGCTCGTCACGCACGCTTCGATGGTGTAGTGCCCCGAGTTGTGCGGACGCGGCGCCACCTCGTTGATGAGGATCTCGCCCGAGCGGGTCAGAAACATCTCGACCCCCAGGACGCCGCGCAGCCCCTCGAAGGCCCTGGCGGTGCGCTCGGCCAGCTCGCGGGCTCGTTCGGCCTGCGCGTCGCTGATGCGCGCCGGCGCGATGAGCAGATCGAGCAGGTTCGACTCGGCGTCGAAGAGCATCTCGACGACGGGGTACGAGCGCACCTGCCCGTCGGCGCCGCAGGCGACCATGACGGCGATCTCCTTGTCGATGTCGACCAGGCTCTCCACCATCGACTCGCCCTGGAACGCCTTGTCCGCATCGCCCTCCTGCCGAAGGACGAAGACCCCGCGGCCGTCGTATCCGCCGCGCCGGGCCTTTTGCACCAGCGGATAGCCGAAGTCGCGCATGAGCTGCGGGTCGGGGGCGTCCATCCGGCGAAACGCGGGGACGGGGAGCCCCGCCGCCGCGAGGAGCTCTTTTTGACGGAGCTTGTCCTGGATGACCTCCAGAATGGCGGGGGAGGGATGAATGACGTTTCCGGCCCTCTCGAGCTTTTTGAGCTCGGCCGCGTCGATGTGCTCGATATCGTAGGTCGTCACTTCGCAGCCGTCGACAAGCTCTTTGAGCTTCGCGCCGTCATAGTAGCCGCCGACGACGCGCCGATCGGCGATCCTGCTCGCCGGCGCGTCGGGCGCAGGATCGAGCACCGCGACGGAGAAGCCGAGCTTGCTCCCCTCCATCGCCATCATCTTCGCCAGCTGCCCCCCGCCGATGATGCCGAAGCGCATGACGGGGCAGCCGTATCCGCCCTCGCACGGGGGGGCGTATTTGTTATCTTCCATGAAACGAAATCTCCGCTGAGCCTCGTTGAAACCGAAACCTCAGCTTTTACCATTTTAGGGGCGCCGAAGCAATGCAGTTCAGCGAACCATCCGGATCGTCAGGGGGTATCGGTACCGTTCGCCGCCCTTGGCCTTGACCGAGGCGACGACGATCATGACGAGGTGAAAGAGGACGAGGGCGACCAGGAGGGGGATGCCGATGACGGCGAGGATGAGGACGCCGGCGACGACGTAGTAGATCGTCATGCTGAGCTGGAAGTTGAGGGCTTCCCTACCCTGATCGCTCACCAGCGCAAGGCTCTCGCCCTTGAAGAGCCAGACCACCAGCGGGCCGATGATGTGCCCGAAGGGGAAGAGGTACCCGGCGAAGGCGCTCAGGTGGCACAGCATCGCCCAGTTGCGCTCGCTCTCGGGGGGCAGAGCGCGTCCGCTCTCCCCTGCGGGCGGGAGGATTTCGACGTTCGGGTTGCGGTCGGTCATGGAAATCGGCTCCTTCGGTCCGCTTCCGCTCCTTCGGCAGCAGCAGGGCGGAACACGCAGCGAGCATACCACAGACCGAAATCAGAACTGTAAAAAACCCTTCCCCAAATTGTTCGCACCGCCATATGAATACCGAACGGCCTGAAAGAGGGGCAGAAATCTTCAATTTACATTGACGTCCCGCTGGGCTATCTTGACGCTTTGAACGAAGGCGGCCATGCAAGTCGGCATCACAGCTCCGGGAGAACGGCATGGGGGCAGTAACACTCACGGAAATCCAGCAGTTTGCTACTGAAATCGCTCGCGAGTTCGGTCCCGACCAGGTAATTCTCTTCGGTTCCTACGCCCGAGGGACTGCCGGTCCGGACTCCGACGTGGATCTTCTGGTCGTCATGCCCGGCGAGGTTTCGGGGGCGCGCGTGGCCGCCGAGATCATCACGCGGCTCAAACCGACCCTGCCCCTCGAGCTCATCGTGCGTTCGTCACGGCAATTTCGGGAGCGCCTTGCTATGAACGACTATTTCCTGCGCGAAGTCGTCTCTACGGGAAAAAAACTGTATGCAGCCCCTCACCACTGAATGGATGCAGAAAGCTGAAGGCGATCTGGCCACAGGGCATCGGGAGCTCCGCGCCCGAAAGATGCCCAACTATGACGCCGCCTGCTTCCATGCCCAGCAATGTGCCGAAAAGTATTTAAAAGCATTGCTTCAAGAGTCCGCCATCCCCTTCGGCAAGACGCACAACCTTCCCTTGATCCTCGACCTGCTGCGCGACCGCTGTCCCCGCCTGGAGCTCCTGCGTCCGACTCTGGCGATCCTGAACGCCTATGCGGTCGAGTACCGCTATCCCGGAGAATCCGCCGACAAGGAGACGGCTCGGCAGGCGGTCAGAATGGCCGAAGAGGTGAAACGGGCGGTATTGAACGAACTGGGAATCGAAAAACCGTCTGACGCCTGAGCTCTGTCGATCAGCCATCTCCTCCGCCCTCGGGCGCCGCGCCCCCGCTACGACACCGACCGCCCACCCCCCCTTTCAGCGCCCTTTCCCAAAATCCGCATCCCAATCATCTTCCTCAATCGCCTCTTGAGGATTCCCGTCGCGGCGTGTTACAGTTGAGGTCTTTTCCCCTTTTTGACCACGCACACCGAACGGACCCCATGGCTTTGGACGATTTTCTCCCCCGCGTCGCCCGCCCCTCCCGCTATCTCGGCGGAGAGAAGGGCAGCATCCGCAAAAACCCCGATCAGGTCGACGTCACCTTCGCCCTCGCCTTCCCCGACGTCTACGAGGTCGGCATGAGCCATCTCGGCTTCGCCATCCTTTATCACGCCCTGAACAGCGTGGAGTGGATCGCCGCCGAGCGCGTCTACGCCCCCTGGCCCGATCTGGAGGAGGAGTTGCGAAAGGCCGCCGAGCCCCTGGCCTCCCTCGAATCGGAGCGCCCCCTGCGGCGCTTCGACCTCGTCGGCTTCACCCTTCAGTACGAGCTCTCCTACACCAACATCGTGACGATGCTCGACCTGGCCGCCATCCCCCGGCGCCGCGACGCGCGCGCCGAGGGCGACCCGCTCGTCGTCGTCGGCGGCCCCTGCGCCTTCAACCCCGAACCGCTGGCAGACTTCATCGACTGCGCCGTCGTCGGCGACGCCGAGGAGGCGGTCGTCGAGCTGTGCGAGGCGGTGCGCGCATCGAAGGCGAAGGGAGAGAGCCGCGCCGCGCTGCTGGAGCGCCTCGCGTCCATCGAGGGGGTCTACGTCCCCGCCTTCTTCGAGGTGAGCCACCTTGAGGACGGGCGCGTCGAAGCGATCCGTCCCCTGCGCCCGGGGTACGACAAGGTGCACCGGCGCTTCGTGGCCGACCTGGAGAGCGCCCCCTACCCCACCGACCCCATCGTCCCCTTCATGAACACCGTCCACGACCGGGTGGCGGTGGAGATCGCCCGCGGCTGCACCCGGGGGTGCCGCTTCTGCCAGGCGGGTTACATCTACCGCCCGGTGCGCGAGCGCTCGCCGCAGCGTATCGCCTCCATTATCGAGAAGTCGCTGGCCAGCTCGGGCTACGAAGAGGTCTCGCTGCTGTCGCTCTCCACCGGCGACTACGGCTGCATCGAGCCTTTGCTGCAGGGGCTCATGGCCCGCTACGCCGACGAGAAGGTCGCCGTCTCCTTCCCCAGCCTGCGCGTCGGGTCGCTGACCCCGGGGCTCATGGAGGAGATCAAGAAAGTCAGGAAGACCGGATTCACCCTCGCCCCCGAGGCGGGGACCGAGCGGTTGCGCCAGGTCATCAACAAGGGGATCAGCGAAGAGGATCTGCTGGAGACGACCCGCGCCGCCTTTACCCTCGGCTGGCGCATCGTCAAGCTCTACTTCATGATCGGCCTCCCCACCGAGACCGAGGAGGATCTGGAGGCGATCGTCGAGCTCTCGTCGCAGGTCAAGCGCACCGGCAAAGGGACGAGCGGCGGGGCGGACGTGAACACTTCGGTCTCCACCTTCGTCCCCAAGGCCCACACCCCCTTCCAGTGGGAGGGGCAGATCGGCATCGAGGAGACGCTGCGCCGCCAGGAGACGCTTCGCGAGGGGCTGCGGCGGAAAAAACTCCGTCTCAAGTGGCACGACGCACGCCTGAGCGCCCTCGAAGGGGTCTTCGCCCGCGGCGACCGGCGGCTCGGCGCAGTGCTGGAGGCGGCGGTCGATCTCGGCTGCCGCTTCGACGGCTGGAGCGACCACTTCGACTACGACAAGTGGCAGCAGGCCTTCGCCCGCTGCGGCATCGATCCCGCATGGTATCTGCGCGAGCGCTCCGAAAACGAGGTCCTGCCGTGGGATCACATCGACTGCGGGCTCCCGAAGGCGTTTTTGCTGTCGGAGCGCCGCCGCTCGCGCACCGGCGCCTACACCCCCGACTGCCGCACCGGCGAGTGCTCGGGGTGCGGCGTGTGCGACTTCGAAGAGCTGCGCATGCGCCTGGTGGAGCGCGGCGAGGTCCCCCTCCCCGTAACGCCCGCAGCGCAGCAGCCGCCGCCGGGCGACGAAGAGGAGCGCTACAAGGTGCGCCTGCGCCTGCGAAAGGACGGCAAGGCGCGCTTCGTCGGGCACCTCGAGTTCATGACCCTCTTCCACCGGGCGGTGCGGCGGGCGGGTCTGCCGGTGCGCTTCTCGGCGGGGTTCCACCCCGCCCCGCGCATCTCCTTCCCCGACGCCCTGCCCACCGGCGTGGAGAGCGACGCCGAGATCATCGACATCGAGCTCTTTCGCCCCGTGAGCGCGCGCGACGCGGTCGAGACGCTGAATCGGCAGCTCCCCGAAGGCTTCAGAATTCTCGAAGGTGCGGCGCTGCACTGGAAAACCCCCTCGCCCTCTGTTAGCATTGGGGAGACCCTCTACCGCATCACCCTCCCCACGCCGCCCCCCTACGGTCTGGCAGAGAGTCTGGACGACTTCCTGGCTCAGAGCGAGGTCCCGATTCAGCGTGAGAAAGGGAGGAAGATCCAGCACCTCGACCTGCGCGAGGGGGTGATCGCCCTGATGCTCAAGGACGATGCGCTCCTGATGACCCTCGCCAAGGGGAGCCCCGTGTATCTTGCCGCCCATCTGCTGCAGGTCTCGCCGGAGGAGGCAAGAAATCTCGGCATCCGCAAGTTGGGGGTGGTGTTTAAGTAAAAGGCAGGCTGATAGGCTGAAGGCCGGAAAGGCAAAGCACTCTGCTGAGCCAAGAGTGTTTTGTCTTCACCTAAACGCCTTCAGCCTTCACATCTGACACCTGCGCTACAGAATTCGGCCGAAGGGCGCCCCGGGTCGAGGCAGTTCTCGTGCTTCCCCTGACGCCTTTCGCGCGACGGTTTTCATCGCTTTTCGCTTACCCACATTTTAAATTTTCGGAGGTTCCATGACCAAGGATCTGGTCATCAACACGACCTCCCACGAAACACGTGTGGCCCTGCTCGAAAACGGCCACATTGCGGAGCTCTATATCGAGCGCAGCCGCGAGCGCGGAATCGTGGGAAATATCTACAAGGGGAAAGTCATTCGCGTCCTTCCCGGGATGCAGGCCGCCTTCGTCGACATCGGCCTGGAGAAGGCGGCTTTTCTCTACGTGGCCGACGTCCTCGACGAGATGGAGGCGGTGGAGCAGTTCGTCGACGGCGCCGACCATGGCGCGGGCGCCGAGGGAGCGGCCGAGGAGAGCCCGCCCCTGCCCCCCATCGAGGAGTTGCTGCAGGAGGGGCAGGAGCTGCTGGTGCAGGTCGCCAAGGAGCCGATCGGCACCAAGGGGGCGCGAATCACCTCGCATATTTCCCTGCCGGGTCGCCACTTGGTCTACATGCCGACGGTCGATCATATCGGCATCTCGCGACGCATCGAAAACGAGGACGAGAAGGACCGCCTGCGCACCCTGGTCGAAGAGATCCGCCCGGAGGGGACCGGCTTCATCGTGCGCACCGCCGCCGAAGGGAAGAGCGGCGAGGACCTCAAGGCCGACATGGATTTTCTCGTCGGCCTCTGGCAGGAGATCGTTCGGCGCAAGGAGACGGGGGGCGCGCCGAGCCTCATCCACTCGGATCTCGACGTCACGAGCAAGGTGCTGCGCGACATTCTGAGCGAAGAGGTCGACCGCATCGTCGTCGACTCGCGCGAAGAGCACGACAAGATCGTGCGCTTCATCGACACCTTCATGCCCAAGCTCAAGTACAGGATCGAGCTCTACGCCGACGAGGAGCCGATCTTCGACGCCTTCGGGCTTGAGGTGGAGATCTCGCGCGCGCTGGGGCGCAAGGTCTGGCTCAAGAGCGGCGGCTACATCATCATCGAGCAGACCGAGGCGCTCATCGCCGTCGATGTGAACACCGGACGTTTCGTCGGCAAGCACAACCTGGAGGACACCATCCTCAAGACGAACCTGGAGGCCGTCAGGGAGATCGCCTACCAACTGCGCCTGCGCAATCTCGGCGGGCTCATCATCCTCGACTTCATCGACATGGAGAAGGAGATCCACCGCGAGAAGGTCTACTCAGCCCTGGAGGATGCGCTCAAGAAGGACAAGAGCAAGACGAACATCCTGAAGATCTCCGAGCTGGGGCTGGTGGAGATGACCCGCAAGCGGGTGCGCGAGAGCATCGGGCGCACCCTGTGCGAATCGTGCCCCTACTGCGAAGGAAAGGGATACGTCAAGAGCCGCACGACGGTGGCGTACGAGCTCTTTCGCGAACTGCGCCGCGAGATGCGAAACCTGCCGGGCTACCGCATCACGCTGCAGGTCCACCCCGAGGTGGCGGCGATCCTCTCGGACGAAGAGCGCCACGGCATCGAGGAGCTGGAGCGACGCTTCGAAAAGCAGATCACCATCACGGCGCGCCCCGGCTACCACGTGGAGCAGTTCGACATCCTGGTGGGGTGATCGTCGTCCCGATTGCCCGGGCACCCGATCGGCCACTCCCCGAAACGTGAAACGGCCTCCGCAAGGAGGCCGTTTCACGTTTCGATCAATCGCGCCTGCTTTTGGCGATCAGCGCTTCGGCCTCCTCGCTCATGAACTCTTCGAATGAATAGCCCCCCTTCTGTGCCTGCCTGGCCACGTTGATCGTTTCGGCGGGAGAGAAGCGCATGTTCGTCGGACAGGGGGTATAGATCTGGACGTAGGTCGGTCCGATCTCGCGGGCGACGAGAATCGCCTTTTTGACGACCTGCCCGAGCTTGGCGGGGCTGGCGACGGTGACGCGGGCGGCGTAGGCGCACCCCGAGCTCTTCGCCAGTTCGAAGACGGGGATCTTGGGAAAGGTCTTGCCCCGGGGCGCCATGGGAAGAACACGCCCCTCGGCGGACATGCCGCTCTCCTGTCCGCCGGTGTTGCCGTAGACCTCGTTGTCGACCATGATGGTGGTGATCTTCTCCCGGCGAAACCACGAGTGCAGCGTCATGTCGAGGCCGATGTCGGCGATGCCGCCGTCGCCGACGAGGACGACCACGTCCTTGTGCCGGTCGGGATAGCGGATCTGCAGCATGCGCTTGAGCCCCGAGGCGACGGCGTTCTGATTGCCGAAGGCGGTGTTGGAGTAGTTCAGCGCCGCCTGGGAGAGGGCGAAGAAGGAGCAGCCGGGGGTGCCGACGACGATCGTGTCCTCCGGCGCCGGAAGGGCCGCCGCCACCAGGCGCACCCCGAGAGAGACGCCGCAGCCGGCGCAGTGGGGGTGCTCTTCGACGATCTCCTTGAAGCTCCCCAGATCGCCGACGCCGAAGCCCCGGCCGTGAGGTCCGTGTTCGACCAGATCTCTGTACTGCTGCGGAAGGTATTCGGCAAGGGCCGGGGTCGGGGTGATGATTTTTTTGGACATGGTCAGACTCCTGCCTCCGTGCTGTTTCGCGTTGCCAGCCTCCCCTTGATCGCCTCGACGATGAGGCCGGGGGGCATGCTCATCCCCCCGAAGACCCTCGGCGCGCTGAGGACGCGGCGGTTGTTGTCGAGGGCAGCCTTGACCTCGCGCCCGAGCCACCCTCCGGCGTTGAACTCGGGGACGACGATGAGATCGGCGTCGGCCGTCGCCTCGGCGAGCTCGGCCTCGGGAAAGGGGCGGATCGCCTTGATCTTGACCAGCCCCGCCTCGATCCCCTCGGCGCGCAGCAGCCGCAGCGCCTCGCGGCTCTGGGAGACGGCCGTTCCCGAGGCGACGATCATGATCTTCGCCTTGGGATTTTCCACCTCCAGCAGCCCCCCCAGGTACTTGCGCAGGTGCCGGCGCGCGCGCTCGGCGGCGGCGATCACTTCCTGATGCCAGCTGGCGTTGGCCGCTCCGCTGATGAAGTTGCTCTTGTTCAGCAGCGGATCGCGCGTGATGCGCATCGGCGGGGTCTCCATGTCGAAGGTCGGCACCGGCGCCTTTTGCGGGTCGTAGGGGGGGAGCTTGAGCTCGGACGGCGGGAGCATGACCCGGTCTTTGGTGTGGGTGGCGAAGAAGCCGTCGACGAAGACGCCGACGGGGAGGTGGACGTCAGGCTGCTCGGCCACGACGAACCCCTTGAGGATCATGTCGTGGAAATCCTGTCCGTCCTCGGCGTGAAGCATGAGCATTCCGGTGTCGAGGAGCATCCCCATCTCGATGTTCTCGGGCTGGATGGAGGGCGGGAGCGAGACCCCGCGGCACATGAAGGCGCAGACGATCGGCTGGCGGGCGCCGGCCCACACCGGGAACATCTCCATCGCCCTGAGCGTCCCCGGGCCGCTGGTGGCGGTGAAGACCCGCCCCCCGCCCAGGGAGGCGCCGTGGATGGCCGCCATGACGGCGAACTCGTTCTCGGCGCGGTAAAAATCCTGGATGTAGCCGCTCTGGTAGAGATCGCCCACCAGGTGCATGCTCTCGGACTGCGGGGTGATCGGGTAGGCGATAGCCATATCGACGTTGGCCCGCTTGACCGCCTCGGCGACGGCCTCGCTGCCGGTGATGAAGCTCTGCGTTCTCGGGGCCTCGAAGAGCAGATGCTCGGGATCTGCGATCTGTTGCCTGATCATGGACAAGCTGTCTCCCTAAATGAACACCCCAGCGCCCATTTCACGGGCGCCGGGGTCTTCGGGTTGCGCATTTTGCGTGGACCGACGTTTAGACCTGGCTTACCTGAAGTGCGTCCTTGGGGCAGACCGAGACGCACAGACCGCACCCCTTGCAGCGCCCCTCTTCGATCTTCACCTTCTTGCTCTCACAGACGAAGGCGATGACGTTCGGATCGGGGCAGCTCATGATGCAGATCTTGCAACCGGTGCACTTCTCGATTTCCACTTTGGCTGCGTAGTACATGGGTTTGACTCCCTCTATGAAGAAAGGGGGTGCTCGCTGAGCGCTTCCCCTGCCTTGCGGATGACCTCCATATTCTTCTCGATCATCTGGCTGACTTTGTCGAATTTGTCCTTGACCGCGTCATCCAGAGCCGCCGTCGTCGCCGAAGCGACGAACTTGCCGCCGCCGAAACGCTCGACCATCGACTCCTCCAGCGCCTTCATCGAGGTGAGGGGTCGGATGCCGTAGAGCCCGCCGAGCATGGCGATGTTGGTGGAGAGCTCGGTGCCGCTGACCTGCATGGCGACCTCGGTAGCCGGGACGTAGTAGATCCTGGCCTGGCGCTCCACCAGGTTCTGGCGGTCTTCCCTGGTCAGCTCCAGGGGAGCCGCAGAGTTGATGAGGATCGTCCCGCCCTGCTGCAGCCCGTCGAAAAAGGGCATGGTGTAGCACTTGCCCATGGTGATGACGTGGGGGTGGAAGATCATGATGATATTGGGGTAGAGCACTTCGCCGCGTTCAAAGATCGGCTCGCTGGAGATGCGCACGTAGCTCTCTGCGGGCGCGAGGCGCTTCTCGGCGCCGAAGAAGGGGTTCACCGTGACCTGAAGATCGTCGCGGTAGGCGGCTGCGCCGAGGATATGGGCGGCGGTGACGGCCCCCTGGCCCCCCAGCCCCGACATGCGGATCAGAATCTTTTCACTCATTTTTTCCCTGCCTCCTCAAGCGAATCCAAAAACCTCTGGGCCTCCTCCGAAATGTACTCATGATTCTGGAAGGTCCCGTCCTTCTCGCGCTGTTTGATGAGCGGGATGGTGTCGTTGGGCTTGAATTTGTAGTTTGTAGGGCACGGGCTGAGGAGCTGAATGTAGGTCGGCCCCACCTCCCTGGCGATCAGAACGGCTCTTCTCACGGCTTTCTCGAGGCGCTTGGGGTGTGCCGGCGAGGTCGCCGCCACGTAGGCGCATCCGGCGGCCTGCGCCACCTCGGGGATGCTCGCCTTGGGAAACTTCTTCCCCGTGGGCGCCATGTTGAGGACCGCCCCCTGCCGGCTCATGCCGCTTTCCTGCCCGCCCGTATTGGCGTAGGCTTCGTTGTCGAGCATGATCGTGGTGATCTTCTCGCGGCGAAACCATGACTGCATGACCATGTCGAGGCCGATGTCGGCGGTGGCCCCGTCGCCGGCGATGACGACGACGTCCTTGACCTTGTCGGGGAAGCGCAGCGCGAGCGCCCGCTTCAGCCCCGAGGCGACGGCATTCTGATTGCCGAACAGGGAGTGGATGTTGTGCAGGGCGACCTGCGGGAAGACCAGAGAGCTGCACCCCGTCGATCCGACGATCACCGTATCTTCAGGCTTGGGCAGCGAGGCCAGAGCGAGACGGATGGAGAGGGCCAGGCCGCAGCCGGCGCACAGCGGATGCTCTTCGACCAGTTCCTTGTAGGCTCCGAGATCGGCGAGTCCGACGTTCTTTCCGTAGGGACCGTTGGAGACCAGATCCCGATATTCGGGGGGCATGATCTCTTCGAAGCCCGGCGATATCTTAAAAATAGGCTTGTTCACCGCGATACCCTCCTGATCTCGTCGAGGATGATTCCGGGCGGCATGGTCATGCCGCCGAAGACCCTGGGCGCACCGACGACCTTTTGCGGCTCGTCGATCACCGACTTGATTTCCTTGGCCAGCCAGCCGACCCGGTTGAATTCCGGCACGATGATCGCCTTGGCCTTGGCGGCCAGGGCCCTGATCTCCTGCGTCGGGAAGGGGCGGATGCTCTTGAGCTTGACCAGGCCGACGGAAAGCCCCTGCGCTCTGGCCATCGCCATCGCCTCGCGGCTCTGGCACACGGCGGTCCCCGAGGTCATCAGAAGAATGTCGGCGTCTTCATTCTCGGTCTCGATCAGCCCCCCGAGGTACGTCTCGAGGTACTTGCGCGATCTCTCCGCCGCCGCGTCGACCTCCTGCTGCCACGAGGCGTGGGCCGCGTAGCTGATGAAGTTGCTCTTCATCACGAAGGGGTCGCGCATCTGGCGCACCGGGACGTTCTCCATGTCCATGGGGGGGACCGGCGAGGAGTACGGATCGTAGGAGGGGAGTTTGATGTCGGGCTCGGGGATCTCCAGCGTCTCCTTGGTATGGGTGACGAAGAAGCCGTCGGCGAAGACCCCGACGGGGACGTGGACGTCGGTCTTCTCCGCGACGATGAAGGCCTTCAGGATCATGTCGTGCAGATCCTGCGCCGTCTCGGCGTGCAGCATCAGCATCCCGGTTTCGAGCAGATACGCCATCTCGATGGTGTCGGGCTGGATCGTCAGGGGGGAGTTGACCCCGCGGGTCATGAAGGCGCAGACGATGGGGAGACGGGCGCCCGCCCAGGTGGGGAAGACCTCGAAGGCGCGCATCGTGCCGGGGCCGCCGGTGGCGGTGAAGACGCGCACCCCTGCCATGGCGGCGCCGGCCACCGACGACATGACGGCGAATTCGTTCTCGCCGCGGAAATACCCCTTGACGTATCCCTCGGCGAAGATGTCACCGACCAGGTGCATGCTCTCGGACTGGGGGGTGATGGGGTAGGAGATGGCCATGTCGACGTTGGCCTTCTTGATCGCCTCCCGGACCGCCTCGCTCCCCGTCATGAGCTGCTTTTTTTTCTCGGCCTCAAAAAACAGGTACTCGGGTGTCACAACCTTTTGCTGAATCACCTCACACCTCCCCTTTGAGCTTTCTGACCAGTTCGGTCAGCTTTCTCAGCTCGGACAATCCGGCGTCCCGCAGCGAGACCATGGCGTCTTCGTGCCCGGCCTCGGCGCACAGGGCGATGGTGTAGCAGCTGGTGCCGCCCCGGATGATCTTCAGCGCCACATTGGCGTAGTGACAGTGGACGCCGATGAAGACGCACACGTCGATCTTGTTGTGCCAGATGGTGAGATTGGGGTGGTTGGGGTTGACCTCGATGGCCGGGTTGATCATCGGGTATTTGGGGCGGTAATCGGGCATCGGGATGATCTTCGCCCCGACCGCCTCGGCCAGCTCCTTGAGGGCGGCGGCCTTTTCGGCGACCCCGTCCTTCCAGTTCCACAGGATCAGCGGTCCCGGGAAGAAGACGGGATTCTCGGCGCCGACAAGCTTCTCGGCGATTTTCCGCAGCCCCTCGGAGGCGCTGACGCTGCACCCCTCCACCAGGGCTTCGCCCGTCACGGGGAGCTCGATCCCCATCGAGGCGGCCGCCGGCGGAAGGAACCCTTCCGGGCCGGCAACGACTTTGTATTTCATTTCATTCATGCCTTTACTCCTCCAGTTTCTGTTGTTGTTCGTCAGCGGATACCAACGCGCGATGCCGTCACCCCATAGGCGATCTCCTTTCCTTTGACGTCGATGAGGCTCGAGGCGCCTTCCCCCGAAGGCGACCAAGCCGCCGTTCCGATGCGTTACGGCAAAGAATCAACAATCATTTCAAAACTTGAAAAGGTTTCGCACATCGTGGGCGCGACGGATCCCATCCGGGCAAACCGTGTCAAGATCCACATTTGAAAAAGTGAACGGTATTTATACTTCTTGCTATAACGAAAGAAAATCTGTATTTTTCTGATTATCTGTTCGAGAAAAACTGACAATGCTCGGAGCCGCCATGCTGAACTACAAACAGCTTTATTATTTCTGGAACATCGCCAAGGCCGGGGGCGTCATCCGCGCCGCCGAACGCCTGAACGTCACCCCCCAGACGGTCAGCGGACAGCTCGGCGAGCTCGAGAGAGCCCTCGACACCCAGCTGTTCCGGCGCGCCGGGAGGCGCCTGGAGCTCACCTCCGCCGGAGAGCTGGCCCTGAGGCACGCCGAAGAGATCTTCCAGATCGGCGGCGAGCTCGAAGCGCTTCTGCGAAACCGCCCCGTCGGCGGCGATCTGCTGTTTCGGGTGGGCGTCGTCGATGCGGTCCCCAAGTCGATGGCCCACCGACTGCTGGAGCCGTCGCTGGAGCTGGCCGAACCGGTGCGGCTCATCTGCCACGAGGACAAGCCGGAGGACCTCTTCAGAGAGCTGGCCATCCACAAGCTCGACCTCGTCATCGCCGATCGCGCGCTACCGCGCGAGCTGGGGGTCAAGGGATACAACCACGAGCTCGGGCGCTCCTCGGTGGTCTTCTGCGCGACGCGCCCCCTGGCGGATCGATATCGGGAGAGCTTCCCCCATTCGCTCTACGGCGCGCCTTTTCTGATGCCGGGCGAGGGGACGGCGCTCAGGGGCGAGATCAACCACTGGCTGCTCAAATACGACATCCAGCCCCACATCGTCGGCGAATTCGACGACACCGTCCTGATGAAGGCGTTCGGCGCGGCGGGGGTCGGCGTCTTCCCCGTCCCCTTGGCGATCGTCGAGGAGGTGCGCCACCAGTACAACGTCGCCATCGTCGGCGCCGCTGACGAAATCGTGGTGCGCTACTACGCCATCTCCCAGGAGCGGCGCCTCAAACACCCCGCCGTCATCGCCGTCAGGCAGGCGGCCCGGCGAAGCCTGTTCATCGAGCCGAAGACGCCGCACTCCCCTTCCGGGCGCGCCGCCTGACAGGGGCCGCTTCGCCCCCGACACCCGCGACCCATTTCCCTTGACATCCGTTCCGGCGGGGGATATAGTCACCCGTTACCGGAATAGAAATTCAGTTCGAGAGCGAGGTGAGATTCATATGTATGCGGTGATCAAGACCGGAGGCAAGCAGTACAAAGTTTCCGAAGGCGACCTGTTGAAGGTGGAGAAGATCGAAGGCGCGGTGGGCGATTCCATCGAGTTGGCGGAAGTCCTCATGGTCGGCGGAGCGGAGGTTAAAATCGGAACACCTCTTCTCCCTGGCGCGAAAGTGAAGGCGCAGATCGTGGAGCAGGACAAGGACAAGAAGATCCTCGTCTTCCACTCCAAGCGGCGCAAGACCTATCGCAAGAAGTACGGACACCGTCAGCCCATCACCCGCCTGAAAATCACAGGCATCGAAGTTTAAGGAGGTTTGACCCATGGCTCACAAAAAAGGCGTCGGCAGCTCCAAGAACGGACGCGACAGCGCCGGCAAACGCCTCGGGGTGAAGCGGTTCGGCGGCCAGGCCGTAACCGCCGGTTCCATCCTGGTCCGCCAGCGGGGAACCACCATTCACCCGGGCAACAACGTCGGCTGCGGCAAGGACTACACCCTGTTCGCCCTCATCGACGGCGTCGTCCAGTTCGAGCGCAAAGGCAAGGACAAGAAGAAGGTCAGCGTTTACGCCGCCTGATTCGCCGTTGCACGACAAACGAAAAGCCCGAGGTTCGCACGAACTTCGGGCTTTTTTCATCGTTTTCGGCCGGAAACGGTTCTTTTCCGCCGTGGCGGCGTCAATCGCGTGATTTGCTTGTGCGGCGTACCATGTACGCCTCCGCGCAATCCCTAGATTTCCTTGCCACGACGAAAAATCCCTCGTTTCCAATCCGAAAACCAATCGCAGTAGGCCAGAGAGGTTTTTTCTCCTGGCTTCTGGATTCCGGCTCCTGGATACGGCTTATGCAATTCGTCGACGAAGTCAAAATTCACGTCAAATCCGGCGACGGAGGACGAGGCTGCCTCTCGTTTCGCCGCGAGAAGTTCATCCCCATGGGCGGCCCCGACGGCGGCGACGGCGGCAGCGGCGGCGACGTCTTCTTCGAGGTCGACGAAGGACTCGGCACGCTCCTCGACTTTCGCTACAAGGTCCACTACAAGGCGGAGCGCGGCGAGCACGGCCGCGGCAAGAAGATGCACGGCAAAAACGGCGAGCCCCTCACCATTCGCGTCCCGCCCGGAACCCTCGTCTACGACGACGAGACGGGGGAGCTTCTGGCCGATCTGACCGCCGCGGGGGAAAAGATCCTCCTTCTCAAGGGGGGGATGGGGGGGCGCGGCAACGCCCGCTTCGCCACCTCGACCAACCGCGCGCCGCGCCACACGCAGCCCGGCACCCCGGGAGAGGAGCGCTGGCTGCGGCTGGAGCTCAAGCTTTTGGCCGACGTCGGGCTGGTGGGGCTCCCCAACGCCGGCAAATCGACGCTGATCAGCGCCGTCTCGGCGGCCCGACCCAAGATCGCCGACTACCCCTTCACCACCCTCGTCCCCAATCTGGGCGTCGTGCGCTACGGCGGCTACAAGAGCTTCGTCATGGCCGACATCCCCGGCCTCATCGAGGGGGCGAGCGAGGGGCACGGGCTGGGGACGCGCTTTTTGCGCCACGTCGAGCGCACCGATCTCTTCCTGCATCTGGTCGATCTGTCGGAGCTGCAGGCGGGCGACCCCATCGAGCGCTTCGAGATGATCAACCGCGAGCTCGGCCGCCACAAGCCCGAGCTTCTGGAGAAGACGCAGATCGTCGTCCTCACCAAGATGGACGTGACCGAAGTGCGGGAGAAGGCCGCCGAGGTCCTCCCCGCCTTCGAGGCGCGCGGCTACCGTACCCACTGCCTCTCGGCGGTGACCGGCGACGGGGTGAAGGAGTTGATCGATCTCCTCGCACGGGAGCTCGAGGCCCGGCGAGCGGCGCCGCGGCAGGAGCCCTCCGACGAGGAGCCCGCTTGACAAGGGATCTCGCCGGGAGTAAGATGCCCCTTTTGTTTTTCATGTAAAATCAACTATTTTCATCGACAGGCCCATGCGCAAGATCGTCTTTTCCTCTGTCAAGCGGATCGTCGTCAAGATCGGAAGCGGCGTCATCTCCGATGAGAGCGGCCTCGACCTGGCCATCCTCGAGGCGATCGGCGCCGACATCAGCGCCCTGATCGAACGCGGATACGAGGTGGTGGTCGTCTCCTCCGGCGCCGTGGCCGCCGGCAAGGGGGATCTCGGCATCAAGGGGCGCCCCCGCACCATTCCGCTCAAGCAGGCCGCCGCCGCCATCGGCCAGAGCCGCCTTATCCGCGCCTACCGCGACTCGGCCCTCGGTCGCAGCCGCCAGGTGGCGCAGGTGCTGCTTACCCGCGACGACCTCGCCAACCGCCGCCGCTACCTGAACGCCCGCAACACGCTGATGACGCTGCTGGAGCACCGCATCGTGCCGATCATCAACGAGAACGACACGGTAGTGGTGGAGGAAATCCGCTTCGGCGACAATGACAATCTGTCGGCCATGGTTACCAATCTCGTCGAGGCGAACCTGCTGGTGATCCTCTCGGACGTCGACGGCCTTTTCGACCGCGACCCGAGAAAA
Source organism: Desulfuromonadales bacterium (assembly GCA_050485365.1). Lineage (GTDB taxonomy): Bacteria > Desulfobacterota > Desulfuromonadia > Desulfuromonadales > JACZKF01 > JARFUG01. Next base: position 10,727 of record JBJHBH010000044.1, on the reverse strand, counting down.
GATCCGAAGGCGCAGCTGATCTCGCTCGTCGAGCGCATCACCCCCGAGATCGAGGCCGCCGCCGGCACGAGCTCCTCGGGGCTGGGGACCGGTGGAATGTCGACCAAGATCAAGGCGGCCAAGCGCGCCAGCCTCTACGGCGTGGGGACGGTCATCGTCAACGGGCGCACCCCCGGCGTTCTGACCCGCCTCTTTGACGGCGAGGAGCTCGGCACCTATTTTCTCCCCTCCCGCGACCGCATTTCGGCCAAAAAGCACTGGATCGCCTTCACCAAGAAGCCCCGGGGCAAGCTCTTCATCGACGACGGCGCCAAACGCGCTCTCATCGAAAACGGCAAAAGCCTCCTCCCCTCGGGGATCAACGGTGTCGAGGGGGGGTTCGACCGGGGCGACGCGGTGCGCCTGTGCGACCAGCAGGGGGTCGAGTTCGCCAAAGGGGTGATGAACTACTCCCTCCCCGAGCTGCTGCGCATCATGGGGAAGAAGACCTCCGAGATCGAACAGATCCTCGGCTACAAGTACTGCGACGAAGTCGTCCACCGGGACAACCTCGTCTTGAAAAAATAATGTATCTATTCACCTTGTGTGGGGTCGCGGCTTCCATGACAAGGGTGTCCGGCGCCATGGACGGCGCCGGTCAAGCGGCCATGGACGGCGAAAAGCGTCCCTTGGCATGGGAGTCGGGACCCCATGCTGAACAGTTGCGAAATTATTTTGAATTCTGAATTTTGAATTATTTTTAAACCAAAGTTCTGCAGCCGAAATTCAGAAGGAGTCTCCATGACCATCCACGACGAAATGCTCTCCCTGGCCCGCGAAGCGAAGAAGGCCTCGCGCGTGATCGCCACCCTCTCCTCGGCGGTGAAGAACGAGATGCTGCGCCGCATGGCAGACGCCCTCGAAAACCAGGCCGAGGCGCTGCAGAGCGCCAACGAGAAGGACCTCGCCGCCGCCCGCCAAAAGGGGCTCTCGGCCGCCATGATCGACCGGCTGGTCCTCGACGACAAGCGCGTCGGCGCCATGGCGGACGGCATGCGCGAGGTGGCCGATCTGCCCGATCCGGTCGGCGAGATCACCGGCATGTGGCGCCGCCCCAACGGCCTGCAGGTCGGGCGGATGCGCATTCCGCTCGGGGTCATCGGCATCGTCTTCGAGTCGCGCCCCAACGTCACCGCCGACGCGGCGGCTCTGTGCCTGAAGAGCGGCAACGCCGTCATTTTGCGCGGAGGCTCCGAGGCGATCCACTCCAACAGCGCCATCGCCGCCGTCCTCAAAAACACCCTCGCGGAGATGGGGCTGCCCGATGGGGCGCTGCAGGTCGTCGCCACCACCGACCGCGCCGCCGTCCTGGAGTTGCTCAAGCTCGAAGACGAGATCGACCTCATCATCCCGCGCGGCGGCGAAGGGCTGATCCGCTTCGTCAGCGAGAACTCGCGCATCCCCGTCATCAAACACTACAAGGGGGTCTGCCACGTCTTCGTCGATTCGTCGGCCGACTACGAGATGGCCGAGCGCATCTGCGTCAACGCCAAGGTGCAGCGCCCCGGGGTGTGCAACGCCATGGAGACGCTGCTCATCCACAAGGACATCGCCGAGACGTTCGTGCCGCGCATCGCCGCGGCCCTTCGCGCGCAAGGGGTGGAGATGCGCGGCTGCTCCGTCACCCGCGAGTTCGCCCCCGATGCGGCCGCCGCAACCGAGGAGGACTGGGGGGCTGAGTTTCTCGACCTGATCCTCGCCGTCAAGGTGGTCGACGACATGGATGAGGCCATCGCCCACATCCGCCGCTACGGCTCGCTGCACACCGAGGCGATCGTCACCCGCGACTACGCCCACGCCCAGCGTTTCCTTCGCGAAGTCGACTCGAGCACCGTCGTCGTCAACGCCTCGACCCGCTTCGCCGACGGCAACCAGCTCGGCCTCGGCGCCGAGATCGGCATCTCCACCACCAAGCTCCACTCCTTCGGCCCCATGGGGCTGGAGGATCTGACGACCCGCAAGTTCATCGTCTACGGAGAAGGGCAGATCAGGCCCTGATGCGCACCGGGATTCTGGGCGGCACCTTCAATCCGATCCACCTGGCGCATCTTCGCGTGGCCGAAGAGGTGCGCGAGCGGTGCGCTCTCGACCGCATCGTCTTCATCCCCGCCGCCGACCCGCCACACAAGCCGATCGCCGAGGAGGTCTCCTTCGCCCACCGCATGGCGATGGTGCGCGAAGCGATCGAGGACAACCCCGCCTTCGTCGCCTCGGACCTCGAAGCGCGCCGTGCGGGCAAGAGCTACTCGGTCGACACCCTCGAGATCCTGCGGGCCGAGGCCCCCGAGGACGAATTCTTCTTCATCATCGGGATGGACTCATTCCGCGATCTGGCCTCCTGGCGCGACTACCGCCGCCTGTTCGCGCTGACCCACCTCGTCGTGGCGTCCCGCCCCGGGGTTGAAATGCGAAACCCCTTGGAATTCCTTCCGATTGCCTTACGGGAGGAGTTCTGTTATCTTTGTGACAAGTCGTTGAAAAAACTGCGCCACAGCAGCGGACACGAGGTGATTTTTCTCGAGGAGGTCTTCCTCGACATCTCTTCGACGCGCATCCGCACCCTGGTGGCGCAGCAGCAATCGATCCGGTACCTGGTGCCGGACGCCGTCGCCACCTACATACGAGAGCACGGTCTCTACCGGAGGTCATAGGATTTTGCAATCGCAGGAACGAGCACTACTGTGCGCCGCCTACGCGCTGGAAAAAAAGGCATTCAACGTCCGCATTCTCAAGGTCAAGGACATCTCGTCCCTCACCGACTATCTCCTTCTCGCCTCGGGCCGCTCCGACCGGCAGGTGCAGGCGGTGGCCGAAGCGGTGAAGCTCGGGCTCAAGAAGGAGCACGCCTCCCCCCCCATCGCCGTCGAGGGGATGAAGGAGGGGCGCTGGGTCCTCATCGATTACGGGGACGTCATGGTGCACATCTTCCAGGAGCCGGTGCGCGACTTTTACGATCTGGACGGCCTGTGGAGCGAGGCCCACGAGCTCACCATCCCCGACGAGTACCACTGGGAGCGCAGGGCCGAAGGGCAGTGAAGCTTCGCCTGATCTGCGTCGGGAAAATCTCCGAGACCTACCTCAGGGACGGCGTCGACGAGTACGCCGCCCGCATCCGGCGCTATCTCCCCCTGACCACCGTCGAGCTCAAGGAGGAAAAAGGCGGGGGGCGCAAGGCCGACCCCCGCTACCTGCGGGACAAGGAGGGGGAGCGGCTGCTGCAGCGCATCCCCCCCGAGGCCTTCGTCGTCGTGCTCGACGAACGGGGGAAATCTCTCGGCTCCGAAGAACTCTCCGCCCTTCTGGAGCGCCACATGGTGCAGGGGACGGCGGAGGTGGCGCTGGTGCTCGGCGGCGCGTACGGTCTGTCCGAGCCGGTGCGCCGCCGCGCCGACCTGCTGCTGTCGCTCTCAGCCATGACGTTCACACACCAGATGGCGCGGCTGATCGTGCTGGAGCAGCTCTACCGCGGGCTGACCATTTTGCGCAACGAGCCGTATCACAATCGCTGAGCCCCGCGCGACGAGCACAGATCGGGGCGAGGGGCGCCTCATACAGGGAGGATCGGGATGGAGGAGCGGCGCATCGCCGAAATCAGGGAGCATCTGCTGCAGATGCGCAGCGAGATGATCCGGGAGATACAGCAGGCGCGCGAGGCGTCCCGACAGATCGGCGGGGACGGCGTGGCCGATATCGGCGACATGTCCGTCGCCACCTACGCCCGTGACGTCCTTCTCAATCTGAGCGATCACCAAAGGCAGCGCATCCGGGACATCGACGCCGCCATTGACCGGCTCGACGCGGGAGAATACGGCGTGTGTCAGCGCTGCGAGGAAGAGATCGAACCGCGCCGCCTCGAGGTGCGCCCCTTTTCGCGCTACTGCGTGGAGTGCAAGACAGAGATCGAAAAGTTCGGCGAATAGCGCCGCCCCCCGCCAGGGAGTTGACGATGACCGTACTCGCCCTCTTTTTGCTGCTGATCATCCTGTTTCTCGTATCCTATCTCTATCTCTCCCATCTCAATCCGCACGACGTCACCCTTTATCTCCTCCCCGACCAGAGCCTCACCGCCTCTGCGGCGCTCGTCCTCATCGGCTGCATACTGCTCGGCCTCGTCCTGGGTTATCTCATCCACCTCTACAGCGCCGGCAGCCACTTCTATCGGAGCTGGAAGCGCGAGCGCGCCGAAAAACGCGGCCGCGAAGCCACCTCCCTGTACCGCGCGGGGGTGGCGCGGCTGCGCTCGGACGACCTGAAAAAAGCCCACGAGCTGCTGCGCAGAGCCGAAGATCTCGACCCCGCGCGCACCGAGGTGCTCGTCGCCCGGGCCGAGGTCGAGCTGCGGCAGGGCGAGGGGCTGCAGGCGAGCGAGACGCTCCTCAGGGCCAAAGCCCTCGAGCCGCGCAATCTCGAAGTCCTCTTCGATCTCGCCGCCGTCTTCGAGACCCTCGGCCGCGGCGACGACGCCCGGCGCACCTGGGAGGAGATTTTGGAGATCGATCGCGACAACCTCCGGGCGCTGCGGGCGCTGCGCGACCGCGACATCGCCGAGGGGCGCTGGCGCGAAGCGCTCGAGACCACCTCGCGCCTCCTCAAGGCCGCCCCGGCGGGCGCCGAGGCGCAGCGGGAGAAGGACCTCTTCGTTCACCTTCGCCACGAATCGTTTCGCCTCCTGCTCGACGAGAACAGGTCCGGCGAGGCGCAGGCGGCGCTCCTGCAGTTGGTTCAGGAGGTGCCCGACTTCGTTCCGGCACGGGTCTCCCTCGGGGAAGTCTATCGCCTCCAGGAGCGCCGCGAAGAGGCGGCGCGCACCTGGCAGGAGGGGTATCGTCGCCTTCGCAGCGCCGTCTTTCTCGCCCGCCTCGAGGATCTCTGCGCGCAGGGGCACGACCCCGCCTCCACCCTCGCCTTCTACAGTGAGAGCCTCGCGCGCCAAGAAGACGACCTGACCCTGCGCCTCTTCTTTGGTAGACTTTGCCTGCGCCTGGAGATGAGCGAGGAGGCGATGGAGCACCTCTCGTTCATCGAGCGCAGCGGAGCCGACTTTGCGCAGCTCCATCTCCTTCTGGCCGAGGTCCACGCCCTGCGCGAGCGTACCGACGAGTCGATCGCCGCCTTCCGGCGCGCGCTCGGGGGCGAGAGTCGCCTGCGGATCGCCTTCACCTGCGGGGCCTGCGGCGCCCCTTCGCCCGACTGGCGCAGCCGCTGCCCGGACTGCGGCGCCTGGGGGAAGCTCGACCTCGCCGAGCGCGACCGGATCCGCGCCTCCGGCGCCCTGCAGCCGCGCCCAAGCCGAACCGACGACGATATCGAACTGTGAGCGCACCCGAGCATTGAGAGGATCATTTTAAATGGAGAAAACTGCCAAAGGACCGGTCGCCCTCGTCATTCTCGACGGCTGGGGGGTGAGCGAGACGTGCATGGGGAACGCCCTGTGCGAAGCCGAAACCCCCAATCTAGACGCCCTCTTTCGCGACTACCCCCATACGCGCCTGGGCGCCTCGGGGATGGATGTGGGGCTGCCCGAAGGGCAGATGGGCAACTCGGAGGTCGGGCACCTCAACATCGGCGCCGGGCGCATCGTCTACCAGGATTTCACCCGCATCAGCAAGGCGATCGACGACGGCGACTTCTTCGAGAACGAGACCCTGCTCGCGGCGATGGAGAAGATCCGCAAAGCGAAGGGGACTCTGCACCTTCTGGGGCTCCTCTCGGACGGCGGCGTCCACTCGCATGAAAGCCACCTCTACGCGCTGGTCGAGCTGGCGAAGCGGCAAAAAATCGAGAAGGTCTGCGTCCACCCCTTCATGGACGGGCGCGACACCCCCCCTACCAGCGGCGCCGGCTACCTGGCGCGCCTGGAGGAGAAGCTGCGCGAGATCGGCCTCGGCACCGTCGCCACCGTCACGGGGCGCTACTACGCCATGGACCGCGACAACCGCTGGGAGCGCGTCGAGAAGGCCTACCGCGCCATCACCGAGGGGAAGGGGATCGAGGCGACATCGAGCCGGGAGGCCATCGAGGGAGCCTACGACGCGGGGCAGAACGACGAATTCATCGAGCCGCGGGTGATCGTGCGCGACGGCGCCCCGGCAGGGACGGTCGAGGACGGCGACGGGATCATCTTCTTCAACTTCCGCTCCGACCGGGCGCGCGAGCTCACCCGGGCCTTCACCGACGACTCCTTCCAGGGATTCACGCGCTACAGACATCCCCGGCTCTGCGCCTACGTCTGCATGACCGAGTACGACGAGACGTTCGGGCTTCCCGTCGCCTTTCCCCCTTCGACCTACCCCAATCTTCTCGGGGAGATCGTCTCGAAGGCGGGGCAACGGCAACTGCGCATCGCCGAGACGGAGAAATACGCCCACGTCACCTTCTTCTTCAACGGCGGCAACGAGACCCCCTATCCCGGCGAGGAGCGGCTCCTCATCCCCTCGCCCCAGGATGTGGCCACCTACGACCAGAAGCCCGAGATGAGCGCCCCGGAGGTCACCGACCAGGTGGTGCTGCAGGTCAACTCGGGGCTCTTCGGCCTCATCGTCCTCAACTACGCCAACCCCGACATGGTGGGGCACACGGGGATCATCGAGGCGGCGGCCAAGGCGATGGAGACGGTCGATGCGTGCGTCGGCCGCGTCGTCGAGGCGGTGACGCAGGCGGGCGGAAGCCTCCTCATCACCGCCGACCACGGCAACTGCGAGCAGATGATCGATGAGTCGGGCAAGGTCCAGACCGCCCACAGCGCCAACCCCGTTCCGCTGATCTACGTCGATCCCAAACGGCGTGACGCGCGCCTGCGCCCCGGAATCCTGGCCGATCTCGCCCCGACGATCCTCGATCTGATGGGGTTGGAGAAGCCGAAGGAGATGACGGGGCGAAGTCTGATCGAGCCCGCCTGAGGGCATTTCAAGGTTCCCCTCTCCCTGAGGGAGAGGGGAAGCATCCGTACGATATTTCCTTGCGGGGGGAACACGATGTGGAAAACCGTCCGCGCCGAGCTTGCCGCGCTCCTCGACCTTCTCCTCCCCCCGGCCTGCCCGTTATGCCGCACCGAAAGCCCCGGCCTTCCCCTCGGAACGCTCTGCACCGGATGCCTCTCGGACATCCCCCCCCTCGGCCCGTCGCGCTGCCCGCGCTGCGCCCTGCCCTACCCCGCGCCTGACGGATCGGTCCATCTGTGCGAGGCGTGTCTGCGCAGCGCCCCCCCCTTCGTCTCGGTGGCGGCGGCCGGCGTCTACGGCGACGCCCTGCGCCGGGCGATCCACCGCTTCAAGTACGAAGGGGCCATCGATCTCGACCGCCCCCTTTCGTCGCTCCTCGCCGACTCTGTCGCCGTCGCTCTGCCCGACTTCCGCGCCGACCTCATCGTCCCCGTGCCGCTGCACCCTGCGCGGCTGCGCGAGCGCACTTACAACCAGGCGCTCCTGCTGGCTCGGCGAATGGGGCGCCGAACGGGGATCCCCGTCTCCCCCCGCCTGCTGGAGCGCACCCGCCCCACCCCCGCCCAGCAGGGGCTCAGCGCCACGCAGCGCCGCCGCAACCTGCGAGGCTCCTTTGCGATGCGCAGCGGGCTCGACGGCGAGTCGGTCCTTCTCGTCGACGACGTCATGACCACCGGCGCCACCGCCCGCGAATGCAGCCGCGTTCTCATGGCGGGAGGCGCCGGCCGGGTCGCCGTGGCCGTCCTCGGCCGCGCCCCTCGTCATCTTCTCTGATCCTCCAGGCACTGCCCACCCGCGATTTCCTCTTTTCATCCACAATTCGGCCACAATCAGATGATATCCATTTCATCAGGAGGGGTCGAACACGGCTTCTGACAAGCCGTCGATGCCTGAGATGGAGGACATCATGAAACGGAGTCGAACAGCGGCAACATCTGCGGGAAGGATTGCTCTCGTCTCACTGCTGACGGGGGGGCTGCTCATCGCCGCGGTCTCTCCCTCCTTTGCGGACAGGGGGAGATCCGAGATGCGCTACGAAGGGCGCTACGAACAGCGCGACTCGCGTCAGCGCGTCGAAACCCGCCAGAGGGAAAGGGTCGATCACCGGCCCCAGCGCGGAACGATCGTTCGGGAGGTGCCGCGCGGATCGCGCACCGTCGTCGTCGACAGAACGCGCTACTACGTCTACGACCACCACTTCTACACCCGGGCTCCCAGCGGGTACGTCGTGGTGCGTCCCCCCATCGGCGCGGTGGTGACGACCCTCCCCGTCGGCTCGGTGAGCATCACCATCGGCGGCGTCCTCTACTCGCGCCACCACGACGTCTACTATCGCCGGGCTCCGCAGGGGTACGTCGTCGTCGCGGCGCCCATCGCCCACCCCGCCCCCGTCTACTCAGGGAGCGTCGTCGTGTGGACCACATCGCTCAACGTGCGCACCGGACCGGGGCTCGGCTATCCGGTGGTCGGCCAGGTCCATCAGGGGCAGACCCTGTTTGTCAGTGCGCACTCTGGCGGATGGCACTACGTACAGCTCCCCAACGGCACCTTCGGCTGGATCATGGGGGATTACACCCGCTGGCTCGGCGCCGGCTGAGCGCTCGCTCACCTGTGCCTCTTTCGTGACGGCAGGGGCAGAGTGTCCGATCACACGGATACGTTACGGTCAAACCGGAGGTTGGGGGAGAGGAGGCGCGTGCGATGAGACGTTTGTGGAGATTCGCTGTTGCGGTGGGGGTTGCCCTGTTCGCCCTGAGCGCCGCGGGGTGCGGCGACGACGGGTTTCATGCGGTCGGCCCGCCGCCGGGGCTGGTGGGGATCGTCGATCACCCCTCCGATCCGATCAGCGCCCCGCGGCTGAGCCTCGAATATACGCTGCCCGGATCTGCCCTCCTGTTCGCGGCGCAGATCCTCAGCGATCAGCGAAGCGACGGCGACATTGTCTTCGACCCCTTGAGCGCGTCATACGCCATCACCCACGGGCCGCACGTTTTGCTCTTCGGCATCGACGGCCGTGGGGCGAACGCGCCGGAATACCGGGCCTTTCTCGACTTCCCCCTCGACGGATCGGCCGGCGGTCCCGTCATCCCCGTCGAGGCGCACATCGTCTCGGCGACGCTGAGCGTCACGATCGACTTCGTCGACTTCGCCCACCGGGTGCCGGTCCTGCTCGAGCTGGTGCGCTATTCGGTGATCACGGGGCTGACGCCCGCCGACTTCGATTCCTTCCCCCTGGCGGGGCGCGCCTTCGAGATCTTCGACTTCCACGAAGGCAGAGAGGTGCGCATCGACGTCACCCACCTCATGCGCGAGGCCCAGCGGCGCGCCCTGGACGATTTCCAGCTCCGGTTCATGGTAGGGGGTTGAAAGGTTGCAACCGTTCACATGGTGCGAAGGGTCTCGGGCGCCCCGAGACCCTTCGCTGAACGGTTACGGAAGGTTGCCGTTTACGGTCCTTGCTGCCGCATCTCGTCGTCGAAAAGCATCCGGCCCAGAGCGTCCTTCGCCGCCAGCTTCTCTTTTTTCAGCCGCCGCATCTCCTCGTGCTCAGCGTCGCTGAGATTGCGCCGCTTGCTCAGCTCGTCGATGCGGTAGCCCAGTTGCTGGTGTTCCTGATACAGGCGGAGAAACTCGGGATTGCTCTCTGCCAGGCTCCTGATCTGTTCTTCCTTTTCGGGGTCGCTCATCGATAACGGATCCTCCCTTTCGCGTGGATGCCGAGGTACGCATTAAAACGCACGTCACGTCAGATTTTCCCCTGCCTTCGGCTTCGAGTCAACCTCCCTTTTCGTCCTTTTTTCGGCAATGAACGCACTACGGGCGCAGAGGACCCGCGTCCCCTGCGCCCGTGGTGTATCGGCGCAAACGAGCTGCCCCGAGGCTCAGCCGAGGGTCGCCTTGATGTCGTCCTCCACCGTCCCGATGGGGGCGAGGTTGAAGTTCTCCACCAGGAAGTTCAGCACGTTCGGGGTGACGAAGGCCGGCAGGCTAGGCCCGACCCGGATGTTCTTGATCCCCAGCGACAGAAGGCTCAGCAGGCAGACGATGGCCTTCTGCTCGTACCACGACAGGATGATCGACAGCGGCAGGTCGTTCACGCCGCAGTCGAAGGCGTTGGCCAGCGCCACCGCCACCTGCACCGCCTGATAGGTGTCGTTGCACTGGCCGACGTCGAGCAGGCGCGGGATGCCGCCGATGTCGCCCAGGTCGAGCTTGTTGAAGCGGTACTTGCCGCAGGCGAGGGTGAGGATGACGGTGTCCTTGGGGAGTTGCTCGGCGATGCGGGTGTAGTAGTTGCGCCCCGGCTTGGCGCCGTCGCAGCCGCCGATGACGTAGAAGCGGCGGATCTGCCCCCCCTTGACCGCCTCGATGACCTTGTCGGCCAGGCTGAGGATCGCCTCGTGTCCGCAGCCGGTGAGGATCTCCTTCTGCGGATTCTGCGTCCAGCTCTCGGCCTTCTGCGCCGCCTCGATGACGGGGGTGAAGTCCATCCCCTCGATGTGCTTCACGCCGGGCCACTGCACCAGACCCCAGGTGAAGAGGCGGTCCTTGTAGACGTCGCCCGGGCGCTGGATGCAGTTGGTGTTGAAGATGATGGCGCCGGGGAAGGCCGCGAACTCCTTGGCCTGGTCCTGCCACCCGCCGCCGTAGTTGCCGACGAGGTGCTTGTACTTCTTGAGCCCCGGATAGCCGTGGGCGGGGAGCATCTCCACATGGGTGTAGACGTTGATCCCCTTGCCTTCGGTC
>JBJHBH010000043.1:0-28654 GCA_050485365.1 Desulfuromonadales bacterium | reverse complement strand
GTCACGCGTCCCCAACTCGGAACGATCAATCACACCCTCCTCACCGTCGGCGCCGCCCGCACCATGGAAATCGAGATGACAGGCTTCGTCATCAACGGAATGCCCGCACAGCCCGACGCCGCCGAATCCGAAGCGCCCCACGCCCTCTCCTCCCTGGCCTCCTGCGATCTTCTCGCCGTCCTCCCCCGCGTCGACGGAGACGAGCGGAAAAAGGTCGAGACGCTCGCCCACGAGATCGGCGCCCTTCCGACTCTCGCATGGCTTCTGCACGGCCTTGGCATCCGGCGCCCGACCTCCTGCATGAATCATGGATAAAGCCGAAATTCTGCGTCTCGACCGCCGACACGTCTGGCATCCCTGCACCCAGCAGAAGGATCACGAGTCGCTCCCTCCGATCCCCATCACGCGAGGTGAGGGGCCCTACCTCATCGATGTCGACGGCCGCCGCTACATCGACGGCGTCTCGTCCTGGTGGGTCAACCTCTTCGGCCACAACCATCCGCGGCTCAACCGGGCGCTGAACGAGCAGGCCGGGCGCATTGCCCATCACATCTTCGCCGGCTTCACCCACGAGCCCGCCGTGCGCCTCAGCGAACGTCTGTGCGCTCTGGCGCCGCAGGGGCTCGAGAAGGTCTTTTTTTCGGACAACGGTTCGGCCGCCGTCGAAGTCGCCCTGAAGATGAGCTTTCAGTACTGGCAGCAAAGCGGCCGACCGAACAAGACCCGCTTCGTGTCGCTCACCGACGCCTATCACGGCGAAACCCTCGGCGCCCTCTCGGTCGGCGGATGCGATCTGTACCGCGACGTCTACCGCCCCATCCTCCTGGACGGCTTCCGCGTCCAGGGCCCCGACTGTTTTCGCTGCCCTTACGGCCGACGGCGCGATCAGTGCGATGCCGAGTGTTTCTCGCCGATGGAGCGGCTCGTCGCCGAGAAACATGCGGAAATCGCCGCCGTCATCGTCGAGCCGCTGATTCAGGGCGCGGCCGGGATGCGGATCTATCCCCCCATCTATCTGCGTCGCCTGCGCGCGCTGTGCGACCGCTATGAGGTTCACTACATCGCCGACGAGATCGCCGTCGGCTTCGGCCGCACGGGGAAACTCTTCGCCAACGAGCACGCTGGCGTCTCCCCCGATCTCATGTGCCTCTCCAAAGGGATCACCGGCGGCTATCTCCCCCTGGCGGTTACCCTCGCCACCGAGGAGATCTATCAGGCGTTCTACGACGACTACGTCACGATGAAGGCCTTTTTGCATTCTCACTCCTACACCGGCAACCCCCTTGCCTGCGCCGTGGCCGTGGAGGTGCTCGACATCTTCGAAGACGAAAAGGTCATCGCCTCGCTCGCCGAGCCCATGGCCCTCTTCGAGCGCTGGGCGCCCCGCTTCGAGGCCTTGGAGCATGTAGGGGAGTTTCGCCGCTGCGGCATGGTGGCCGCCGTCGAGCTCGTGCAGGACAAAAAGACCAAAATGCCTTTCCCCTGGGAGCAGCGAAAAGGGCGCGAGGTCTACCGGAGGGCCCTCGAAAAAGGCGCGCTCCTTCGCCCTCTGGGCAATGTCGTCTACTTCATGCCGCCGCTGACCACCCCTGCGGAGACGCTGGAGGCGTTGCTGAAAATCGCCCTGGAGGCGGTAGTCGAGGTGACGCAAGGGGGATGAGCCGCGCCGAACCCGCCGCATTCGATTGACCCCGCTCTTTTCGTCATGTTAAGAATAAAAAGATGCGCCTGTTCGAAAAGTTTCCCATTCTCAACCACCTCAAGGAGGGGAGGAGCTTTCTTTTCCTCCTTCTCTTTTTTGCCGTTCTTCCCCTGCTGGTTTCCTCCTCCTTCATCTATCTCTACCAGTCGAACCAGCATCTGCTGGCGCAGAACACGCCGCTGACACTCGTTTTGTTTCATCTGGCCGCCGTCCCGGCCATGGCCTTCGCGCTGACCCCCACGACTTTCATCGCCATCATCAGCGGCTACTTCTTCTCGTGGTACGGGCTGGCGGGGATCGTCGTCTCCTATCCGCTGGCCGCCCTTCTCGGGCTCAAATTCGGCGGAGCGGCCCGAACGCTCATCCTTCGCCGTTCGGCAACTCGAAGTGCCGAGCTGCAGGCCTTTACCGACCGGGTCAGGCGTCAGGGCTTCCCGATGATCGTCTTTGCCCGCCTCTCTCCCGTCCTCCCCTTCGCCATGACCAACGTGGCCCTCTCGGCCCTGCGCCTCAACCCCGTCCCCTTCATGGCGGCGACGATGATCGGCATGTTTCCGCGCACCTTCATCTTCTTCATGCTCGGAAAGGATGCCCCGGAGATCTGGAGTTTTGTTCAGAACCCGACCTTCGAGGGGATCCATCGTCTCATCCCTCTCGTACTGATCGTCATCTCCAGCGCGGGTCTGCTGTGGGTGGGGAGAAGGATCTTCAAAAATTCGCCGGAGGCCGCGTAGAAGTGGGGGCGCGAGGTTATCTCGCGACTGGTGAGTCGTTACGTTTTTTGCAGTGAGGAAATGGACGTTATGAAAAACGGCATTGCGATTTTGATGATGGCGGCGGCCCTGACGGTAATCGGGTGCACGCAGCGCTCGAGCTTGGTGGAGGATACCGAAACCATCCGAAGGGTCGGCTACTACGAGGATTTCCAGAACAGCCGCGTCGTCGCCTTCGAGTTCGACCCCGGGACTTCGGCCGAGCAGATCAGGGCGCATGCCGAGGGCCTCTCGTACGCGAGCGAGCGCCTGCTGGCCGCCTACTATTTCGAGGAGGGGAGCCGCGCTATCGATGCGAAAACCCTGCGCTGGTCGCGCACCATTTTGATGGCCAACGACCTCTTTTTCGACACCCCCGATCTGGACCCCTGGCATTACGCCTTCATGCGAAACTTCCTCGGCGAGACGCTCTTCGCCGACTGCACCGAGTCGGTGGACGATCCGCTCTGCCGAAAGGATTGACCCCTCCCCCTTCGCGTCTCACGCGCGCAAAGCCATCCCCACTTTGATGGCGGCGGCGATATTCCGCGCCGCCGCCCGCACGTTCTGCGCCCCTTCCTCCAGGGCCGTCTCGATGGTGCAGGGCCGCGCCACGCTTGCGAAAATCGCCTCGATGCCGTGACGGTGCACCGCGGCCGCCTCAGGCGTCAGGCTCCCCGCCAGAGCGATGACCGGTTTTTCGTGGCGCTTCGCCAGGCGAGCGACGCCCAATGGCACCTTGCCGCGAAGGGTCTGTGCGTCGATGCGTCCCTCGGCGGAGATGACCAGATCGGCATCGCGAAGGGCCTCCTCCAAGGCCGAGGCCTCCATGACGATCTCGATCCCCGGACGCAGTCGGGCGCCGAGAAAGGCGATCGCGGCAGCTCCCATCCCGCCGGCGGCGCCGGCCCCCGGCCGCGAGGCGACATCGACGCCGAGGTCGCGACGGATCGCCTCGGCGAAGCGGCACAGGGCGTCGTCCAGAACGGCGACCATCTGCGGCGTCGCCCCCTTTTGCGGCCCGAAAACGGCCGAAGCCCCGGTGGGGCCGGTCAGAGGATTGTCGACGTCGCAGGCGACCTCGACGCGCACCTCCTTCAGGCACGGATCCAACCCTCCGGGGTCAATGGAATGCAGATCGAGCAGCCCCTCCCCTCCGGGACGAATCTCCTCCCCTTCCCTGTCGAGCAGCCGTACCCCCAACGCCTGCAGCATTCCGGCGCCGCCGTCGTTGGTGGCGCTGCCTCCGATGCCGAGTACCAGGCGCCGGGCCCCGCTGCCGAGAGCCTCGGCGATCAGTTCGCCGGTGCCGCGACTGGACGTTTTGAGGGGATTTCGCCGGTCGACAGGGACGAGGGGGAGGCCGCTGGCCGCCGCCATCTCGACGACCGCGATCTCGCCGCCGCTGATGATCCCGTAGCAGGCCTCGACCGGCTCGCCCAGAGGGCCGGTAACCCGCGCCGATCGGCGCTCACCCCCCGTCGCCGCCACAAGCGCATCGACGGTCCCTTCGCCCCCGTCGGCCATGGGGCGCAGAAGGTAGTGCGCATCGGGGAAGATCTCGCGAAAGCCCGATTCGATCTGTTGAGCGACCTGAAGCGCCGACAGGCTCTCTTTGAACGAATCCGGGGCGATGACGATCTTCATGCACACCTCCTTTCACTGAGCTTACGAGAGATTTCGGGGCGTTGCGCCGCATTTTCGGCACGTCTTGCCGTGACCCCATTCCCTGTTAGTATCCTCAAATAAACACACTCACCGCATGGGAGATGCGCATGAAGCGTTCACTGAGCCTGAGCGGATTGTTCCTCTTCTCCGCCCTCATGCTGACCGGGTGTCAGGCCATCGCCGACATCTTCAGGGCGGGATTCTGGGTCGGCGCGATCATTGTGCTGCTGGTGGTTCTGATCGTGATGGGGATCGTCATGCTCGCCCGGAAAAAATAAAGCGCCACCCCCAATTGAAATCGCCCCCTGCGATGATTCGCAGGGGGCGACGGGAAGGAATGACGAGGATATCGGCGGCAGTGCGCTGCGCTGCCGCCCTCAGCGCCCCTCTTTCAGGGCCGCGATGCGCTCCTCAAGGGGGGGATGGGACATGAAGAGGCGGCGCAGGCCGTGCCCGACGCTGCCATAGATGCCGAAAGAGGCCATCTGATCGGGGAGCGGTTCGGCGGGCGCCTTGCGCAGGCGCTCCAGGGCGGCGATCATCTTGTCGCGACCGGCCAGGGCGGCGCCGCCGGCGTCGGCGCGGAATTCGCGCTGGCGGCTGAACCACATGACGATGGTGCTTGCGAGGATACCGAAGACGATCTGCGCGATGATCGAGGTGATGAAGAAGCCGGGGCCGTGACCGCGCTCGTTTTTGAAGATGACCCGGTCGACGAAGTGGCCGACGACCCGCGACAGGACGATGACAAAAGTGTTCACCACCCCTTGGACGAGGGCCAGGGTGACCATGTCGCCATTGGCGACGTGGCTGACCTCATGGGCGAGAACGGCCTCGACCTCGTCCTGGTTCATCGAGCGCATCAGACCCGTACTCACCGCCACCAGAGCGCTGTTGCGCATCATCCCCGTCGCGAACGCGTTGACGTCGGGCGAGTCGTAGATGGCGACTTCGGGCATGGAGATGCCGGCGCGCTCGGCCTGTCGCTGAACGATGGTCACCAGCCACGCCTCCGTCTGGTTGGAGGGCGACTTGATGACGCGGGCGCCGGTCAGACGCTTGGCGGTCCATTTCGACATGGCCAGGGAGATGAACGCCCCGCCGAAGCCGAAGACAGCCGCGAAGACGAGCAGGTTGTACATGTCGAGCCCGACTCCAGCCTCGTCCAGAACGGAGCCTACCCCCAGGATGCTCAGAACGATTCCGAGCACCAGAACGATGGCGAGGTTGGTGACGATGAACAGCATGACTCTTTTCATTGATCTTTGACCTCCCTTTTCAACTGAAAGGTATGTGTTGAGAATTACGGCGCGAAGCCATCCCTATATTTAAAGCGAAATCGGGATTTATGGCAACCAAGATCGGACATGGCGGAGCCGATTTGTGGGAAGGCCGACCGCACGGTTCGGCGACATCACACGAACATACCGTGCGATTGCGTGCGGATAAGCGGTCGTATGCGGCGATCCAGAGCTGAAGGGGATGGGGAGACTCTCAGCAGCCGCAGCCGCAATTGTGGCAGACGATCTTGCTGCTCCCTTCCGGCTCGACGGTTTCGGGGGCGAAGGCGACGCGGTTGACTCCCCGGCGGATGTCGTCGAAGAGGTTGCGGTTGGGGCTGGAGCCGATGATATGACCGAGACAGAGATTGGCGATGTTGTCGCAGGCGCTGCGCAAACGAACCGAGTTGAGAAGATCGCCGTAGCCCTTGATCTCGAGGGTGACGGAATCGTCGAAAGCGTAGCCGAGGACGATGTCGAAGCGGGCAAGCTCCTCTTTGAGGTCGGCAAAAAAACGCTCCAGCTCACCTTGGTTGAAATCGTATCGCCAATCGGCGCGCGGAAACGAGCGTCGGTAGAAGACGACGTCGATGCGCTTTTCCTTCATGCAGCAAACTCCCGTATGGAATGGACTATTGAGGTGTGAGCGTTTGAACGCCGGGCACTTCGATCGGCTGCGGCTCCATCGCGACCCTTTGCAGCGTCGCCGATCGCATTCCTTCTTCTCCCGGGCGCAGATAGACAAGGGTGACCGACGTTCCGGGTGCGCCCCAGAGGCGCTCGGGGACGATCCGAGCGAAATCGCTCCCCTTCAGCGCGACATCGTCGACGGAGAGGATCAGATCTCCCGGACGGATATCGCCCCCCGCCGCAGGCCCCCCCTCGACGACCCGCAGCACCACCAGCTCTCCGGTCGAAAGGGGGACGACCTGCAGGCCGATCCCTCCGAAGCTCGCCCCGTGCGAAACACAGGCGCCGAACAGGAGGAGGGCCGCCACAACCAGCAGCGCCGATACGCGCCGCCGGCTTAGAGCTGATGTATCCATGACGTGTCGCCGCACCCCTGGCGCAGAATCTCGACCTTGTCGTCGATGAGGCTGATGACGGTGGACGGATCTCCCATGAGGTTTCCTCCGTCGACGATGAGGTCGAGGGCATGGCCGAGATCGTCCTTGATGAGGCTCGGGTCCGAAATGGGAGTGTTGCCGCTGATGTTCGCGCTTGTCGTCACGATGGGGTGTCCGAGCTCGCGCACGATGGACAGTGCGATGCGATTGTCCGGAATGCGGATGCCGACCGTGCGCTGCTTGGTCATGAGCACGTCGGGGACGAGGCGCGTCGCTTCCAGCACGAAGGTGTACGCGCCGGGCAGATGCCGCTTCATGATCTTGAAGGCGAAGTTGCTCACCTGGGCGTAGGTCGAGATATCGGAGAGGTCGGCGCAGATGAAGGAGAAGGGCTTTCGCGCATCGCGCTGCTTGATCTGATAGATCTTTCTGACCCCCTTCTTGTTGAAGATGTCGCACCCGATGCCGTAGATCGTGTCGGTGGGGTAGGCGATGACCCCGCCGTCCCTGAGAACATCGGCGGCCTGCTTGATGAGGCGTGCCTGCGGATTGTCGGGGTTGATGGAGACGAGCATGGCGAAGGTCCTCCCGTGGTTAAAGCAGGTATTTCAGCGTCTCGATCTTCTGGATCTCTGAATAGATTCTACGCATCTGGTCGATGTTGTGAAGACGCACCACCGCCGAGACGCACACGTATTTTCCCTTGGCGCTGGAGCGCAGGCGGATCGCGTCGAGAGACAGGGGGACGACGGTCGAAACCGCGTCCCTGACGGCGCGGACGAAAGCCTCGTCGTCGGGACCGAACGCCTTGAAGACGTGATCGCAGGGGAAAGTGAACAGCCCGGGATCCACGCGTCTATTACCTCACCTTCGCATCGGTATGGCCGAAGCCGCCGGCACCGCGCACCGTTGCGTCGAGATCCTCCACCGGCAGAAGCTCCGCGCGCCAGACAGGCGCGATGACGAGCTGCGCGATGCGATCGCCGGGATTGATGACGACCTCGTCGCCACCGAGATTGATGACGATGATTCCGATCTCGCCGCGGTAATCGGCGTCGATGGTGCCCGGAGAGTTGACCAGCGCGACCCCCTTCTTCAGGGCGAGGCCGGAACGGGGGCGCACCTGCCCCTCGAATCCGGCGGGGATGGCCAGAGCGATGCCGGTGGGGACCAGAGCGCGCTCGCCGGGCGCCAGAATCAGAGGCTCGGCGGGGGCGGCGAACAGATCCATCCCTGCGGCGTGCTCGGTCATGTAACGCGGAGCGATGGCGCGCTCGGTGAGATAGCGAATCTGAACGGGGATGGAATTCATGGAATCGATATCGCGAGCTCAGTTGAGAGTCAGTTCTCTGGATTGCAGGTCGGTGTCGGCGTAGCGGCCGACGACCTGAAGATGAAGCGTCTCATCCCGGAACAAGGAGCGGGCGAGACGAAGAATGTCGTCAGCGGTGACCTTCTGGATACCGGAGATGACCTCCTGCAGCGCGAGATGCCGGTCGAGGTAGATCTCGTTTTTGGCAATGCGGGTCATGCGATTGTCGGTACTCTCCATCGACAAAAGCAGGTTCCCCTTGAGCTGCTCCTTGGCGGCGAAGAGCTCGTCTTCGCTGACCGCCTCGCGGGTGAAACGCCTCATCTGCTCGAGCGTCAGGGTGAGGATCTCTCCGGCATCGTCGGGGGAAGCTCCGGCATAGGCCACGAGCGCCCCCGAGTCTGAGTGGGAATTGAGATAGCTGTAGACCGAGTAGGCGAGTCCCCTCTCTTCGCGGATGCTCTGGAAGAGACGAGAGCTCATGCTCCCCCCGAAGATGGCGTTGAGCAGATACGAAACGAAGCGGTCCGGATGGTTCTGCGGCAGGGCGCGTGTTCCGAGGCAAAGATGGACCTGCTCCAGGTCCTTTTCCTCCACCGACACGCCCGAGCAGGGTCGAAAGCGGGTCGCGACGTCATGCGCCTCCCCCTCGGCGACCCCGGTGAAGGCGGCGGCGATCCGCTCGACGATCTCTTCGTGGTCGAGGTCGCCCGCCGCACAGATGAGGATGCGGCGGCCGCAGTAGCTCTCGTCCATGAATCGCAGCAGGTCGTCGCGCGTCAGGGTCGTGATGCTGTGCGGCGTCCCCAGGACCGATTGTCCCAGAGGATGGTTGTGCCAGAAGTTCCGAGTGAAAAGGTCGTGAATGTTGTCGTCAGGAGTATCTTCCATCATCTTGATCTCCTGAAGAATGACCTTGCGCTCTTTCTCGAGCTCGTCTGGATCGAGAATGGAATGCAGGACGATGTCCGAGAGGAGGTCGACCGCCATCGGCAGCTTTCGCGCGAGAACCTTGGCGTAATAGCAGCAGTACTCCCGGCCGGTGAAACCGTTGAGAACCCCGCCGACCGAGTCGATCTCCTTGGCGATCTGCAGGGCCGAGCGCCGCTCGGTCCCCTTGAAGAGCATGTGCTCGATAAAATGGGAGATCCCGCCCAGAGAGGTGATCTCATGGCGGGATCCGTTTTCGACCCAGAATCCGATCGTCACCGAGTGGGCCTCGGGGACCTGCTCGGTGACGACGCGGATTCCGTTGGGGAGGACGGTCTTCTGCACTTCTCCTTCCTTCCTCCCCGTCAGTCCTGATCGGAAAGGGCCTGGCCGAGCGCTTCCTTGCGCGAAAGCTTGATTTTGCCCTGCTTGTCGATGCCGATGCACTTGACGAGGACCTGATCGCCCTCCTTGACGATGTCGGTAACGTTGCGCACCCGCTCCTTGTCGAGCTCGGAGACGTGGACGAGGCCGTCGGTGCCGGGGAAGATCTCGACGAAGGCGCCGAATTCCATCACCTTGCGGACGGTCCCCATGTAGAGCTTGCCGACCTCGGCTTCCTGGGTCAGGTCGCGGATCATCTTGATCGCCTTGCGGCAGGCGTCTCCGTCGGCCGAAGCGATGTTGATGCGGCCGTCGTCCTCGATATCGATGGAGCAGCCGGTCGCCTCGATGATGCCGCGGATGTTCTTGCCACCGGAGCCGATGACGGTGCGCACCTGGTCGGGCTTGACATAGATGGTGGTGATGCGCGGCGCGTAGATCGAGAGGTCTTCGCGGGGGGCGGCGATCGCCTCGGCCATCTTCTCCAGAATGTGGATGCGCCCTTCGCGCGCCTGCTCCAGCGCCTGCTTCATGATCTCGCGGTTGACACCGGTGATCTTGATGTCCATCTGCAGCGCGGTGACGCCGTTGCTCGTGCCGGTGACCTTGAAGTCCATGTCGCCCAGGTGATCCTCGTCGCCGAGGATGTCGCTCAGGACGGCGACGTCGTCACCTTCCTTGATCAGCCCCATGGCGATGCCGGCCACCGCCTCCTTCACCGGAACCCCGCCGTCCATGAGCGCCATGGAGGTGGCGCAGACGGATGCCATCGACGAGGAGCCGTTGGATTCCAGAACGTCGGAGACGACGCGGATCGTATAGGGGAACTGGTCGAAGTGGGGCAGGATCTTGGCCGTGGCGCGTTCTGCGAGGGCGCCGTGGCCGATTTCGCGGCGACCGGGGAAGAGGCGCATGCTCGTCTCGCCGACGCAGAACGGGGGGAAGTTGTAGTGCAGCAGATACTTCTTGAACTCCATCCCCTGCACGTTGTCCATGCGCTGCTCGTCCACCGAGGTGCCGAGAGCCACGCCGACGAGGGCCTGGGTTTCTCCCCGGGTGAAGAGGGCGCTGCCGTGAGCGCGGGGCAGAAGGCCGACCTCGCACGAGATGGCGCGGACATCGGCCATGCCGCGTCCGTCGATGCGGACCCTGTCCTCGATGATCATCCGGCGAACGACGCGCTTCTCGACCTTGTCGGCGAGGTTTGCGATCTCGTCGCCCCGGTCGGGAAATTCACCGGCGAGCGCCTCCTGCACCTCGGCTTTGGCCTGGGCGACGGCGGCATAGCGCTCCTGCTTGGTGCGAATGCGCACGGCGTCGAGAATCTTCTTTTCGGTCAGGGCGCTGACCTTCGCCTCGAGCTCGGCGTCCGTCACCTTCGGGGTGAATTCGCGCTTGGCGATGCCGACCATCTCGCGCAGGCGGGTCTGCACCTCGATGAGGGGCTGCATCGCCTCGTGGCCGAAGAAGATCGCTTCGAGCATGTCCTGCTCGGGGAGGAAGTTCGCTTCCCCCTCGACCATGATGACGGCATCCTTCGAACCGGCGACGATGATGTCGAGGTCGCTCTGCTCCATCTGCTGTAGGGTCGGATTGGCGATAAACTGCCCCTCGACGCGACCGACGCGAACCGCCGCGATGGGGCCTGCGAAGGGGATGTCGGAGACTTCGACGGCCGCCGAAGCGGCGACGATCGAAAGCGTATCGGGATCGTTCACCTTGTCGACGGAGATGACCGTCGGCATGATCTGGGTTTCGTACAGGTAGCCCTTGGGAAAGAGCGGCCGCATGGGGCGGTCGATCAGGCGGCAGATGAGGGTCTCGCGCTCGGTCGCTTTGCCTTCCCTTCGGAAAAAGGAACCGGGGATTTTGCCGCCCGCGTAGAATTTCTCCTGATAATTGACGGTCAGGGGGAAGAAGCCCTGCCCTTCGCGCATCTGACGTGCCGACACCGCCGTGCACAGCACCTTGGTCTCGCCGTAGGTGAGTACCGTCGCGCCGTCGGCCTGGCGGGCCATTTTGCCGGTCTCAATAGTCAGGGGTTGCCCGTTGAACTCCACCTCAACCTTGTGATAAGCCATTTTGTTCTCCTTTCGGCCACACCCGTGTGTAGCTGTGCCATTGTAGCAATTCTATCTCGTTCAACAAAAAATGGCATAAGGAGGATGGCCTGAAACAGGGCCCGCCCGGCCACCTCGCGGCAGACCAGGCCCTCTCTCCGGACAACCTCCCCCAGCCATCGCTAAAAGCAAAGGCAGCAGCCCCCTCGGAGGAGCGTGCTGCCCCGTACTATCTGCGGATACCGAGCTCTTTGATCAAGGCCCGATAGCGCTCGACGTTCTTGTTCTTCAGGTAATCGAGAAGCCTTCTTCTCTGCCCGACGATTTTCAAAAGACCCCTGCGGGAGTGATGGTCTTTCTTGTGAGTGCGGAAGTGTTCGGTCAGATAGGTGATTCTCTCGGAGAGAAGAGCGACCTGGACCTCCGGCGACCCCGTATCCCCTTCGTGGGTCTTGAATTTGTTGATGATCTCCTGTTTACGTTCCGTTGCCGTCACTGCTGGCACCTCCCTTCGTGCATATTTGGCCGGAAATGCCCGGCTCTTCTGTTATGAACATTGCTTTCTAACATAGAAACAATGCCCTGTAAAGCGATTATCGCGCCCCTTCAATGCGGATGAAACACCTTGAGCAACCGAAAATCCCCCCTTTGTTCGTTCTGTCGCTCCGGCTCGAAGCGGGCAACCGCCCTGAGCTCCTCGCCCTGCAGCAGCACCACAAGGGAACCGCTGGAGGGCAAAGGTCCGACGGTCGATGTCGCTTCGGGGGGGATGCCGTTTTGAAGGCGTTTCAGCGCAAGCTCGTCGAGTTGCAGGGCCGGATAGGGACGCATCGCTTCTCTGGGCGGCAAAAGAAAGCGGCAGGCCCCCTCCCCTTCTTCGACGATGCGGTCGAGAGAATGAGCCTCGTCGATGCCGAACCCGCTGCAGCCGGTGCGTCGCAGCGACGTCATGTGGGCGCCCGTGCCGAGGATCTCTCCGAGATCGTGACACAGGGTGCGCACGTACGTTCCCTTGGAGCATACCACATCGATGGTCACGAAGGGCGCGCACGCCTCCTCGATGTCCAGACGATGAATCGTGACGGGCCGGGCCGTCCTCTCGACTTCGACCCCCTGGCGGGCGAGACGATACAGAGGGACGCCGTCCTTTTTGAGCGCAGAATACATGGGCGGCATCTGTAGGATCTCTCCGGTCAACCGCTGCGCTGCTCTGCGGATCTCGTCCACGCCCAGCGCCGGCACCTCTCTGCGCTCCAGGACATCCCCCTCGCTGTCCTGCGTCTGTGTCGTTTCGCCGAGCTTGAGGGTCGCGCGGTAGCGCTTCTCGCCGTCCATCAGAAATTCGACCAGACGCGTCGCCTCGCCGACTGCGACGGGCAAAACCCCCGTCGCCATGGGATCGAGGGTTCCGGCGTGCCCGACCCGGCGCGTCCGGAGTGTTCGCCGGATGCGCTGGACAACGTCGTGCGACGTCAACCCGGCGGGTTTGTCGATGATGAGAAGACCGTTCACGCTGAATAGACAGGGAGGATCAGGCTAAAGAAGGGCGACGAGCCGGGAGAAGACCGAATCGCGCACCTCGTCGAGGGGGCCGCGCACCAGGGCGCCTGCGGCGTTGTGATGACCGCCGCCGCCGAGCTCGCGGGCGAGCGCGCCGACGTCGACCTTCCCCTTGGAGCGGAACCCGACCTTGTAGGCGGCCTCTTCGACCTGGCGAAAGAAGATGGCCACTTCCACGCCACGGATGGAGCGCGGGTAATTGATGAAGCTGTCGGTATGCTCGGGGCCCGTGCCGGTATCGCTCATCATCTTCAGGGTCGCCGCCACGGAGGCAAGGCGGCCGCAGGACGAAACGGCAAGGGTCGGCAACACCTCGGCCAGAAGGCGCAGGCGAGACTCGGCCTGATTTTCGTAGAGACCGCTCGCCACGTCCCAGGGGACGACACCGAGCGTGACCATCTCAGAGGCGATGCGGAACGCCTCCGGATTCGAGTTGGAGTAGCGAAACGAGCCGGTGTCGGAGAGGATCGCCGCATAGATGCAGACGGCGACGTCCCTGGTGATGGGGAGGTCGCCCTGGCGAAGGATTCGGTAGATCAGAGCGCCGGTGGCGCAGGCTTCGGTGTCGACGTAGTGAATCTCCCCGAAATTCTCGGAATAGGGATGATGGTCGATGTTGACGAGGGCGCGACAGTGCTCGGGCAGGTGCTTACCGGCGCGGCGCAGCTCGCCCGAATCGAGGACGAAGCCGGCATCGAAGGGGGCGCACCCCTCGAGAGAGCGCACGACAGTCTGCGCGCCGGGAAGAAAATCGAGATTCTCGGGGACGCCGTCGCAGTTGTAGGCCACGACGTCTTTACCCATCTGCCGAAGAGCGAGGGTGAGAGCGAGGGTCGAGGCGAGAGCATCTCCGTCGGGGCTCTCGTGGGAGGCGACGAGAAAGCGTTGGCCGTTCTCAATTTTCTTCAGAATCGCTTCGATCATCTTTTTTCTGCCCCTGGATCTCCTGGATCAGCGTTTCGATCCGGTTTCCGTATTCGATCGACGTGTCGTATTCGAAGCGGATCTCCGGAACGTGGCGCATCCGGATGCGTCGACCGAGCTCCCTTCGGATGAAAGGGATCGAGCTTTTGAGCCCCTTTTCCGATTCCCTGCGCAAACCTTCGTCGCCGACGACGGTAAAGAAGACCTTGGCAATGCTCAGGTCGCGAGTGACCTCGACGGCGGTGACGGTGACGAAGCCGATGCGCGGGTCCTTGATCCCCCTGATGAGAAGCGACGAAATTTCCTTGTGTATCTGCTCGCCCACACGGGACGCGCGCGGTGTGTCCATGATCGATCCGTCTTTATGAGAAATGGAGGATTTCGACGTGCCGCTCGGCAATGACGGCGGCGCCGGTGCGTTCGATCTCCTCCTCGATGCTCTCGAATGTCGCCCTGACTGCGCTCTCTTTGTGCCCGACGAGGGCGAACCCGAGCTCCGAGCGCTGCCATACATCCTGAAGTCCGGTCTCAGCGCACGAGACGGGAAACCTCACCCTGCAGCGATCGAGAACCTTTCGAACAATCCCCCTCTTCTCCTTCAGACTTCCGGGAGAATAGAGAAGGAGCTCGAGCCTGAGAACACCGATGACCATGGCGGCCCCCTCACAGGGTCGTCTTCACCTCTTCCATCTCGAAGGCTTCAATGATGTCGCCGATCTTGATGTCGTTGTAGTTCTCGAGGCCGATGCCGCACTCGTAACCCGTGGCCACTTCGCGCGCATCGTCCTTGAAGCGCTTGAGCGAATTCATCTTGCCCTGCCAGATCACCACGTTGTCCCTGACGAGGCGCACCTGGGCGTTGCGCTGAACCTTCCCTTCGATGACGTAGCAGCCGGCGATGGTGCCGACCTTGCTGACCGAGAAGGTGTCGCGGACCTCCGCGCGGCCGAGCGCCTTCTCGCGAAGGGTCGGAGCGAGGAGCCCCTCCATGGCGTCGCGGATATCGGCCACAGCATCGTAGATGATGTTGTAGAGGCGGATATCGACTCCTTCGTTTTCGGCCAGAGCGGCGGCCTTGGCTTCGGGGCGGATGTTGAAGCCCAGCACGATGGCGTCCGATGCCGAAGCGAGGGTGATGTCGCTTTCGATGATGGCTCCGACGGCGGTGTGGATGACGACCAGGCGGCACGCATCGGTGGAGAGTTTGAGGAGCGAGTCCTTGACGGCTTCGACCGAACCCTGCACATCGCCCTTGATGATGACCTTGAGCTCCTTGACGTCCCCCTGCTGGATGCGGGCGTAGAGCTGGTCGAGGGAGATTTTGCTCGTCTTGGCGAGCTCCGCTTCGCGCTGCTTCTGCTGGCGGTGATGGGCGACGTCCTTGGCCGTCTTTTCATCCTCGACGGCGTAAATGTTGTCGCCGGCCTCCGGAACCCCCGAGAGACCCGTCACTTCGACGGGGATGGAGGGGCCGGCCTCCTCGACGCGATTGCCGCGGTCGTCGTTCATGGTGCGCACGCGACCGAAATGCAGCCCCGCGACGATGGGATCGCCGGGACGCAGCGTCCCTTCCTGCACCAGAACGGTCGCCACCGGGCCGCGTCCCTTGTCGAGGCGCGCCTCGACGATCGTCCCCTTGGCGCGCTTGTCGGGATTGGCCTTCAGGTCCATGACTTCGGCCTGGAGCAGGATCATCTCGAGGAGCTGATCGATGTTGGTGCGGGCCTTGGCAGAGACCTCGACGAAGATGGTCTCTCCCCCCCAGTCCTCGGGGACAAGGGCGAATTCGGTGAGCTCCTGCTTGACCCGGTCGGGATTCGCGTCGGGCTTGTCGACCTTGTTGATGGCGACGACGATCGGAACGCCGGCCGCCTTGGAGTGGTTGATCGCCTCGCGGGTCTGCGGCATGACGCCGTCGTCGGCGGCAACGACCAGAACGACGATATCGGTGACCTTGGCGCCGCGGGCACGCATGGCGGTGAACGCCTCGTGGCCGGGGGTGTCGACGAAGGTGACCTTGCGCCCGTCGTCGAGCTCGACGTGGTAGGCACCGATGTGCTGGGTGATCCCGCCAGCCTCGCCGGCTGTAACGTCGCTGGCGCGAATGGCGTCGAGGAGGCTCGTCTTGCCGTGGTCGACGTGCCCCATGATGGTCACCACCGGGGGACGGACCTTGAGATCCTCGGGCTTCTCCTCCTCGCCGGCCTTTTGGCTGACGTGATCGAGGATCGCCTCCTCGTCGAAGGCCACGTTCTCGACTTCGTAGTTGAAGTCGGAGGCGAGGATGGAGGCGGTCTCGAAATCGAGGGGATGGTTGATCGTCACCATCGTCCCCTGACGCATCAGCTCCTTGATCAGATCGTTGGCCTTGATCCCCATGCGCTTGGCGAGCTCGCCCACGGTGATGGCGTCGCTGATGCGGATAATGCGCTTGATCGCCTTGGAGACGGTGATCTCGGTCTTCTTGATCGGTTTGGGAGCGCGGCGCCCCTTGCGCAGCTTGTCGTTGCGCTCGGGCTCGAAGACCTCGACGCGGCGGTCCCTGCGACGTTTGGACTCGTCGCCGGTGGCAGCGTAATCGGCCCCCTTCCCTTTTTTGTTCTTCTTTCCGCCGCGCGCCTCCTTCGCGGGGAACCCTTCGGGGGCCGCAGGGGGCGCCACATGCCGGGCGGGTCGGCCGGCGGCCGGATGTCCGGCCTGCGAGCCCGGACCTTCGCCGGCCTCACGCCTGCTGGCAGGGCGGCCGCCGGCGGGGCGCTCCTCACGGCGCGGCGAAGCGGCTGGGCGCTCTTCACGGCGCGGAGCGGCGGCCTGGGGAAGCTCGACGCGCCCAAGGATACGGGCGCGCGAAGGCGTCGCCTTGTCGGAACGCGCGGCAGCCGGCTTGTCGGCCGCAGCTGGCTTGGCCGGTTTTTCCGCGGGGGCGGGCTTCGGTTCGGCTGCCTTTTCGACCTTGGCAGCCGGCTCTTGGGGGGCGACGGTCTGCTGGACGGTCTCGGGCTCCTTCACCGGGGGAGTGTCGGCAACGGGCTCGACCGGCTCGGCAGGGGCCGCGGCCTCCTTTTCCACCGGGGCGGGCGCAGACGGCTCCGGCGTTTTGGCCGGTTCCTCGGCAGGCGCTGCTTCGGCGACCGGCTCTGCGGGCGCCTCATCGGCCTTGACCTCAGGAGCGGGGGCTTCCTTGCGGCGTCGGCGGATGATGCCGGGCGTGATGCGCTCCTCCTCGACGGTCTCCGCCGGCGCAGCGGTGGAGGCCTCGAACTTGCGCACATCCTCTTCCTCCAGTACGCTCATGTGAGTCTTCGCGCTCACTCCGGCTCCCTGAAGTTTCTCCAGCATTTCCTTGTTTTCCAGCCCAAGCTTCTGCGCCAGTTCGTGCACCCGTATCTTTCCCATCAACTCTCCCCTACGATTTGCTTGTAACGAGATATTTCCTTTTTCATCGACTCGGCCAGCGGCCCTTTCCTGAGCGCGACAACGCTGCGCTCCCCCTTCCCCAGAACCTGCCCCAGCAGCCCCTTGTCGAAAAACGTCTCACAGGGAATTCCGCCGCGCTCCGCTTTGAAGCGCACCTTGCGCCCGATGCCGTCGGAGACATCGGCCGCCACCAATGCGATGGCCGTCTCAGCCGGATCGAGGCTCTCCAGAACGAGACTGCTCCCCGAAATCGCCTGTCCGGACTTGCGGGCCATGCCGAGCAGGCTGAAGATCCGATCGAGGATCTCGCGTGTCAGCTCAGCGAGAAGCCGATCTGCATCGGCCTTGCTGTTCTTCCCCTTGAACGCGCGATCGAACTGCCGTCGCTTGACGGCGTCGGCGATGCATTCACGGTCGATATGGGTGTAGGCGCCGCGTCCGGGGAGGCGCTGCCTGTAGTCGACGAGCAACTCCCCTTGGGGGGAGACGACGAAACGGACCAAGTCATCCTGAACGACGACCCGGCGACACCCCAGGCAGGTCCGCTGCGGCTTGCTGTGGCCCAGCGTCAAGCGTCCTTACTCCCTGACCTTGTCTTCGGCTTCGGCGTCGTCGAAGGATGCCGCGGCCTCTTCAAGCTCCTCGGTTTCCACCGGGGCTTCGGAGCCCTCTGCGGAAGCGTCGGTCTCTTCCTCTTCGGCCTCACCGTGCTCGGCGGCTTCCCTGAGCGACGCTTCGAGCTCGGCCTCGGCCGCGCGCGTCTCGCTCTTGATGTCGATCTTCCATCCGGTGAGCTTGGCGGCCAAGCGGACGTTCTGCCCCTTTTTCCCGATGGCGAGAGAGAGCTGGTCGTCGGGGACGATGATCTCGAGGGCCTGCTCTTCGTCATCGACATAGACACGGCTGACCTCGGCCGGCGACAGCGCCGAACAGGCGAAGCGGGCGATGTCATGGGTCCACGGGACGATGTCGATCTTCTCGCCGCGAAGCTCCGAGACGACGTTCTGCACGCGCGACCCGCGCATGCCGACGCAGGCGCCGACCGGATCGACGTCAGAGTCGTAGGAGACGACGGCGATCTTGGCACGGCTGCCGGGCTCGCGGGCCACCGACTTGATCTCGACGATCCCTTCGGAAATTTCGGGCACCTCGGTCTGAAAGAGCGCCGCGACGACCCCTGGGTGCGTGCGCGACACGATGATCTGCGGACCCTTGGTCGACATCTTCACTTCCGAGATGTAGACGCGGGCGCGGTCCCCCTGCCGGTAGTTTTCCCTGGGCACCTGTTCGCGATGAGGAAGGAGCGCCTCGGCACGCCCGAGATCGATGATGAGATCGCCGCGCTCGAAGCGGCGCACGATTCCGTTGACGAGCTCGCCGACGCGGTCCTTGAATTCGTTGAAGATCCCCTCGCGCTCGGCCTCGCGCACCTTCTGGATGATGACCTGCTTGGCGGTCTGTGCCGCGATGCGGCTGAAACTGCCGGCGTCCATCTTCATCCCGAGAGAGTCGCCGACCTCGACTTCGGGGTCGATTTCGCGGGCCTCTTCGAGGTCGATCTCCTTGTAGGAGTCCTGCACCTCCTCGACGACGGTGACGAATTCGAAGATCTCGACCTCGCCGAGATCGTCGTTGTAATGCGCCTCGAGATCGCGGGTGTTGCGGTACTTCTTGTTGGCCGCGGAAAGAACCGACGCCTCGAGGGCTTCAACCAGGACGGCACGATCGATGCCCTTGTCCTTAACGACCTGGTCGATGATATGGTTGAGATTGACTACCATCCAAATACCCCCTTCTCCCATTGATCAGGAGGACGGAGTTTCGCCTCCCTGCTGAAATATTGCTTGGATAAATTATACTTCGCGTCTCGCCCGCAGCGACAACTTGCGTGTCGCTATAGTTTCGGATCAAGTCGAGCTTTCTCAATTCCGTCGAGCTCCAGCTCGACGATGCCGCCGCGCTTGTCGGTCTGGCGCACCCTGACGCGCCCGTCCTCGATACCGAGGAGCTCGCCGAAGAACGTCTTTCGCGAATGTCCCCGATTGTCGGGATCGATGCTCTCATGCATCTTGATCTTCACGGGCTCTCCGGCAAAACGTTGAAAGTCTTCCGGCTTCTTGAGAGGGCGGTCGAGCCCGGGCGAGGAGACCTCGAGACGATACGCTGCGGGGATCAGATCTTCCACTTCAAGCTGGACGTCGATCTCGCGGCTGAAGTCGGCGCAGTCGTCGAGGGTGATCCCCCCTTGCTTGTCGATAAAGAAGCGCAGAATCCAGGAACCCCCTTCGCGCTTGAACTCCAGATCGACCAGTTCGAAGCCCATGTCATCGAGAACCGGCTCGGCCAGATGTCGAATTTTGTCGATGGTCGTTTCCTGAAGCATCCGCGAGACCCAAAATAAAAAAAGTGAGCAAAAAGCCCACTTCCTCAGTGAACGGAACAGCCTGATAACAGTTATTTATTAGCACGGTGTCCGGAGCGATGCAAGAAAAAAAACAGTGATTCTTGAACGAAAGGGTGTGCTCAGCGCGAAACGAGGACGCTCAGGCTTTCAATGTGGTGGGTCTGGGGGAAGAGATCGAATGCGCGGGTCGAGACGAGATCGTAACCGCCATGCACAAGGGGCACGAGGTCGCGCGCCAGGGTCGCGGGATCGCACGACACGTACACGATGCGAGCGGGGCGAAGCGCCGACAGCGCCTTCACCACGGCATACGCCCCCTCGCGGGGCGGATCGAGTACCGCCACGTCGACGGCGCCCGAAACGAAAGAGCCGAAGCTGTCCGCGGCGGCGGCGTGAAATTCGGCGTTGCCGATGCCGTTGGCCGCCGCGTTTCGTTTCGCCGTCGCGATGGCGGGCGGATATCCTTCGACGCCGATCAATCGGGCGGCATGCCGCGCCAGCGGGAGCGAGAAGTTCCCCATACCGCAAAAGAGGTCGAGAACCGTCTCGGTTCCGCACAGGGCGGCGGCCCGGACGACCTCGTCGACCAGAGCCCTGTTCTGGCTGCGGTTGACCTGAGCGAAACCGCCCGGTCCATAGGCGAGCCGCTGGGGGGGCGAGCCGACGGCGAGATGCAGATCCTCCTCGCCGCAGACCCTGGTGATCGTCTCTTTGCGCCCCTGCTGCAAAAAGACGCTGAGACCGGACACC
This sequence comes from Desulfuromonadales bacterium, assembly GCA_050485365.1. GTDB lineage: Bacteria > Desulfobacterota > Desulfuromonadia > Desulfuromonadales > JACZKF01 > JARFUG01. The sequence continues at coordinate 8,444 of JBJHBH010000043.1, read as the reverse complement.
TCGCAGCGGGGGCGCAGATAGGCCCGAAGAGCCGCCGCGTCGTCGCCGATGAAATGGACCACCGCCCGCACCCGGCCGTCGTCGCCCATGTCCATGTCGACCTGCGGGATCTCCCCCGGAGAGGGGGCCTGCGGGAGCCATTCGCGAAAGAGCCGCAAAGCGTCGTTGATGGGGGACTCGGCGATGGGACAATGCGGCACATCGACCACGAAATGGCTCCCCCGGCGGTAAAATCCCATCACGAAGCCGTCGGCGGTCAGACGACACTTGAACTGCATCCGGCTGCGGTAATTCCACTCGGAAGGGGACGGGACGATGGACAGGGATGGCGGCTCGGCAATCCCCCCCTGTCGCTCGAGGATGTCGCTGAAGAGACGCTCCTTCCAGCGGCACTGCTCGAGATAGGGGATGTGCTGCCACTGACATCCACCGCAGCGACCGAACACGGGACACAGAGGTTGCCTGCGCGAAGGGGCGCCTCGCAGCACTTCGACGCATTCGGCTTCGGCGTAGCGCTTCTTGTCCCGAACAATGCGGCAGAGGATCCTGTCGCCGGGCGCGGTGAGAGGGACGAAGATCGCCTTGCCGTCCCGTCGTCCGATCCCGCTCCCCCCGAGGGTCAGCGCCTCGATATCGAGCTCGAAGGTCATCTCGCCACCAGAAAAGGGCGCGCCCTCCCCTTTCGATCGGCCAACTGCCTGCGTACGAATCGAGGAGCGAAGGACGGGTCGGAAAAGTAGGACGAGGTGCTGCCCAGAAAGCTCTCGACGAGGGCGCTGCGAACCGCTTCGACCTCATCGCCCGCGACGCCCATCTTTTCAAGAGTCCGTCGATACACGACCTCGTCACCCAAAAGAGCGCGGGCGCGCTCCCGCTCAGGGTCGTCATCTGCGAAGGCGGCAACCACGGGGATGCGACAGCAGACCTCGACGGTGACCCGCCAGTAGTCGCCGAAGTAGCGATTTGACTGATCCCGAAATTCGACGATCAGGGCATTGGGGAGTTTGACCGTGTGAAAAGTCAACGTTCTTCTTTCCTCCTCTCCCCTTCGACCCAGTCGATGCGGCTCCACAGTCCGTGCAGAATGCGCACCTCGCGCTCGTTCAATCCGGCGCGGCCGAAGATGCGGCGGAAGGAGCGCAGGATGTGATCGGGGTTCTGGGGGTCGAGAAATCCGATATCGAGAAGGGAGCGCCGCATATGGGCGTAGAGCCCTTCGAGAACCTCCCCGGAGGCGAGGCGCTTGCGGCCGGCACCCTTTCCTGCCGCACGACCCGCCGCGCGGGACGTTTCATAGAGACAGACGGCGACCGCCTGGGCGAGATTCATCGACGGCAGGTTCTCATCGGTGGGGATGGTGATGAACCTTTGGCACAGATCGAGCTCGGCCGTCAGCAGGCCGCGGTCCTCGCGGCCGAAAAGGAGCGCCGCTTTACCCTTTTCGGTAAATGGGATCAGGAAATCGCCCGCCTCGTCCGGATGGAGGAAGTCCTCCCGATATTTTCCGAAACGGCGGGTCGTCCCGAGAGACATCTGACAGTCGGCAAGCGCCGACGGCAGATCGGCGAAAATTCGGGCGCTCTCCAGAAGGGCCGACGCCTTGACCGCCATGCGGCGCGCCTCGTCGCCGAGATGGTCGACCTGGGGATTGACCAGGCGCAGGTCGGAGAAGCCGAAGTTCATCATCGCCCGGCAGACCGACCCGATGTTCAGAGCGCCCTGGGGCTCTACCAGCACCACGCAGATATTCTCAAGGGAAAATTCCACGGTCTTTTTCAACTTCTGATCCATGGCACAACTCCTTCTTACCCCATGTCCCCCAGAGAAAACTGCAGCAGCGCCGCCGCGACGATCGCCGCCGTCTCTGTGCGCAGGATGCGGGGACCGACCGAGACCGGAAGAAAGCCGAGAGCTCGCCCGTCATCGATTTCGGCCGCATCGAAGCCCCCTTCGGGACCGATGAAGAGAGAAACCTTTTCGGCGCCCGCCCCGCGAACCCTCTCGCCGAGGCTCCAGGAGGTCTGTCCCTCGTAGAGGATCAGCTTGAGATCGCTCTTGGCGCCGAGATAGATCGCTTCGTCCCAACCGAGCACCGGATAGAGCTCCGGGATCATGGCGCGCCGGCACTGCTTGGCCGCCCTCAGAACGATCTCGGGCCAGCGGTGCGATTTTCTCTGCAGCGCGTCGCGCTCCTCGAGGGTGATGGAGCGGCGAGAGACATAGGGGACGATCCGCCGAACGCCGACCTCGGTGAGCTTTTGAAGGATCAGCTCGAACCGCTCTTTTTCCGGCAGAGCCTGATAGATCTCCAGAGCGAGCGGACTTTCAGGCGAACGCGCGAAGCGCTCGAAAGGGACGACCTCGGCTTCGGGGCCTACGCGAGCGACGCGGGCGCGATAACAGGTCTGCTCCGGGTCGACGACGGTGAGGACTTCGCCGGGGCGCGCCCGCCAGCGATCGAGTGCCTCCACCCCTTCGCGCGAAAGCGCGGCGGCAGCTTCGAGCCGGGGAACCCCATCGAGCCGGATGAGGCTGGCGGCCCCTCCGCCGTTAACGCATGCGAGGGTCAAAGCCCGCCTCGCGATAGCTGACGAAGCGGCGCCGGGCCGCCTCCGCCAGAGCATCGTCGTAGATCTCGGCGAAATCGACGACATGGTCGAACTGGCGCACGAATTCGATGGAGCAGGGCTTGCCGGCGATGAGAATGCGGGCGCCGTTGGGATTGCGCTCGCAGGTGCCGATCACCACCGGCTCGTCGCTGCACTCTACCGCCCCGTTGTCGAAGGCGTGAGGGATGAACGAACCTTTCTGCCAGACCCAAAGGAACGAGTCGAGAGCGACCCCCTGGTTCTCATCCTGCACCGTGATCAGGACCCGCCGCCCTTCACGATGAAAGGCGTCGGCGAGGTCACACAGGTGCTTCGCTTTTTCGGGTTTCTTCAGCTTGATGAATTCGACGCGGGGCAACGGACTTTTCTCCTGCTGTTTCGGGCTCTTTGGCTTCGAATCTTAAATCTGATTCTACATCGTCGCGGCGCCGCAGTCGAGGGCGCGCACGTTCAGCGGAATGAAGCGATGATTCCGTTCGGGAAGGATGTCGTGCAGCGCATCCTTGAGGCTCTGAAGCGAAACCGCACCCGTGAATGCCGCGTAGGCGCCCAAAGCGATCATGTTGGCCAGACGCACGTCGCCGACCTGGACGGCCATTTCGTTCAGGGGGAGGCGCACCAGCGTCAGATCGCCGCGCATGGAGGCCGAGGGGGCGATGAGGCTCGTGTTGAGAAGGCAGAGCCCCCCGGGACGGACCCGGTCGACGAATTTGTCGGCGGAGGCCTGGTTGAAAAGGAGCGCCGTCTCCGGATGTCCGACGACGGGCGAGCCGACCTCGTCGTCGGCGATGACGACGGTGCACATGGCGGCGCCGCCGCGTTTTTCCACCCCATAGGCCGGAAAATACGAGGCGTTGCGCCCATCGAGGATCGCAGCGCACGCCAGCAGGTTGCCGGCCAGCAAAATCCCCTGCCCTCCGAATCCGGCCATAAAGACGTCGCGCTGCATGGCAGAACCGTCGTTCATGGCGCCTGCTTCCAGCGGTCGACGAAGATCCCCAGCGGAAAAGATGGGATCACCTCCGAGGCGATGCGCAGATTCGCCGCGAGGGGGTCGACGCCCCAACTGGTGGGGCAGATGGAGAGAACTTCGACGAAGGCAAAGCCGCGCCCTTCGAGCTGATATTCGAAGGCGCGCCGGATCGCCTTTCCCGCTTCGACGACATGGCGCGGCGAATCGACGGCGACCCTCGCCGCGTAGGCGGTGCCGTCGAGATTCGCGAGCAACTCGGCCATGCGGATCGGGTGGCCGTCGACGGCGATGTCGCGCCCGGCGGGCGACGTTGTGGTGCGTTGCCCCGCCAGAGTGGTCGGCGCCATCTGCCCCCCGGTCATGCCGTAGGTGGTGTTGTTGACGAAGATCACCGTCATCCCTTCCCCCCGGTTGGCCGCGTGGATGATTTCGCTGGTGCCGATGGCGGCGAGGTCGCCGTCCCCCTGGTAGGTGAAGACGACGCGGTCGGGGTGGGCCCGCTTCACTCCCGTGGCAACGGCGGGAGCGCGCCCGTGGGGCGATTCGACCACGTCGATGTCGAAATAGCCGTAGAGAAAGACGCTGCAGCCGACCGACGCCACCCCGATGGTGCGCCCGGCGACCCCGAGGTGGTCGAGGGCTTCGGCCACGAGGCGGTGGATGGTGCCGTGCTGGCATCCGGGGCAGAAGTGCGTCTGCACATCCTTCAGCGAGGCGGGGCGAGAGAAGACCGTTTTGATTGCCATTTCAGCCCTCGACGTGTCGGCGGATCTGCACCAGCAGCTCCTCGGGCGTGGGGAGGGAGGCGGCACCCGGCGGGCGACCGTAAAAGTGGACGCGCGTATCGGGCGCGACGCAAAGTCGCACGTCGTCGACCATCTGACCGGTGTTCAGCTCGATGCAAAGCACCGACTTGATTCGTCGCGTCGCCGCCTCGAAAGCCTTTGACGGGAACGGAAAGAGGGTCACCGGTCGCAGGAGCCCGACACGCAGTCCCTCCCGGCGCGCCAGGCGAACGGCCGTCTTGGCGATGCGGGCGGTGCAGCCGAAAGCGGTGACGATCAGATCGGCGTCCCCCAGAAGACTCTCCTCCCAGCGCGTCTCGGCGCTCTCGAGGAGACGGTATTTTTCGAAAAGGCGCCAGTTGTGCGCTTCGAGCTCGCCGTCGCCGAGGTAGAGAGACTTGACCACGTTCTGCGCCGTGCGCCCCGCCTTGCCCGAAACTGCCCACTTCTTGGGGGGCAGATCCGCCGGGGGCACATACGGGTGAGGGATGAGGGCCTCCTTCATCTGACCGATGACCGAGTCGGCCAGGATCATCGCCGGAATCCGATATCGGTCGGAGACGTCGAAGGCGAGGACGGTCAGATCGTACATTTCCTGCACCGAATGGGGGGCCGCCACGAAGATCCGGTAGCCGCCGTGCCCCCCGCCCTTGACCGCCTGAAAGTAATCGCCCTGGGAGGCGTCGATGCCGCCGAGCCCGGGGCCGCTGCGGCAGATGTTGACGATGAGGCCGGGGAGCTCGCTTCCGGCCATGTACGAAATCCCCTCCTGCTTGAGGGAGATCCCCGGACTCGACGAGCTCGTCATGGCGCGGGCGCCGCAGGCGCTCGCGCCCAGCACCATGTTGATGGAGGCGATTTCGCTTTCGGCCTGAATGAACGTGCCGCCCACCTTCGGCAACTCGCGGGACATGAGCTCGGGGATGTCGCTTTGGGGGGTGATGGGATAGCCGAAATAATAGCGGCACCCGGCCGCCAGCGCCCCCAAAGCCACCGCCTCGTTCCCCTTGACGAAGAGGCGCCGGGTCACCGGTCCCCCTCAGCTTCCTCCCGATAGACCGCAATGGCCGTATCGGGGCACATGCGCGCGCACATGGCGCAACTGGTGCACTGGGCTTGATCGTCGGGCGCGATGACGGCGGGGAAGGTTCCCAGGGCGTTGAGACAGGGCCCGAGGCGCAGCAGACGCAAGGGACAGGCCACGGTACACAGAGCGCACCCCTTGCAGCGATCTTCGTCGATGACGACCCGAAGCATGAATGTCTTTCCTTTGCCCAAACCTCAGACGGCGCCGCGCACGAGCAGGCGCATCAGGTCGCTCCCCCGCTCGACGACGACACCCGTCGCAGCGGCGCTCTTCTCCTCGTATCCTTTCACGGCGCCGACCGGAGGGAACTCGCCGCCGCTGCCGTAAAGGACGAAGGGGACCGGATCGTGGGTATGGGTCATGCGGCGCACCGGCGTCGGGTGGTCGGGGAGCAGGAGGATGCGGTGGTCACCCAGCGCGGCGATGCCGTCGAGGACGGTACCGACCACCAACTCGTCGAACGATTCGATGGCTTTGATCTTGTCCTCGAGGTTCCCCGAGTGGGCCGCCTCGTCGGGCGCTTCGACGTGAAGATAGACGAAGTCGCGGGTGCGCAGCGCCTCCAGGGCGTATTCCGCCTTGCCGCGGAAATTGGTGTCGAGATAGCCGGTGGCGCCGGGGACGTTGATGATGTCGAGCCCCGCATAGATCCCGATCCCTTTGATGAGGTCGACGGCCGAGATCACTGCGCCGGTGATGCCGTAGGTCTCCTTCAGCGGCCGCATGCGCGGCGCCCGCCCGTGCCCCCAGAGCCAGATCGAGTTGGCGGTGGGAAGCCCCCTCTTCTCGCGGGCCTCGTTGACCGGGTGCTGATGGAAAAGGATCTGCGAATCGGTCATCAGCTTCAGCAGCGCGTCGGACCCCTCGCCCCTGGGCAGGTGACCGTCGACCGGCTGCATCGCCAAATCGTGGGGAGGGGTGAACTCAAGGCGGTCGCGGCCGCCGTGCCAGACCATCAGATGCCGGTACGAGATTCCGCAGTGAAAGCTGAATTCACCGCTACCGAGCTCGGCTTGCAGCGCGGCGATCAGCTCCCGCGCCTCGTCGGTGGGGATGTGCCCTGCGGAGAAGTCCCCCATGTAGAGCCTGCCTGCGTGCGGCAGCAGATTGACCAGGTTCAGACGGAAGGCGACATCGTCGGGGCCGAGCTCGACGCCCATGCTCGCCGCCTCCAGCGGAGAGCGTCCGCTGTAGCAGTCGGCGGGGTCGTATCCGAAGACCGAGAGGTTCGCCACATCGCTGCCGGGGTGGAAGCCGGGGGGAACCGTGTGGGCGAGACCGAGGCGTCCGGAGGCGGCGAGCGAATCCATCCGGGGGGTGCGGGCATGTTCCAGGGGGGTCTTGCCCCCGAGCTCTTCGATCGGTTCGTCGGCCATTCCGTCGCCGAGCAATACAATGTACTTCATCGGAAGTGCGATCTCCTAAAGTCGATGGGGCGCACCGTTTGCGGCGCGCCGGATAAAGGTCACCCCCGGGGATGAAACTCCTGGTGGATTTTCTTCAGCCGCTCGCGGGTGACGTGGGTGTAGATCTGGGTGGTGGAGATGTCGGCGTGGCCCAGCATCGTCTGTACCGACCGCAGATCGGCGCCGTTCTCCAACAGGTGCGTGGCGAAGGAGTGCCGAAGGGTGTGGGGGGTTATGTTTTTGAGAATCCGTGCCTGCACGGCGCGGCGTTTAATGATCTTCCAGAACCCCTGGCGTGTCAATCCCTTCCCGCTGCGGTTGAGAAAAAGAAAGACCGAGTCGCCGTTTCGGTCGAGGGCCGGGCGCGCATGGCGAAGATAGAGACGCAGCTCCTCCACAGCCGTTTCGCCCAGCGGGACGATGCGCTGCTTGCTGCGCTTGCCGAAGGCGCGCAGGTATCCCGGATCGAGCTGCAGATCGGAGAGCTTGAGCCCCACGAGCTCCGAGACCCGCAGGCCGGTGGCGTAGAGGAGCTCGAGCATGGTGCGGTCGCGCTGCACGAGCGGATCGTCTCCGCGCGGCGATGCGAGGAGGCGTTCGACTTCGGCCGGAGCGAGGGTCTGGGGGAGCGGATGCAGGCTGCGGGGAATCTCCACCCGCGACGCGGGGTTCTCCTCGGCGTACCCCTCGGTCAGCAAGAATTTGTGGAACATCCGTACCGCGGCCAGAGAGCGGGCGCGACTTCGCGCTCCGAGGCCGGCTTCGGCCAGCTCGGCGAGAAAGCGCAGGATCAAAGCGCTGGAGACGCCGCGCAGCAGATCGGTATTCTGGCGCTGGAGAAAATCGATGTAGCGGCACAGATCGCGGCCGTACCCTTCGAGGGTGTGGGACGAGAGTCCGCGCTCTACCGTCAGATAGCTCATGAATTCGTCGAGGTGATGGTTCATTCCTGCTCCCCTTCTTCCCCAGCGTCCGATGCCGCTACTCCAGTTCCTCATCGAGGGTCGCGAGCAGGCGAGTCCTGATCTCCTCGATCTTCTCGTCAGAGGTGATCTTCTGCCCGAAGATATCCTGCACATAGAGGGTGTCGGCGACCTGATCGACCTTGGTGCTGATTTTGGAGACCCCGATGTAGAGGCCGAGCTCCTTCAAGGTGCGGGTGATCTGATACAGGAGGCCGACCCGGTCGTGGGCGTAGATGTCCAGAACGGTGTACTCGTCGGAGACCTCGTTGGTGATTTCGACCTTGTTCGGGAAGCGCGGCCGGGGGCGCTCCACCATGAACGCGGGGCGCTGCCGTTTTTTTACCAGATCTTCCACCCTGGCTCTACCTTCGAGGACGGCGACCAGATCGTCTTCGACGCGGCGCCACTTCTCGGGGTTGTCGAGGGGGACGTCGGCGGCGCTTCGCACATGAAGGACATCGAGGGCGATGCCGCTGCTGGTGGTGGAGACCTGCGCCCCGAGGATGTTGATGCCGTTGGCGGCCATGACCCCCGTGATCTTGGAGAAGAGGCCGGGGATGTCGATGGTGGTGATCGTCAGCTGGGAATATTCCCCTTGCGGCTCATGCTCGACCTTCAT